>NZ_JBHYWI010000040.1:14769-66686 GCF_042751525.1 Kitasatospora sp. NPDC059408
ACCGGCCGGGGCGGGGGCCTCCCCCCGCGGGCGGGCGCCCGCAGCTCGACGTGCCCGTACCGGAGAGCGGTGCGGTGCCCGTCGGTAAACTCCACCCGCAGCCGCCCGTCCGGCCGGACGTCCACGACCACGGCCCCCTCGACCGCACCGAACTCCGAGTCCCGGTACACCCACACCCGGTCCCCGACGCGGAACTCCACCGTCTCCGAGCTGATCACCGGACTCACCTTCCCGCTTCCCCGCCGCACCCGCCCCGCCACTGACCCATACGTCCCCCCGGGCCGCGGGACTCAACGCATCAGCCGCAGGCCCGCGGGCTACAGCTCGTACGGGTACAGCCGGAGCGACGTGACCCGTGCCGCCACGACCTCGCCGGGCCGCACGTCCCAGCCGTCCGCCGGCGGCTCCAGCAGGACGATGTCGTCGCCGAGCCGGAGGTCGACGACGGGGTCGTCCGCGTCTCCCGTCCCGAGGACGGTCCCGGTGAGCACGGCCCCGCCCGCCGGGGTTCCGGTGATCGCTCCCGGTCCGGTGGTGGCTCTCGCCCACGCGGCGATCGGCTCTTCCACGTCCAGTTCCACGTCGAAGAGTTGGCCGGGACCGGGCGACGGCGGCCCGGCCCACAG
Source organism: Kitasatospora sp. NPDC059408 (assembly GCF_042751525.1). Taxonomy (NCBI): domain Bacteria; kingdom Bacillati; phylum Actinomycetota; class Actinomycetes; order Kitasatosporales; family Streptomycetaceae; genus Kitasatospora; species Kitasatospora sp. NPDC059408. The sequence continues at coordinate 15,396 of NZ_JBHYWI010000040.1, forward strand.
GGCTTGAGCCCCGCCGAGGGCGCAGCGGAAGTCGACCCGGCCGCCGTCCAGGACGGCGACGATCTCGACCCGCATCTCAGCACCCCTCCGGCGACTTCGACGACTTCGACGACTTCGACGAGCGCTTCGAGCCCGGCCTCGACCGGATCATCGGCGCCGGCCCCGACGGGAGCCGGGTGAGGGCGCGGTCCGGGGCTTGCTTCTTGGTCACCGACCCAGTCTTACTGACAACCAGTCATTGGTCACCGGCCAAGAAGGTGGGGACCGCGCACCTGGGCCGGGCCCCCATCTGACCACTCCCACCAGGGCGGTACGCTCGCCCGCGTGCGGAACACGATCGAACGGCTGGTCGACGGCCTCGCCGGCAGCGTCATCATCGGGGGCGTCCTCGACCTCGCCGACGAACACCTCCGGCGCGGCGACGCGGACTTCGTCGCGGAGCTCACCGCGGCGGTCCACGCGCGCTACGGCGCGCGCGCGAAGGGCACCGAGCACCACTACCTCTTCTCCCTGCTCCTGTGGAGGCTCGCCACCACCCACCGGCGCGACGCCATCGCCCACGCCCTTCGGCTGGGCTTCGCCGACCTGTCGCCCACCAAGCGGCCCGAGCGCAGGGCCGCCGCCGTGCTCGCCGCCAACCAGTCCCCGCGCGACCTCGCCCAGCTCTTCGCTCCGGGCGAGGCCGCGTACGGGGACACCCCCGACGAGCTGCGGGCCTGCCTCGTCCACGAGTTGGTGCTCCGCCGCTCCACGCCCCCGCCGGAGGCCGTCGAGTGGGCGGCGAACTCACCGTTCTGGCAGAGCCATCCGCTCGCCTGGCTGCCCTGGTCGCTCTCCCCGCTGGAGGGCACGCCGCAGCTGACCCGCTACTGGCTGGGCGGCGGAGGGGGCGGCATCGGGTACGGCCTGCCCGAGGGGCGCGAGCTGCCGAACGACCCCGCGCCCGTCCCGGCGGTGCGCGCCAACGACCTCGACTTCGCCCTGACCACCGCCGTCGACCGCTGGGACGGGCGCCACAACGGCCGGGTCGAGGCCGGGATCCACGTCACCGACGCCCCCGTCGACGCCGACGCCCTCCACCCGATGCTGGCCTCGCTCCCGCTGGACTGCCTCGACGGCCTGACCGGCGCCAGGAACCTCGCCGTCGTCGCGACCACCCCCGCCGAGGCGTGGCGCCAGCTCTTCGCCGCGGCGTCCACCGGCGGCGGCCGCGAGGACGAGTGGTGGTACGGCGCGCACGGCCGGCTCGCCGCCTGGCGGTCCCTGGCCGCCCTGGCAGGCGCCCCCGGCGACGCGACGCCCGCCGAGGTCGAACGGCGGGTCGCCGCCTGCGCCTGGTACGGCTTCCGGGCCTGGACGGACTGGTTCAACTGCGACCTGTGGGACCTCGGCCTCGCGACCCTCTCCCCCGACCGCACCCGCCTCACCGTCCTCGCGGCCACCGACTACAACGGCGGCTGAGCCGTGCCCGCACCCGAATGGTCCGGCCGGCTCGGCCGCCTGCGCGCCGAGCTCCGCACGGCCGACGACGGCCGCCGGGTGCTCACCGTCGGCGACCGGCAGGTGGTCGTGCGGCCCGACGCCGCCGTCCGGCACCGCGGCGGCCTGCTGCACCACCGGATCACCGTCGAGCAGCCCGGCGAACCGGTCTTCACCGTCCGCTACCGGCCCTCCTGGCACGCCCGGCTCGGGCCGCTGCTGGACGCGACCCACGACCGCTGGGCCGCCGAATCCGACGACCCCGGGCTCGAACTGACCGCACGGCTGGGGGGCACCGACGACTGGGTGGACGACCGGGCCGATACTTGACCGTCAGGTTCTTCGTCAGGTTCTTCGTCGGGTTCGAGGCGTTTCGGGGGAAAGCCGATGATCAACGATGCCGTCCCGCTGTCCGTCGACCACGACGCGGCGTCAGGGCTGTGGACCGTCACCGCGCCCAAGGACAGCCTCGGCCCGATCGCCGTCGCCGACGGGCAGGTGCTCGTCCCGTTCGACGGGCGGATGACCGCGTTCGACGCCCGCGACGGCGGGATGCTCTGGCGGAGCCCGCACCCGCTCGGCGGGACCGGGTTCCGGCTCGCGACGGCCTTCACCACGGCCGGGCAGCACGTCGTCGTGCCGAGCCGCAATCCGAGCCCGCACGGCACCGATCCGATCGGCCTCACCTGCCTCCGCCGCACCGACGGCGCGCTCGCCTGGATCCGGGACGCCGCCCCGCTCTCCGGCTACCTCGCGGACGGCCGCACGCTCGTCCTCTGGCAGAGCCACCCCGACGCGCCGCGCCACGTCACCGCCGTCGACCTCGCGGACGGCCGCCGCCTGTGGCGGCACGACTACGTGGACTTCGGGAGCGTCCTGCTGACGCAGGGCCGGGTGATCGTCACCGTCGGGACCCAACGGCGCCACTACACCCGCGCCTACGACGCCCGCAGCGGCAAACAGCTGTGGCGCACCACCATGAACCGCTACCCGGCCCGCCTGCACCTCGTCGCCGCCGAGCACCTGCCCGCGCCGGTCGTCTTCACCGCGCACCCGCGCAGGGACACCGTGCAGTGGTTCGACCCCGCCACCGGCACCGCACTCGGCTCCCTCACCACGGGGTACCCCTCCACCCGCTGGCGCGGCGCCGGGACGGACGGCGAAGTGCCCTCGGCGGCCTGGGCCCGGGTCGACGACCGCCGGGTGGCACACCTCCGGCCACTCGGAGAGACCGGAGAGACCGGATCGATCGGAGAGGGACGGGTACGGACCTTCTTCTCCCCGCGGCGACCCCTGCGCCTCTCGGACCCGCAGGTCGTCGAGGTAGCCGGCAGGCTCTACACGACCGTCCGGCTGGACGGGACGCACGACGACCCGGCCGCGATCCGCGGGGAGCGGATCGTCTCGGCCCGGCTCGGCGGCCTCGGCGGGGACCGGTGGCTCACGGGGCTCCGCTGGCCGCTGAAGGTCCCGCGGCGCGAGCGCCGGAACTTCTACGCCCACCTCGTCCCGGCACCCGGATGCCTCTACGCGCTGCTGATCCACCGCGCGGCGTGGGCCGTCGTCGCCGTCCGGGGCGGCCGGGTGCTCTGGCGGCGCGGCTCGCGGGCCACACCGCCCGTCCCGCTCGGCGACCGGGTGCTCCTGCTCGACGACTGCGGCGAGCACGACCACCTGCGGCTGGTCGACGGCCGGACGGGCGCCACGACGAGGCCCTGCCCACACAAGTGAAGCCCGGCGAGGGTGAAGCCCCGCGAGAGTGAAGCCCCACGAGAGTGAAGCCCGGCGGGCACGCTACTCGACGGACTCCGCCGGCCGGCACCGCTGGCGCCGCCGGAACGGGTACGTCGGCAGGTCGACCCGGCGCGCGCCGGGCGGGAGCATCGGCGTCCAGTCCACCGGGGCGCCCCGGACGAACGCCTCCGCGAGCGAGCGGGCGAACCGCTCCCGGCCGCCCTCGCCGCGCGCCAGCGTGCCGCACACCACGGACGCTCCGGCGGCCACGCCCGCGTCGGCCAGCGTCGCCCCGATCGCCGTCGTCATCACCGGGTGCGCGCTGACCTCCACGAAGCCGGTGAACCCCTGGGCCGCCAGCGCCCGCACGGCCGGGTCGAGCAGCACCGGTTCGCGCAGGTTGCGGTACCAGTACCCGGCGTCGACCGGGCCGGCCACCCACGCCCCGTCGACGGTCGAGAACCACGGCACCGTCGGCGTCAACGCCCTCACATCGCCCAGGAGGTCGGCGATGTCGCGCTCGACCCCGACCACCTGCGCGGTGTGCGACGCGTAGTCGACCGGGACCATCCGCACGTCGATGCCGCGCCCCACCAGCTCGGCGTGGAAGGCGCCGAGCGCCGAGCTCTCCCCGCCCACCACCGTGCGCTCCGGCCCGTTGACCGCGCCGACCTCGACGCCGTCCCCGCACGCGCGGATCCAGTCCCGCACCCGGCCCTCGGGCAGCGGCACGGACACCATGCCGCCCCGGCCGGCCAGCCGGTCGCCGATGGCGCGGCTGCGCAGCGCGACCGTCCGGGCGGCGTCCTCCAGGGACAGCGCGCCCGCGACGCAGGCCGCCGCGATCTCGCCCTGCGAGTGGCCCAACACGGCCGCGGGGCGGACCCCGTACGCCTCCCACAGGGCCGCGAGCGAGACCATCACCGCGAACGTCACCGGCTGGGCGATGTCCACGCGCTCCACCGGCGGTGCGCCGCCGACACCGTGTACGACGTCCACGAGCGACCAGTCCACGTGCGGGGCCAGCGCCCGCCCGCACTGCGCCATCCGCTCCGCGAACACCGGCTCGTCGTGCCACAACTCCCTTCCCATGCCCGCCCATTGGCTGCCCTGGCCGGGGAAGACGAAGACCACGCCGTCGTCCCGGCGGCCCGGTGGCGCGGCACCGGCGACGAGACCGGGCGCCGCGCCGCCCTCGGCCAGCGCCCGCAGGGCCGCGCGGACGGCGTCCGAGTCGGCCGCCGCCACGACGGCCCGGTGCTCGAACAGGGCCCGCCCCGCGAGGAGCGAGAGCGCCGCGTCCTGCGGGCGCACGCCGCCGTCCAGCGCATCGGCCAGCCGCCCGGCCTGCGCCGCCAGCGCCACCGGCGTCCGCGCGGACACCACGAGCGGGGCGAAGCCGGCCGACTCGCCTTCCACCCGGGGCTCTTGCGGCACCTGCTCCAGGAGGCCGTCCCGAGCCGCCCGCCGCGGGACGGTCCGGGGCGCGGCCGCCAGCAGCAACCGCAGGGCGGTCGGGTCCGCCGTCCCGGCGCCGTTGCGCGGGATCGCGTCGACGAGGTGCAGGCGGACCGGGAGCGCGTGCGGTGCGAGGCGCCCGGCGCCGAACTCCCGCACCGCGTCGAGCGTCGGGGCGCTCCCCGGCTCCGCGACGGCCACCAGGGCGACGGCCGCGCCCCGCCCGTCGTGCGGCACGCCGACGGCGGCGAGCTCCCGCAGGCCGGGGCAGCCGGTGAGCGCGCGCTCGACCTCGGCCGGGTGGACCGTCCCGCCGTCCCGGACGAGCGCGTTCGCCAGCCGGTCGACCAGGTACAGGCAGCCGTCGGCGTCCAGCCGGCCGAGGTCCCCGGTGCGGAACCAGCCGTCGTCGTCCCGCAGGGCCTCCTCGCCGCGCCAGTAGCCCGGCGAGACGTGCTTCCCGCTCACCCACACCTCGCCGGGCTCGTCCGGCCCGGACACGTCCGCGCCCGAGTCCGGGTCGACGATCCGCAGCCGGGTGAACGGCATCGGCCGGCCCGCCGAGCCCGCCTTCGCGACGGTGAGCTCCGGCGGCAGGTAGGAGGCGAAGGCCGCCGTCTCCGTGAGCCCCCACGCCTGTTGCAGCATCACCCCGCGCGCCGCGTAGTCGAGGACCAGCCGCGCGGGCACCGGGGCGCCCGCCACGACGGCGCAGCGCAGCGCGGACAGGTCGGCGGCGGCGAACCCGGGCAGGCGGGCGAGCGCCGCGTACATCGAGGGGGCGGCGAAGAACGTGTTGACCCTCAGCTCGACGAGGTCGCGCAGGGTCCGCTCCGGGTCGAAGCGGCGCCGGACGACGGTGGTGCCGCCGTGGCCGAGGCTGCGCAGGGTGAAGCAGGCGAGCCCGCCGACGTGGGACAGCGGGGTGACGACCAGGTTGACGTCCTCCTCGCGCGTGACCATCGCCGCGTCGACGTTGGCACCGCTCCACCAGAGGTTGCCGTGAGTGATCCTGACGGCCTTCGGGCGGCCCGTGGTGCCCGCGGTGTGGAGCAGGACGGCCAGGTCGTCGGCGTCCAGGGACGCCGGTTCGCGCGGCGGCTGCGTGGCGGCGGCGAGCGCGGCGGCGAGCGGCGTCCAGTGCGGACCGGGCGTGTCCGTCAGGGGCGCGGCAGGGTCGTCGTCGATGAGCAGCAGGCGCGTACCCGGCGCAGGGCCGACCAGTGGCGCGCGCCCCGGCTCGGCGACGACGGTGTGCGCCCCGCAGCCGCGCAGCACCTCCCTGGTCTCCGCCGCGCCGAGCCGGTGGTCCACCGGGACGAAGGCGGCGCCCAGCCAGCCGCAGGCCAGGTAGGTGGTGAGCAGCGTCGGGCTGTTGAGCCCCAGGTAGGCGACCCGCCGCCCGGCCGTCACCCCGCCCGCGGCGAGCACCTCGGCGAGGCGGCCCGCGCGGTCCAGCAGTTCCGGGTAGCCGACCGCGGATTCCTCGTAGTGCAGGGCGGGGCCGCCGAGGGGGCGGGCGGCCGCACGGCGCAACGCGTCGATCGGGGTGATCTCCAGGTGCATGGCTCGTCCTCCTGTGGTGCGGGGGCGGTCAGGCGCACGCACCGTGGTCGGGTGTGCGATCTCTATCAGATGTGACTCACCGTGACCACCGCCACCGGAAAAGTATGGAGAGCTGGTAAATCAGGCCGCCGCATCGCGCCGGGCGCCACGGCGTTGCGCCGCCGGGTGCCCGCGCCCGGCTGGGATCCTCGCCCGGTGGAGACGGTGGAGCCGGCGCGGCCGGTGGCGACGACGGACACGGGCCGGGTCGAGGCGTTCAGCGACGGGGTGTTCGCGATCGCGATCACGCTGCTGATCCTGGAGATCAAGGTCCCGCAGGGCCACGGCGCGGCCGAGCTGTGGCGGGCGCTCGGCGCGCAGTGGCCGTCCTACTTCGCGTACGCGGTGAGCTTCCTGGTGATCGGGGTCATCTGGGTCAACCACCACACGCTGTTCGTGCACCTGGCCCGGGTGGACCGCACGCTGGTGTTCGTCAACCTGCTCCTGCTCATGCTGGTCTCGGCGCTGCCGTTCCCGACCGCGCTGGTCGCGCAGAACCTGCGCAACGGCTCGGCCGCGAACGTCGCCGCGGCGGTGTACGGCGGGGTGATGGTCGGGCACGCCGTGCTGTTCTCGCTGTTCTGGAACCACGCGACGCGCACCGGCCACTGCTTCGACGCGCGGGTCGACATCGCGGCGGCCCGGGCCGCCCGGTGGCGGTTCGAGGTGGGCATGGTCGTCTACCCGCTCACCGTCGGCCTGGCGTTCCTGTCCGCACCCGCGGCCCTCGCCGTCCACGGACTGCTGGCCGTCTACTACGCGTTCAACCAGGTCAAGGTCCCGACGCTGCGCTGAGACAGGCCCTACGACTTCCGCTTCCGCCGCACCAGCGACACCGCCGGTTCGGGCCGGTCGAGTTCGGTGGCCGTGCGCACGGCCTCCATCGCCCGCAGCTCGGTGGGCACCCGGGGCCGGGCGCCGAGGCCGAAGAAGCCGCCCTCGTTGTTGGCGTCGGCGACGACCGTGGCGATCTCCAGCAGGAACTCCCGGAACCCGTCGACCTCGTCGGGGGCGACCCTCGCGACGATCCGCGTCGCCTCGCGGATCACCGCCAGCGCGGGCCGCTCGTAGTCGGCGTAGCGCGTCGCGGGCTGGAGCCCGGTGTCGAAGGTCGACGACGCGGCCAGCTCCCGCACGAAGCGGCGCGGGTGGGTCACGCCGGCCTCGCGCAGCAGCTTGACCAGCGCGATGATCTCCTCCGCGTCGGCGACGCCCTCGGCGAGCGCCACCAGCACGCCGGAGGCCATCAGGGACCGGCCCAGCGTCGCCCACTCCTCGGGCGTGAAGTCCGGCTCGCCCGGCCCGTCGGCGCCGTGGCCGGTGCGCAGCACCTGGAAGCCGACGTCGGCGAGCACGGCGGGCAGGCGGCGCACCGAAGCGACCGTCCGCGCGCGGGCGTTCGGGGACAGCTCCGCCCACGGCACCTGCTCGGCGTCCCGGCCGTCCCGCTGGCCCGGCAGCGCGCCCGGGCCGAGGACGGCGGGCGCGCTCAGCCCGTGCTCGTGCTCCAGCCGGGCGAGGACCTCCGCCTCCTCCTCGGTGAAGTCGACGGGCGGCGGGCCGTCGGCGCCCGGCGGCTGCTCGGAGGTCGGCACCATCAGGCAACCGACGGCGGCCAGCCGGTCGCCGAGCCGACGCGCCTGGCGGCGGTTGGCCTGCCGGAGCTCCTCCGGCAGTTCGTCCCAGGGCAGCAGCCCCGGCCCGCTGCCGGGCGCCCGGCCGTCCTCGACGGCGGCCTCCAGGCGGCTCTGGTGGATGGCCCGCGCCAGGTGCTTGGTGACCTGGGCGCTGGTGTAGTCGGCGAGGCTGTCGATGACGCGGTCCTGCGCCTCCAGGCGCGCCTTCATCCGGCGGCACTCGTGCAGGACGGCCTCGGCGTCCAGCAGCGTCTGCTCGGCGCGGCGGTCGCCGGCCCGGCCGATGACGTCCTGTCCGACCATGATGACGATCATGAAGACCAGCTGGGCGAGGGTGGACAGGAAGCTCATGAACGCGAACGGGTACGGGTCGAAGGTCTGGAGGCCGGACTCGGCCATCCCGATCCACACCACCTGCGTGCCCGCGGCGACGTAGAACGCCCACATGCTGCCCAGCCGTCCGGTCAGCCACGCGGCGATCCGCCCGTTGACCGTGGTCGCCTGGTCGATCGCCTGCGGCGGGTGCTGCACGCGGTGGCGCTCGATCCACGGGTGGCGGCTGGTCTCCAGCAGGCTGACGCCGCGCCCGAGCGCGAGGTCGTGCCGGTCCAGGTGCGCCTGGAGGTCGGCGACCCGCTCGAAGATCGCCTCGGCGCTCTCGTAGGTCTGCACCGCCCGCCGGTCCGCCGCCATCCCGAGCACCCGCTGGCCGACCAGGATCACCAGGCAGAGCACCAGTTGGACGACGTTGTCGAGGAACAGCAGGAACGCGAACGGGTACGGGTCGAGCGTGTGCAGCGGCCCCCAGGTCGCGAGCGCCATCCATCCGCCGACGATCGCCAGCGTCACGTACAGCGCGGGCATCGAGCCCACCACGCGGGTCAGCGCGGCCGCGAACGCCCCGTTGAACCCGACCTGTTCGTACGCCATCGCCACCGGCTGCTGCCGCGGCGCCTCCGGCCCCGCACCGACCGCACTCACGTCCACTCCTCACGCAGATTGCCGAGGACGCACTGAACCCGTTTCCGGACGCTCTGTCAACGTCCTTTCTACGGACCGTGATTCCGTGTCGGCCCGGGACCCCGGAGGCTGGCACCGGTCCGGCCCGACCGCCGATGATGGCCCCATGTGGATCAAGTGGATCAACTGCCGCGTGCTGCCCGGCGGACGGGAAGCCTTCGCGGACGCGCAGCGCGAATGGGCGGCCATCGCGGACCAGCCGGGGCTGGTCGGGCAGGTCGGGGGCTGGGAGGCCGGCGGCGAGCGGGCGCACGTGCTCGGCGTCTGGGCCGACGAGGAGGCCTACACCGCCTTCATGGCGGTGCGCCACGACGAGATCGTCACGGCGGCGTCCGCCGAGCGGTCCGGGCGTCGCGACGGGGAAGGACCCGAGCCGGGGAGCTGGCAGGTGACCTCGGTGACGACCGGCGCCTCCGTCCTCGACATCCCGGGGGAGGCCGCCGGCCTGGACGACGCGCTCGCCCGCGCCGCCGCCCTGCGCGTCGCCGACTGCCACCTCCACCCGGGCCGCGCCGAGCACTTCCTCGACGCCCAGCGACGCGTCTGGAACCCGGCCATGGCGGCGGCCGGCGGCATGCTCGCCGGCGCCGTCACCCGCCTCGCGGACGACCGGTACCTCGTCGCGACGCTGTGGACGGACGCGGACGCCCACCAGCGCTACGCGGAGCGGGACGTGCCCGCCCTGCGCGCACGCGCGGGCGTCGCCGCGGACGTCCGCGCGCTGACCGGGCTGGCCCTGCCGCTCGAAGCCGACTGGCAGGTCCTGCCCGGCCTCGGATGAGCCGTCGGCTCGGGCAGCCGGCCGGCGCGGGCCGCTTGACGCCGGCCGGGCGCGACCGCCGATGATGGTCCGCATGTGGATCAAGTGGAGGGACTGCCACGTCCGGCCGGAGGCACTGGAGCGCTACCGGAGCGGACGGAGCGAGTGGACGGCGCTCCCGGGCCACCCGGGGCTGGTCGGGCAGGTCAGTGCCCGGGAGCCGGACGGCCCCCGCGCGTGCGTGCTGGACGTCTGGGCCGACGAGGCCGCGTACCTCGACTTCAGGGACGAGCGCAACGCCGTCATCGACGCCGACCAGATGGGCTACGCCCGCTTCCGCATGAGCGAACCCGCCGAGGACGAGCCGACGCCGGAACAGCGGTACGCGGTGCTGGAGAACGCCGCCGGCCCCACCGTCCTCGACATCCCGGGGGAGGCCGCCGACCTGCACGAGGCCCTGACGCGCGGCACCGTGCTGCGCGTCGACGACTGCCGCCTCCACCCCGGCCGCGAAGAGCACTTCCTCGACGCCCTGCGCTCGGCCCGGGGCCTGGGGTCGGCCGCGGCCGGCGGCCTGCTCGGGGGCGTGGTCGCCCGCGTCGTCCCGGACGTCTTCCGCGACCGCGAACACCACCTCGTCGTGACGCTCTGGGCCGACCCGGACACCCACCGGCGGTACGCCGAGGCCGACGCGGGCGCCCTGACCGCCTTGGACGCCCGCGCCGACCGCACCGCCGACGTCCGGGAGCGGACCGGGCTGGTCCTGCCGGTCGAGTCCGACTGGCAGGTCCTGCCCCGCGTCTGGTTCTGATGCGCCGGCTCCGCCGACCTCACGAACCCGGCAACAAGCCTTCAATCCCTAAAAGAAGCGTTTCCGCCGTCAGCTCAGGCAGCCGACGTGCGCCAGCGCCCGCTTGAGCAGCACCCCCTGACCACCCGGCATGTCCTGCTGCACCAGCGGCGAGGCGGCCTCCGCCGGGCTGAACCAGACCAGGTCGAGCGCGTCCTGGCGCGGCCGGCAGTCGCCGGAGACGGGCACGACGTAGGCGAGCGACACGGCGTGCTGACGGGGGTCGTGGAACTCGGTGATGCCGAGCGTCGGGAAGTACTCGGCGACGGTGAAGGGCTGCAGCGAGGCCGGGATCCGCGGCAGCGCCACCGGCCCGAGGTCCTTCTCCAGGTGCCGCAGCAGCGCGTCGCGGATCCGCTCGTGGTGCAGCACGCGCCCGGACACCAGCGTGCGGCTGACCGTCCCGTCCGGCCCGATCCGCAGCAGCAGCCCGATCTGGGTGACCTCCCCGGACTCGTCGACCCGCACCGGCACGGCCTCGACGTACAGGATCGGCATCTGCGCCCGGGTCGTTTCGAGCTCCTCGGGCGCGAGCCAGCCCGGCGTGGTTTCCGTGATGTCAGACATTGCTTGATCGTACGATCCCCGGACGGCCGGACGACGGCTGCCCCGCCCGGTGATGACCGTCCGTCACCGGCCGCCCGGCCCGGGCGGCCCGCCCGGGCGCCGTCCAAACCCGCCCGACGGCTAGAACCGCACGAGAGTTTGGCATAGGCACGGCAAAGCCTTCGCGCCGCCGCTTCCGCACGTCTGGACGGACGCCGCCCGAACTGGTGAGGTGTCGGGGCTCCATCCGAACACCCTTCCGCACGCAGGCAGTTCGCCCCGCCCTCACACCCTCACATCCGGGAGCAGACGCATGCGCACAACCTTCAAGGCCGCCGCCCACACCCTCGCGGCGCTGGCCCTGGCAGCCTTCGGGACCACCTCGCTGGCCACCGGCGCCCAGGCGGCGCAACCCGCCACCGCCGCCGCCCACTTCGGCCTCAAGCCGCTCGACCCCGCCGCGGCCGCCTCGCAGCGCGCGGTCACGGCCGCGTCCGACACCCTGTCGGTCGGGTCCAGCGCGAGCCAGGGCGTGGTCTCCCCCACCCCGAAGGTCTACCTGGTCTTCTGGGGCACCCAGTGGTCGTCCGACCCGGCCGGGGTGGCGACCGACATGCAGAACATGTTCAAGGGCCTCTACGGCGCCAAGGACACCTGGGGCACCATCCTCGACCAGTACTGCGAGGGCGTCCCCAAGGGCACGGTGACCTGCGGCACCAAGGGCGTCCACGTCAACCACCCGACCACCTCGCCGTTGGCCGGGGTCTGGTTCGACAAGTCCGCCGCCGCGCCGGCCAACGCGACGGCCGCGCAGATCGCCGCCGAGGCCGGCAAGGCCGCCGCGCACTTCGGCAACACCACCCAGGCGCCGAACCTCAACGCCCAGTACGTCGTGCTCTCCCCCACCAAGACGCACCCCGACGGCTTCCCCAACTCCGGCTTCTGCGCCTGGCACGACTTCACCTCCACGTCGTACGGCAAGCTCGCCTACACCAACCTGCCGTACATCCCCGACAACGGCGCGGGCGCCTGCACGACCTTCACCGACGGCCGCCTGCTCTCGGGCATCGAGTCCACCGAGACCCACGAGTACGCGGAGACCGTCACCGACTTCTGGCCCAGCATCGGCTGGAACGGCGGCGGCGGCGAGATCGGCGACGCGTGCGTCCAGCTCGACGCGTACGTGACGCTGAGCACCGGCACCTTCGACCTCCAGGGCCTGTGGTCGAACAGCGCCAACAAGTGCGTGACGCACGGCTGACGCGTCCCACCCCTCGCCACGGCCCTCCCGGACCGCACCCGCCCGAATTCGGGGTGCGCGGCCCGGGAGGGCCGTGGCATCCTCCGGAGATGAGCCTGCCCGAACCGGTGATCGACCTGAACGACGGCCTGCTGCTGCGCACCTTCCGCGGCCAGGCCGACCTCCCCGAGCTCTTCCGCGTCATCGAGGAGTCGCTGGAGCACCTGCGCCCGTTCATGCCGTGGGTGGCCGGGCACAGCCTGGAGTCCACCACCGACTTCCTGGCCCGCCGCGAGGAGCAGTGGGCGAACGACAACCACACCTACGCGATCGTGCAGGACGGCTCCATCGTCGGCGCCTGCTCGCTGTACCGGCGCGAGGACTCCCCCGACGAGGGCCGCGAGATCGGCTACTGGCTGCACCCGGCCGCGACCGGCCGCGGCATCGCCACCCAGGCCACGCGCGCCCTGGTCGAGCAGGCGTTCCGGCTGCCCGGTGTCGAGTACGTCGAGGTCTGCCACGACCCGGCCAACCTGGCCAGCGGCGCGATCCCGGCCCGGCTCGGCTTCACCGAGCACCGCCGCCTGCCCGCCGAGCCCGTCGCCCCGGCCGAGACCGGCGAGGACCTGTTCTGGCGCCTGACCCGCCCGGAAGCCCGGTAGCGCATGACCGGATCGTTCCGCATCGGGGCCCGATGGTGTCTACGCGCGGGCCCCCGCCGAGCGCCATGATCGAGGCATGAAGAACGCACTCCTCGTCATCGACGTCCAGGAATCCTTCCGGCAGCGCGAGAACTGGGCCGCCGTGTCCAACCCCGCGATCGTCGAGCGGGTCAACGAGCTCGTCGAGCACGCCCGCGGCCGCGGCGACCTCGTCGTCTGGGTCCTGCACTCCGAGCCCGGCACCGGCACGGTCTTCGACCCGGCCCGCGGCTTCGTCCGCCTCATCGACGGCCTGGCGCCCGCCGAGGGCGAGCCCGTCGTCACCAAGACCTCGCACAACGCGTTCACCACGACCAACCTCCAGCAGGTGCTCACCCAGCACGGCGTCGGCGGCGTCGTCGTCAGCGGCATCCGCACCGAGCAGTGCTGCGAGACCACCACCCGGGTCGCCGGCGACCTCGGCTACGAGGTCGTCTTCGTCACCGACGCCACCGCCACCCACCCCATCGAGCACCGCGACGCCCCCGCCGGGCGCAGCCTCGCCGAGGTCCTCGCCGACCCGCGCACCCTCTCGACGGACGACATCATCGCCCGCACCGAGTACGCTCTGGCCGGCCGCTTCGCCACCGTCACCACCGTCAAGGAGCTGACCGGATCGTGACCCGAGTCGTCTTCCTGCTCGTCCCCCACGTACACCTGCTGGACCTCGCCGGGCCCGCCCAGGTGTTCTCCACCGCGGCCGACCACGGCCTCGGCTACGCGAGCGCGTACGTGGCCGAGCAGGAGGACGTCCCCACGGCGCAGGGCATCGCGCTGCGGGCCGCCACCGCGTGGCCGGAGCTGTCGCCCGGGGACCTCCTGGTGGTCCCCGGCTGGCGGTCGGTCACGCTGCGGCAGAACGGCGCGCTGAGCGCGGCCACGCTGGAGCGGCTGGCCGCGCACCACGCCGCCGGCGGGACGGTGGCCAGCGTGTGCGCCGGCGCCGACGCGCTCGGCCGCGCCGGGCTGCTGGACGGCCGGCGGTGCACCACCCACCACGACCTCCAGGAGGAGCTCGCCCAGCGCTACCGGCGGGCGAGCGTCGTGCGCGACGTGCTCTACGTCGTCGACGACCGGGTCGTGACCTCGGCCGGGATCGCCAGCGGCATCGATCTCGCGCTGCACCTCGTGGCCGTGCGGAACGGCCCGGCGGCGGCCGCCCGGATCGCCCGCGAGATGGTCGTCTACGCCCGGCGCAACGGCGACGAGCGGCAGGCCAGCGCGATGCTGCGGCACCGCGGCCACCTCGTCGACGCCGTCCACCGCGCCCAGGACCTCATCGACGCCCGCTTCGACACCCGGCTCGGCCTCACCGACCTCGCCGCCGCCTCCGGCGTCAGCGAACGCACCCTCACCCGGCACTTCACCGAGGCCACCGGCCGCACCCCGCTGCGCTACCAGCAGGAGCTGCGCGTCGAGCGCGCGGAACACCTCATCGCCCACGGCGCGACCACCGAGACGGCCGCCCGCGCGGTCGGCTTCCAGGACGCCCGCATGCTGCGCCGCCTGCGCGCCCGCACCGGCCCGGGTACCGGTGCGGGCGCTGGCGCCTGAAGGCCCGGGTCACGCTCTGGCGGCGGCCTCGATCCGCTCCTTGACGGCCCGCATCTGGACGACCGTGTTGGCCGTCAGGTGCTCGGCCATCTCCTTGTCCCCGAAGGGGAGTTCGTCCCGCACGTGGAAGTCCTGCACCCAGCGCATGTGGACGCCGTCCGGGGTCTCCCGGTACTCCCAGAAGATCTTCATGTACTCGAAGGGTCCGGTCTCGACCCGGTGGGCCCGCACACTGCGGGTGCTCAGGTCGCTGGTGCGCTCGGAGACCCAGGTACGGGCCACGCCCGCCTCGTCGGGGTGCATGGTGAGCCTGAACCGCACGGTGTCACCCCGCTGTTCGAGGATCTCCGCGTCGGCGTACTCGGTGAACAGCCGCGGCCAGCCGGCCACGTCGTTCGTCATCTCCCAGACCAGGTCGAACGGCGCCGCCACGACCGTGCTCGACTCGGTGTGCCCGTGTTCGGTCATCGCGCTCAGGCCTCCGCGCGCTGCCGGTTGACGTACTCCAGCAGGGCCGCGGGGGTGCGCAGGTCGTCGATCACCTCGTCCGGGATGGCGACGCCGAGCCGGCCCTGGACCTGGGTGACCACCTCCAGGACGGCCAGCGAGTCGTAGCCGAGCTCGCCGAAGTCGGCGTGCAGGATGTCGCCGTCGAGGTCGACGGCCTCGCCGGTGCCCACGCACTGGCGCATGATGTCCCGCAGGCCGTCCAGGTTCAGGGTGTCCATCGCTTCAACTCCGTTTCCGTTGAGCACTGTTCGTGCACTTCTTGGTCGCGCAGAGCCTGTTCGTGCAAAGCCTGTTCGCGCAGGGCCCGTTCGCGCAGGGCCTGTTCACACGGCCCGGACGACGACCGCGGCGTTGAAGCCGTTGTGGCCGCGGGCGATCACGAGCGCGGTGCGCACCGCCGCCTCCCTGGGGTCGCCCAGGATCAGGTCGACCGGGCAGTCCGGGGAGGGCGCGGTGACGTTCACGGTCGGCGGGACGACACCGTGGCGCACCGCCAGCAGCGCCGCCACCAGGTCGACCGTCGGGCCGGCCGCGTAGAGGCGGCCGGTGGTGGTCTTGGGCACGGTGACCGGCACCCCGGCGGGGCCGAACACCTCGGCGAGCGCCCGGCTCTCCAGCCGGTCCAGCGCCGGGACGCCGTAGCCGTCGGCGAAGACCACGTCGACGTCGGCCGGCGCGCACCGGGCGTCGGCGAGCGCCCCCTCGATGGCCCGGCGCAGGTTGGGCCCGCGCCCGGTGGCCGGGTGCGGGTCGAAGGCGCTGGCGTAGCCGGCGATCTCGCCGTACGGGCGCACGCCGCGGGCGCGGGCCGACTCCGCCTCCTCGACCAGGAGGATCGCCCCGCCCTCCCCGGGCGCGTAGCCCGAGGCCGCGGCGTCGAAGGGCAGGTAGGCCCGCGCGGGGTCGGCGCTGCGGCTGACCAGGCCGGGCGGGATCTGCCCGACCAGGCCGGAGGGCGAGAACGAGGAGTCCGTGCCGCCGGACAGGACGAAGGTGGTGCCGCCCCGGATCGTGCGCCGGGCCTGGCCCACGCAGTCCAGCCCGCCGGCCTGGTCGGTGATGAAGACGCCGCTCGGCCCGCGCATGCCGTGCCGGATCGAGATCTGGCCCGAGTTGGCCGCGTAGAACCAGGCGATCGCCATGTAGGCGCCGACCTGCGAGGGCCCCTTGGAGTAGAGGTTCTGCATCTCCCGCTGGCCGAACTCGGCGCCGCCGGTGGCGTTGGCGGTGACGACGCCCATCTGGTACTCGGGCTGCTCCTTGGGGTCCAGCTCGCCGTCGAGCAGGGCCTCCTCGGCGCAGACCAGGCCGAACTGGGTCATCAGCGCGGTCTCCACGACGACCCGGCTGGGCAGCAGCGCGTACGGGTCGAAGCCCGGCACCTCGCCGATGACCTTGATCGGGTAGCCGGTCGGGTCCATCCGGGTCATCGGCGCCAGCCCGCTGCGGCCGTCGAGGGTGTTGGCCCAGTACGTCTTCACGCCGATCCCGGTCGGCGCGACGACGCCCAGGCCGGTCACCACGGCGCGTCTGTCCGGTTCCGCGGTCATCGGAGCACCCTCCCCTCGTCGGCCAGCACGATCGCGCTCTGGAACCCGCCGAAACCGCTGCCGACGCTCAGCACGACGTCGGTCCGCTGGTCCCGGGCGGTGACCGGGACGTAGTCCAGGTCGCACTCCGGGTCCGGCGTCTCCAGGTTGGCGGTCGGGGGCACGACGTCGTGCTCGATCGCCAGGCAGCAGGCGGCCACCTCGATGGCGCCGATCGCGCCGAGCGAGTGCCCGATCATCGACTTGATGGAGCTGACCGGGGCCCGGTAGGCGTGCGCGCCCAGGGCGCGTTTGAAGGCCGCGGTCTCGTGCCGGTCGTTCTGCCGGGTGCCGGAGCCGTGCCCGTTGACGTAGTCGATCTCCTGCGGGTTGACCCGGGCCTGGTCGAGCGCGGCCCGGATCGCCTCGGCCATCTCCCGGCCGTCCGGCTTGAGGCCGGTCATGTGGTAGCCGTTGGCGCGGCTCGCGTAGCCGGCCACCTCGCAGTAGATGTACGCGCCGCGCTTGCGGGCGTGTTCCAGTTCCTCGAATACCATCACCGCCGAACCCTCGCCCAGGATCAGGCCCTTGCGGTTGAGGTCGTAGGGACGGCAGGCGTGCTCGGGGTCGTCGTTGGCGGTGGACTGGGCGCGCAGGGTGTCGAAGCAGGCGACCGTGACCGGGGAGACCGGTGCGTCGGTGCCGGCCGCGAGCATCACGTCCGCGCTGCCCTCGCGGACCAGCTCGAAGGCGTGGCCCAGCGCGTCGATGCCCGAGGTGCAGCCGGTGGAGATCAGGCCCACCGGGCCCTCCGCGCCGCAGGCCCAGGCGAGTTCGGCCGCCATCGAGCTGGGGACCATGACGTCGTACAGGTGCGGGACGGCGTACTGCGGGTCCACCAGCCACTTGCTGCCGCCGTCGCTGAGCACCACGTACTCGCGCTCCATCAGCTCGGTGCAGCCGATCGCGTTGCCCAGCGAGACGCCGACCCGGCCCGCGTCGGGCGCGCCGCCGGCCAGGCCGCTGTCGGCGAGCGCCTCGCGGGCGGCGATCAGCGCGAGCTGGCCGGCCCGGTCCAGACGGCGGGCCTCCTGCGGGGACAGGCCGCAGGCCAGCGGGTCGAAGTCGATCTCGGCGGCGACCTGGCAGCGGAAGTCCGACGGATCGAAGTGGGTGATGCGGCGGGTGGCGGTGCGCCCGGCCGTCAGGGTGTCCCAGAACGCGACGGTGCCGACGCCCTTGGGTGCGATGACCCCGATGCCGGTCACCACGACGCGGCGCCCGGTCATGAGGTCACGGCTCCGACCTGCGGCAACTCGCCGCCGGCGGAGGGAAGTTCCTCGGTGTCCACGTGGCCGAGCTCGGGCTTGGGGGCGAGCGGGCCGAGGAAGAACACGGCGAACATCTCCTCGTCGCCGTGGTTGTCCATCCGGTGCCGCAGCCCCTTGGGGATCATGAACGAGTCCCCCGCCACCAGCTCGATCGGCCGCCCCTCCAGGAGCAGCGTCATCCGGCCGCCGACGATGTAGAAGTACTCCTCGGAGTACGGGTGGTAGTGCTCGCTGACGAACTCGCCGGGCATGAGCGACCCCGCGCCCAGGAAGCCGGCGGTGGCCGCGCACGTCCTCGGGCTGAGCAGGACGCGCAGGTCGCCGCCGCGCCGCCGGTTCGGCGGGACGTCCGCGAACGCGACCTTCCCGGGCTCGCCCGCAGGGGTTGAAGTCATGGCCTCTCCTTCTCCGGTGGTCCGACTGACGGATCGTCAGACGGCAAGCTGTACGCGGTACTCGGCCAGCCAGGTGTTGAGCTGGAGTGCGAACTCGATGTTGGTGCGGGCCAGCCAGTCCGACCCGCCCGGCCATTCGGCGCCGGCCGCCGCGCGGGCCGCCGCGCCGTCCAGCAGCGGGGCCACCGGGGCGGCCGGGTCGCGCAGCACGGCGGCCAGCTCGCGCTGGAGCATCCGCGCGTACGCCGGGTCCTGGTTGACCGGGAACGGGCTCTTGCGCCGCTGGGCGACCGACCGCGGCAGCAGCGGGGCGACGGCCGCCCGCAGCAGGCTCTTCTCGCGCCCGTCGAAGGACTTCATCCGCCAGGGCACGTTGAAGGCGTACTCGACCAGGCGGTGGTCGCAGAACGGCATCCGGGCGTCCAGCCCCACCGCCCGGCTCAACCGGTCGTCCCGGTCCAGCAGGCGCGGCAGCCACCGGGTCAGGTGCAGGTGGCACAGCTCGCGCATGCGCCGCTCGGCCGCGTTCTCGCCGTCCAGCCGCGGCACCTCGCCGATCGCCTGGCGGTAGCTGTCGGCGCCGAACCCGGCCAGGTCCAGGCCGCGCAGCAGCCCGCGGTCGAACAGGCCGAGCCCGAGCCCGTCCCTGGACTGCTCGTGCGAGCGCTCGTACGCCACCCACGGGAAGTGGCCGGTGCGCACCAGCTCCGGGTCGTGCATCCACGGGAAGCCGCCGAACAGCTCGTCGGCGGCCTCGCCGGAGAGCACGACGCCGGCGCGCTCGCGCACCGCGGCGAAGAGCAGGTGGGCGGCGACGTCCATCTCGGCGAACGGCGTCGGCCGGTCCTGGGCGCGCAGCACCGCCAGGCGGCCGGCCGGGTCGGCCAGGTCTGCGGTGCCGAGCACCACGTCGACGTGCTCGGAGCCCAGGTGGCGGGCCAGTTCGGCCGCGTACGGGGCGTCCGCGGTGGCGCGCACGTGGTCGGGGCGGAAGTTCTCGGCGTGGCCGAGGAAGGTGCCGGTGGCGGTGAGCAGCGGCTTGGCCCCGCGCTCCGCCGAGGTACGGGCGGCCAGCGCGGCCACCGCGCCCGAGTCGAGGCCGCCGGAGAGCAGCACGCAGGGCGCGGGCTCCTCGGGCAGCATCCGGTTCACCGCGTCGGACAGCAGCAGGCGCACGGTCGCGACGGTGGTGTCCCGGTCGTCGGGGTGCGGGCGGCTCTGCAGCCGCCAGTAGGCGCGCTCGGTCAGCCACCCGTCGGCCAGTTCCACGACGTGGCCCGGACGGACCTCGTCGACGCCCCGGAAGACGCTGCGACCGGGGGTCTTGATCTGGGTGAACAGCTCGCGCAGGCTGTCCGCGTCCGTCGCCGGGTCGACCGCCTCCCCGGCCAGCAGGGCCTTCGGCTCCGAGGCGAAGGCCAGTTCGTCGCCGAGCCGCGCGTAGTGCAGCGGCCGTACCCCGAGGCGGTCCCTGGCCAGCAGGAGCCGGCGGCGGCGGACGTCCCACAGCGCGAACGCGAAGGCGCCGTCCAGCCGGACCGGACAGTCGGCGCCCCACTCCCGGTAGGCGTGGAGCACGGTCTCCGGGTCGCCGCCGGACCGGGGCCGGTGGCCACGGGCGTCCAGCACCCGGCGCACGCCCTCGGGCCCGTACAGCGTGCCGGCGAAGGCGATCACGGCCGTCACCTCGCCGTCCTCGACCAGGGCGGCCGGGCGGGCCCCCGGTGGGCCGGGGAACGCCAGCAGGGCGTTCCCGTCGGTCCAGGTCCCGTGGGCCGGCGGGCCCCCGGGCGTCATCGCGGCGGCCATCGCGGCCACGCCCGCCGTCCTCCGGTCCGGGTCGGGCCCCAGCCCCACCCACCCGGCGATGCAAGTCATGCGGATCCCCTCGGTCGCGACGTCCCCGGTCGGTGCCGCGACACAGCATGGGGAGCCGCCCTCTCGGGTGGATCGAGCCCGCCTGAACGTCCGGCGGGCGTGTCCGGGGCTCAGAGCGTTTCGAGGACTCCTCTACCGGCAGCCGGAACGCTGTCCCCGGCAGTACCGCAGGGCCACCGCACCCTCACGTAAAGAGGCTTCAACCGTGTCGACTTCCACCAGCCGGCCCGCCGGGCTCCCGCACTTCGCGGTCGCGGGCATCGGCGCGGGCCCGGCCAACCTGAGCTTCGCCGCCCTCGCCGAGGGCACCGTTCCCGGGGCGGTGGCGCTCTTCGACCGGCGGGGCTCGCACGCCTGGCACCCGGAGCTGATGCACCCGGGGGCCCGGCTGCAGACCTCCTGGGTGAAGGACCTGGTCACCCTGGTCGATCCGCGCAACCGCTTCTCGTTCCTCAACTACCTGGTCACCACCGGGCGGATCTACGCCTTCCTGAACGCCCAGTTCGAGGCGATCCCCCGGCTGGAGTACGACCGGTACCTGGCCTGGGCCAGCGGTGAGCTGGGCACCATCCGCTACGGCGTCGACATCACCGCGATCTCCTTCGACGGCGTCTTCGTCCTGGGCTCCGGCGACCGCCCGGTGGCCACCGCCGACCACCTGGTGCTCGGCCTCGGCACCCGCCCGTACGTGCCGGACTGCTTCGAACTCCCCGGCCCGCACGGCGTCCTGCTCGCCGAGGAGCTCACCGGGCACTTCACCGGCTGCCGGCCCGGACCGCACGAGACGGCCGTGGTGATCGGCGGCGGCCAGACCGGCGCCGAGGCGGTGCTCTCGCTGCTGCGGCTCGGGCTGCGGGAGATCCGCTGGATCGGCCGGCGGCCGTGGTTCGCGCCGATGGACGACTCGCCGCCCGCCAACGACTTCTACCGGCCCGCGTACGTGCGCCACTTCCAGAGCCTGCCGGCGCACGTGCGCGACAGCATCGCGACGAACCAGATCCTCACCAGCGACGGCGTCTCGATGGCCACGCTGCAGGAGCTGTACCAGGTCAACTACGAGATCCGGCTGGCCGAGGGACGCTCCCCGGTGATGATGCTGCCCGGCCGGGACGTGGTCGGGGCCGTCGAGCGGCAGGGCTCGGTGGTCCTGCGCTGCCGCCGGCTGGGCGGCGGCCAGGAGCAGCACTCGGCCCGGCACGTCGTGCTGGCCACCGGCCGGCGGCCCGCGCCGCTGCCGTTGGACCCCGAACTGCTCGACCTGGCACCGGGCGAGGAGCCGGTCATCGAGGCGGACTACTCGCTGCGCTGGAAGCACGGCGACACCAACCGGATCTTCGCCCAGAACCGCGCCCAGTCCAGCCACGGCGTGGTCGACCCCAACCTCAGCCTGCTCTCGGTGCGCAGCGCCGTGATCATCAACTCCCTGCTGGACCGGTCGGTCTTCAGCATCCGCGACGAGCAGGTCCACACCCTGTGGGCCTGACCCGCCCGGACCGCCCCGGACCGCCCGGTCCCCGCTCCCCCGCCCAACGGCACCTGGAGGTAGACGAGATGCCCGACAACCGGACCGACGTACTGATCGTGGGCGCCGGGATGGCAGGCCTGACCGCGGCCGTGTTCCTGGCCTGGCACGGGCTGCGCCCGGTCCTGGTCGAGCGCCATCCGCAGGAACTGGTGCACCCCCGGGCCCGGGGGATCAACGCCCGCTCGGTGGAGGTGTTCCG
The DNA here is from genome assembly GCF_042751525.1 of Kitasatospora sp. NPDC059408. NCBI lineage: Bacteria > Bacillati > Actinomycetota > Actinomycetes > Kitasatosporales > Streptomycetaceae > Kitasatospora > Kitasatospora sp. NPDC059408. The sequence goes on from NZ_JBHYWI010000040.1 coordinate 37,347, forward strand.
TCAGGCCGGTCTGGAGGAGCGGCTCTTCGCCGCCCGGGGCGAGGGCATCGTGGCCTCCGACGCCGACTCCTCGCGGATGCTGATGGCCCGCACCCTGGCCGACCGGGACGTCGACTTCGTCGACCTGGCGACCGGCTCCGCGGACGGTGTCAGCCCGACCGAGTGGTGCCCGATCGACCAGGACCGGCTGGAGGTCATCCTGCGCGAACGGGCCCGCGAGCTGGGCGCCGACGTGCGCTACGGCGTCGAGCTGACCGCCCTCACCCCGCGCCCGGACGGTGTCTCGGCGCGGGTGCGCGAGGCCGCGGGCGGCGCCGAGTACACCGTGGAGGCCGCCTACGTGGTGGCGGCGGACGGCCAGCGCAGCACCGTGCGGCGCCTGCTGGACATCCCGGTGGAGGGCCCCGGGGTGCTGCTCGACACCCTCTCCATGGTGGTCGAGGCCGACATCGAGGAGGTCGTCGCGGGCCGCCGCTTCGGCTTCGCCTACCTGGGCAGCCCGCGGCAGGGCACGGTGATCTTCCCGCACGACGGGAAGAACCGCTGGTGCTTCGGCGTGCCCTTCGAGCCCCGCAAGGGCGAGACGGTCGCCGACTACCCGGCCGAGCGCTGCCTGGAGCTGTTCCGGGAGGCGGTCGGCCTGCCGGAGCTCGACGGCCGGCTGGTGCCCCAGCTGCCGGACGGCACCGAGGTGCTGCCGTTCGCGATCGGGGCGTACTGCGCCGAGCGGTTCGTCCACGGGCGGGTCCTGCTGGCCGGCGACGCCGCCCGGATCGTGCCGCCGACCGGCGCGTTCGGCGGCAGCACCGGCATCCAGGACGCCCACAACCTCGCCTGGAAGCTGGCCGCCGTGGTCAAGGGCGAGGCCGGCCCCGGGCTGCTGGAGAGCTACGACGCCGAGCGCCGCGCGGTCTCCGAGTTCACCATGGAGCAGGCCATGGCGCAGATGGTCTGGCGCACCGGCACCACGGCGTCCGACGAGGTCGACGGCATGCGGCTGTGGGACTGGTGGTCCGTCATCCTGGGCTACCGCTACCGCTCGGGCGCCGTCGTCCCCGACCCGGCCGACGGCGCCGACGACGGGCTGCCCGCGGTCGAGACCGGCCGCCTCTCGGCCCAGCCCGGCACCCGCGCCCCGCACCTGGCGACCGGCGCGGGCACCTCCACCCTCGACCTGTACGGGCGGAACTTCGCCCTGGTGGCCGGCCGCTCCGGCGCCACCTGGGCGGCCTCCGTGCTCCGCGCGTGCGACGAGCTCGACGTCGAACTCGACTTCTACCTGGCCGGGTTCGACCTCGACGTGCCGACCGCGCAGTGGGCCGAGCGGCACGGCGTGCGCGACGACGGCGCGGTGCTGGTCCGCCCGGACGGCTTCGTCGCCTGGCGCAGCCGCACCGGCGCGGACCCGGACGGCGACCGGCTGGTCGCCGCGCTCACCCGCGTCCTCGCCCGCGACTGAAACACCCGATCCCATGTCAAACGAGAGGAGTTCGACAATGTCCGAGCTGGAGACCCGGTTCAAGGAACTGGTCGCGCTGGTGGACGCCACGCCCAAGGACCAGGTGGAGGGGAGGCTCGCCGGACTGCCCGGCGGCGTCCCGGCCGCGCTGGACACCGTGTACGAGCAGCTGACCTCGACGTTCAACCCGGCCAAGGCGGGCGGCGAGGGCGGGATCTTCCAGTACGAGGTGGCCACCGCCGGCGGCGTCCAGGAGTACCACCTGGTGGTCGCCGACGGCGCCTGCACCGTCGGCAAGGGCACCCGGGAGGACGCCGACGTCGTCATCGGCGTCAAGGTCGTCGACATGCTGCTGATGGCCACCGGCAAGCTCTCCGGCCAGAAGGCCTTCGTCACCGGCAAGCTGAAGCTCCGCGGCAACGCGTTCTTCGGCATGAAGCAGGGCGAGTGGTTCGACTGATGGCCCGGACTCCGATGTCCGAAACTCCGATGACCGGGAAGCTGCACGAACGGCTGGGCGCCGCGGGCGCGCCGCTGCTGGACGCCGTCCGGGAGCACCCGTTCTTCGCCGGCCTGCGCGACGGCTCCCTGCCGGGCGGGGCGCTGCTGCACTTCGCCCGGCAGGACGCCGACTTCCTGCTCCCGGCGTACGGCCGCGCCCTGGCCCGCTGCGCCGCGCTGGCCCACGACCACGACCACGCCCTGGTGCTGACCCGGATGGCGGTCGGCACCCTGGAGGCCCGCCAGGCCATGGCCCTCGGGTACGACCTGATGGCGGGCGAGCTGGCCGCCGACGGCGACGACTCCTGGCGCACCCGGCCGGCCGATCCGGCCACCCACGCGTACACGTCGTTCTTCGGCGCGGCGAGCGCCGGTTCGCTGGCCGAGGGGGTCGGGGCGCTGCTGCCCTGCTCCTGGTTCTACCTGAGCATCGCCGACGACCTGCGCGAGCGCCACGACCCCGGCGGCCGCTACGCCTCCTGGGTCTCCGCGCTGCACCCGGGCGAGGACTACCGGGAGGTCCTGGACGGCTTCCTGGCCCTCGTCGACGACCTGGGGCGCAGCTGCTCGGCCCGGGAACTCGCCGGGCTGGAGCGGAACTTCGCGATCGCCACCCGGTACGAGTGGAGCTTCGTCGACGCGGCGCTGCGCCAACTCGACTGGCCCATCGCTTCCATGACGTCCTGACCAAAGGAGGTGGCGCGTGCGCCTCGGCATCAACATCACCAACTTCGGCTGGCCGGGCTCGCCGGAGAACATCGGCAGTACGCTCGGGCGGATCGCGCGGACCGCGGAGGAGGTCGGCTTCGACAGCCTCTGGGTGATGGACCACTTCTTCCAGACCCCGCTCAACCGCGGCCCGGCCGGCCCGTGCCCGGAGGCGTACGCCACGCTGGGCTTCGTCGCCGGGCAGACCTCGCGGATCCGCCTCGGCACCCTCGTCACCGGCGTGGTGAACCGCCACCCCGGTGTCCTGGTGAAGACGGTCAGCACCCTCGACGCGCTCTCCGGCGGCCGGATGTACTTCGGCATCGGCGCCGCCTGGTACGAGGAGGAGCAGCGCGGCCTGGGCATCCCGGTGGTCCCGCGGGCCGAGCGGTTCGAGCGGCTGGAGGAGACCGTGCGGCTCGCCAAGCACATGTGGGCGGGCAGCGAGGAGCCGTTCCTCGGCAGGCACTACCGGCTGGAGGAGCCGCGCAACGAGCCCAACTCGCCGCAGCGGCCCCACCCGCCGGTGCTGATCGGCGGCCAGGGCCGGCGCAAGACCTTCGGCCTGGTCGCCCGGTACGCGGACGCCTGCAACGTCTACGAGCTGCCCGACCCCGAGCTCATCAAGGACAAGCTGGCCACGCTGCCGCCGCAGCACCCGATGCGGCGCAACGCCCACCTCAAGCCGACCGAGGTGATCCGCGAGCAGTTCGACGTCCTGCGGCAGCGCTGCGAGGAGGCCGGGCGGCCGTACGGCGAGATCGAGAAGACCACGCTCGGCGCGGGCGCGCTCACCCGGACCGGCGGGGGCGGGGCCTACTCCCCGGCCGGCGCGGTCGAGCGCTTCGAGCGGCTCGCCGAGCTGGGGGTCGACCACGCCATCGTCGAGCCGCCCGACCCGTGGCGGGAGGGCGCGCTCGACGTGTGGGCGGAGGTCATTGCGGCGGTGGCGAGGATCGTTCCGGCCGGGCGCTCCTGAGCCGGGCTCCCGCTCCGGGCCGCCGGGCGATCGCGGCCAGTGCGCGGTCGATCGCCCGGCGGCCCGCGGGCAGCCTCCGCAGCAGCACGCCGAGGGCGAGGAGGGCGGCGAGGGTCATGTCCGTCCTCCTCAGAACTCGCCGCTGACGGTGGCCGCCAGGTAGCCGTCGAGGTCGGGGACGTCCGGGCGCACCACGTGGCGCACCCAGGCGTCCCGCTCCGCCCCCATCGCCACCAGCTCCCAGATGCACGCGGTGGCCGCACCGGGGGCCGGCCGCCAGTCGGCCGGGTCGGCCCACTCGGAGATCCACGTCCGGGAGTGCAGGATCAGCCGGTTGGGGCTCCACCAGGCGACGACGACGTAGCAGCCGTCCTCGTCCTCGTGCAGCACGCTGAAAGCGCAGCTCAAGGCCTCCGGATAGGCGTCCGGCAGGCTGCGTTCGACCGCCCGGCGGGCGGCCTCGATCACGTGGGCGGGGGGCCTCGGCCGGGTGGCCGAGATGCCGTACCGCTTGACCCGCCAGCCCCGCACCCGGTCCGGGGCGAGGGCGACCATCCGACGCGGTGCCCAGGGCACCGGCACGACTCCGACATCCATGGCCGCCACGGTAGGCGGGCGCCCTCCAGGCGGGATCGAACCGGTCTGGACGTCCGTCAGCCCGCCACCAGCCGGCCCCCAGCCCGCTCCGAGGCCCGGCCACCACCCTGGAGCACGCGAACAACCACCGGACGACGATGAGGGGTTGACGACTGTGCGCAGGCTCAGTTGCGACTCGGCGGAGCTCTCCGCGGAGTACGGGATACGGATCGGGCGCTGGACGCAGTACGCCGAGTCGGCGCGGCTGCCGTTCGACGCGATGTGGTGCCTGGTGGGCCCCGGCTCGTCGAGCGCGCGGGACGGCCACCCGGAGACGGAACTGGCGGTGGTGGTCACCGGCCGGGCCGAGTTCGAGGTCGAGGGGTCCGGCACCACGGCGGCCCCGGCCGGCACCGCCGTGCTGCTCGACCCCGAGGAGCGGCACGTCATCCACAACCGCTCCGAGACGGACCCGCTGACCATCCTCAGCATCTACTGGCTGCCCGGCGCGGCGGACGGGGACCGGTCGTGACCGCCCGCCCGGTGGTGCTGCTCAGCCCGCCCCCGACCCCGAACGGCCCGCTGCACCTGGGCCACCTCTCCGGCCCCTACCTCGCGGCCGACGTCGCCGCCCGCGCCGCGCGCGCCCGCGGCGAGCGGGTGCTGACCGTCTGCGGCACCGACGACCACCAGAACTACGTCGTCGCCAGGGCCGAGCAGCTCGGCCGCAAACCCGACGAGCTCGTCGACGAGTTCGGCGCGCTGATCCGCGCCTCGCTCACCGCCGCCCGGATCGAGCACGACGTCTTCACCACCCCGCGCACCGACCGCAACCACCGCGCCCGGGTGGCCCGGCTCTGCGTCGAAATGGTCACCGCCGGGCTGCTGCCCGAGGCCGAGTGGCCGATGCTGCTCTGCGAGGACTGCGGACGCACCCTGCACCACGGCTACGTCGGCGGCGGCTGCCCGGCCTGCGGCGAGCCGATGGGTGGCGGCACCTGCGAGGCGTGCGGCGGCTTCGCCATCGCCGCGCAGCTGCGCGACCCGCGGTGCCGGTGCGGCGGCGCACCCCGCACGGTGCGCCACCGGGGGCCCGTCCTCGCGCTGGAGGACCACCGGGAGGCGCTGACCCGGATCTGGTCCGCCGCGGTGCTCCCCGCCCGGGTCCGCGCCCTGCTCACGCGGCTGCTGGACGAGGGGCTGCCGGACGTCCCGGTGAGCTACCCCACCGACTGGGGGATCGAACTGGTCGGCGGCAACCGGCTCGACGTCTGGGTCGAGATGGGCCTGTCCTACCTCGACCTGATCGGGCGCCGGCTCGACCCGGACGCCCGCCGCCTCACCGAACTCGGCGCCGCCTGGGGCGGACTGGGCGGTCTGTGGCCGTTCCTCGGGATCGACAACGCCTTCTACTACGCCGCCGTCTTCCCCGCCCTGGCCGTCGCCGCCGGCGCGCCCTGGCGGTCCGTCCTGTCCGGCCTGGTGGTCAACGAGTTCTACCGGCTCGACGGGCTCAAGTTCTCCACCAGCCGCGACCACGCCGTCTGGGCCCACGAGCTGCTCACCACCGAGGACCCGGAGACCCTCCGGCTCTTCCTCAACTGGGACCGCCCCGCCCCCTTCCCGAGCAACTTCACCGCGGCCGGCTACGCGGCCTTCGCCGAGCACCGCCCGCCCCGGCACCCCGACCCCGGCGGGCCCCTCGCCGACGCCGACCTCGCCCGGGCCGAACAGGCCCTGCGCCCCGAGACGTTCGACCCCGCGCTCGCCGCCCGCTGCCTCCTGCCGCTCGCCGCCGGCGCTCCTGACACCCACCCCCTGGACGCCCGCGCCCGGCGGCTGCTCGACGCGCTCACCGGCCGCGGCCCGGCCCCGGAACGGTAGGCGGCCGTGCGGATCTGCATCATCGGCGCGGGCCTGGCCGGCACCCTGCTCGCCTGGCGGCTGCGGCGCGGCGCACCGGGCACCGACGTGTGCCTGATCACCGCCGCCACCCCGCCCGGCGAGGCCACCGCCGCCTCCGGCGGCCTGGTCCGCGGCTTCGAGCCGGACCCGGCCGCCTGCCGGCTCGCCGCCGAGAGCCTCGCCGAACTGCGCGCCGACCCGGCCCTCGCTGCCCTCGCCGAGTACCGCGAGACCGGCTCGCTGTACCTCACCGACGACCCCCCGCCCACCGCCCTGCTGGACCTCGTCGAGGACCGGCTGCCCGGCTCGGCCGAGCAGCTGACCGCGGCCGGCGCCGCCGAACGGTACGGGATCACCGGCCCCCCGGACGCCCACTACCTCGCCGAACGGCACGCCGGCTACCTCAGCCCGGACGCGCTGCGCCACGGCCTGCTCCGCGACCTCCTCGACCACGGCGGGCGCACCGTCGCGGGCCCGGCCCTGGCCGTCGGCCCCGGTTCGGTACGGCTGCCCGGCGGCACGCTCTCCTGCGACCTCACCGTCCTGGCCACCGGACGGCGGACCGGGCCGCTGCTGCGCCAGAGCGGCCTGGACCACCGCGAGCCCACCCGGCTGCGCGGCAAGCTCGTCCAGTACACCGTCCACCGGGCCGGCGGCCGCCGCCCGCCGTGCTTCGTCGACGGGACCACCGGGCTGTACGGGCGCCCGCACGGCCGCGGCGACGTGCTGCTCGGCGTGCCCACCGACTGCTGGGACGAGCACGCCGAACCGCTGCGTCCCCTCCCCGACCTGCGCCGGGAGACCGAACTGCTCGCCCTCCTGCGGCTGCCCGGCCTGCGGCTGGGCCGGGTGCGGCGCACCGTGGTGGCCGCCGACTGCTACAGCCCCTCGGGCCTGCTGGAGCTGCGCGCCACCACCGACCCGGCCGTCCACACCTTCACCGGCGGCAGCGGCGGCGCCGCCAAGTGCGCCCTGGCGGCCAGCCGCCGGGCCGCCCGCGACCTGCGGGTGCCGGGCTACCGCGACGACCTCGACGACCTCCTGGAGCTGTCATGACCAGCACGCTGCGGCGGGCCCTCGAAACCGTGTGCCCCGAGCGCGTGATCGACCCGCGCCACCCCCGCTACGACGCCACCCGGCAGCTCTTCAACGGCATGCACGACCGCCGCCCGCGGCTGATCGTGCTGCCCTGCGACCGCGAGGAGCTGCGCCGGGTCGTGCAGCTCGCCCGCGAGGCCGGCCTGCCGCTCGCGGTGCGCGGCGCCGGGCACAACATCGCCGGGACGGCCGGCGTGGACGACGGCGTGGTGATCGACCTGCGGCTGCTGGACCGGGTCCGGATCGACCCGCACCGCCGCACCGCCCGGGTGCAGGGCGGCGCGACCTGGGCCCAGTTCGACGCGGCCGCCTCCCGGCACGGACTGGCCGTCACCGGCGGCACGTTCGACACCACCGGCGTCGGCGGGCTGACCCTCGGCGGCGGGATCGGGCACCTGATGGGCCGCTACGGGCTCTCCTGCGACAACGTCCTGGAGTACTCGCTGGTCACGGCGGACGGCGACCGCCTGGCCGTCGACGCCGACACCGACCCCGAGCTGGACTGGGCGCTGCGCGGCGCCGGGCACAACTTCGGCGTCGTCGACGAGTTCGTGTTCCGGCTGCACCCGGTCACCACCGTCCACGGCGGCACGGTCGCCTACCCGGCGCACGAGATGACCCGGGCGGTCGAGCTGTTCCGGCGGCTCGGCACCGAAGGCCCCGACGGTCTGGTCTGCATCCTGCTGCTGGAGCGGTACGGGCCCGCGCAGGAGCCCGCCGCCGTCCTGAGCGTCTGCTACAGCGGCACCGACCCCGGCTACCCCGCGCTGCTCGACAAGCAGTTGCGCGAACCGGAGGTGCTGGACTGGCAGGTCGAGCGGCGCCCGTACCTGTCGATGCAGCAGTTCCTCGGCCGCCTGCCGTACGGGCTGCGCCACTACTGGAGCGCGCGCTGCACCGACGGGCTGCCGGACGAGCTGATCGCCGCGCTGGTCGAGCGGTTCCACGCCGGGCGCTGGCGCGGGGAGTTCAACGACACCGTCTACCTGGAGGCGTTCGGCGGGGCGGTGCGGCGGGAGCCCGAGCGGCCGTCCGCGGTGGGCTGGCGCACCGCGCGGTTCAACGTCACGGGCATGGCCATCTGGGAGGCGGCCGACGCCGACCCCGGGCGGATCGCGTGGGCCAGGTCGGTGGCGCGGGCCGCCGAGCCCTGGGGCACGTCCGGCGACGGTTACGTCAACTACCTGTCGGACCCGGAGGGTTCGGACACCGCGCGGGCCGTCCGGACGTACGGGGAGCGGGGGCACCAGCGGCTCGCGGCGCTCAAGCGGCGGCTGGACCCGGACAACGTCTTCCGCCCGGCGTTCGCCATCGCCCCGGCGACGGGGGCGTGAGGGCCGTGACCGGGGCGCGGATCGACTACAACAACCGCTTCTTCTCGGCGGACCCGGGCGGCTCGCCGGAGACCGCGGCCGCCGGGGAGTCCCCCGTCGGCCACTACCACCAGCTCGGCGACCTCGTCTGGGCCGAGTTCCGCGGCGGGAAGGTGCTCACCGGCCGCCTCGTCGGCACCTGCGGCCCCGACGGCGCGCTGCGGCTCGCCTACTGCCAGGTGCTCTCGGACGGCGGCGTGGTCGCCGGGGAGTGCACGAGCAAGCCGGAACGGCTGCCGGACGGGCGGCTGCGCCTCCGCGAGGAGTGGCGGCGGTCCGACGGCAGCAGCGGGGTCTCCCACATCGAGGAGGTCCGTGGCCGGACGGGGGGCTGACCCCGTCCGCCGGAAGCCCGGGCCCGGACGCGCTCCCCTGCCGCGTCCGGGCCCGTCCGCGTCACCCCTCCGACGGCCTCGCGCTCACTCCGCCTCGGGCAGGCCCGCGAACTTGGTCAGCAGCCGGGCGAAGTCGGAACGTTCCTGCACCGTCCAGCCGTCCGTGATGGTGCCGAAGTACTCCTGGCGCACCCGGTGCGAGAGGGCGGCCAGCTCCCGGCCCTCCTCCGTCAGCTCCAGGCAGATGCGCCGGCTGTCGGCCTGGGAGGCGACCCGGCGGACGTAGCCGGCCTCCACGCTCGCCGCCACCAGGCGGCTCGCCCGCGAGGGGTCGACGGCCAGGCGCTCGGCGACGAGGCCGACCGTGACCTCCTGGCCGGGGTGGTCGGGCTCCTCCTCGACCGCGTCCACCACGACGCTGTGCGACAGGTCGACGTCCCGGCCCAGCTGCGCGGTCACCAGCTTGCCCAGGGACCGCCTGGTCTGGTTGCGGCGGATCCGGACCATGGCCCGCTCGATGGCGGTCAGGGCCGGGTCCGGCGCGGCGGTGTCCGGGCGACGGGTGCTGGCGGGGGTCTCGGCGGCTCTGGTCATGGCACAAATATACGCGTTGACACGTGCAGAAGGCAGATCTATGCTCAACGCACATACTTTCTTCTGGCATCTATGTTCACGAGTCACATAGTTGCTAAAAGCATAGGGGTTGCCATGTCAACCGAGCCCGACACCACCAGCACCTCCTCCCCCGCGCCCGGCGAGGGCGCCATGCCCCACCGGCACGTGATGATCGTCTACTTCGGCCTGCTCCTCGCGATGCTGATGGCCACCCTGGACTCCTCGATCGTGGCCACCGCTCTGCCCACGATCGTCGGCGACCTCGGCGGTCTGAGCTCCATCGCCTGGGTCGGCGCGGCCTACATCCTGGCCTCCAGCGCCGTGATGCCGCTGGCCGGCAAGCTCGGCGACCTGCTGGGCCGCAAGCAGGTCTTCGTCGTCTCCACCGTCGTCTTCCTCGCCGGCTCCGCCGCCTGCGGGGCCGCCCAGACGATGGGCCAGCTGATCGCCTTCCGCGTCCTGCAGGGCATCGGCGCGGGCGGCGTGATGGCCGCCATGTTCGCCCTCACCGGGGACCTCTTCGGCCCGCGCGAGCGGGCGAAGTACCAGGGGTACTCGGCCGGCGTCTTCGCGCTGTCCGCGGTCGGCGGGCCGATCGCCGGCGGCTTCTTCGCCGAACACGTCACCTGGCGCTGGGTGTTCTACGTCAACCTGCCGATCGGCGCGGCCGCCCTCGTCCTGGTCGCCCTCTACCTGCGCGGCGCCCGCCGCCAAGAGCGGCCGCGGATCGACTACCTCGGGATGCTGCTGCTCTCCGGCGCGCTGGTGTGCCTCGTCCTGCTCACCAACTGGGCCGGCAGCACCTACGCCTGGGGCTCCCCCACCACCGTCGGCCTCGCGGTGGGCGGCGTGGCGCTGCTGGTCGGCTGGGTCGTCGTGGAGCGCTCGGCCGCCGAACCGGTCATCCCGCTCGGCCTGTTCCGCGACTCCACCTTCGACATCTGCAACGCCGTGGCCTTCGTCGGCGGGCTGACCGGCTTCGGCCTGGTCTTCTTCCTCCCGCTCTACCTGCAGATCTCCGCGGGCGCCGGCGCCACCAACTCCGGCCTCCTGCTGCTCCCGATGATGTTCGGGCTGATGCTCGCGTCCTTCGGCGTCGGCGGCGCGGTCGCCAAGTCCGGCCGCTACAAGTGGTACCCGGCCGCCAGCATGCTGGTCTCCGCCGTCGCGGCCTTCCTGATGTCCACCATGACGGCCGACACCAGCCGCTTCCTGTCCGGGCTCTACATGTTCCTGCTCGGCGTCGGGGCGGGCCTGTCCCAGCAGGTCGTCGTGGTCGCGGTGCAGAACGCCGCGCCCCGCGCGGACCTGGGCGCCGCCACCTCCACCGTCACCTTCAGCCGGATGCTCGGCACCTCCTTCGGCGTCTCGATCTTCGCGACCGTCCTCACGAGCCGCCTCACCCACGAGATCCCGACGTACGTCCCGGACGGCGCCGCGAACGGCATCGCCGCCAACGGCGGCATCTCACCCGAGGCGCTGCGCCGGCTGCCCGACACCGTCCGGCACGGCCTGGCCCAGGCCTACGCCCACGCGCTCAGCCCGGTCTTCCTGATCGCCGGGTTCATCCTCCTCGTCGGGCTCGCCGCGGCGGTCTTCCTCAAGGACATCACGCTCGAACAGCGCGGCTGGGGCGCCGAGGAGCCGCCCGAGGCCCCCAGCGCCCCCGCCCACGCCGCCCCGCAGAGCAGCTGAGGAGCCCTGCCATGCCCCTGCTCAAAAGCTCAGCCCTGCTCAAGAAGCTCGCCCTCCTGCCGGCCGGCGCCCGCTCCAAGTGGCTGGTCCTGGTCCTGTGGCTGCTGCTCGCCGGCGTGGCCGCGCCCCTCGGCGCCCAGCTGATCGGCGCCCAGAGCAACGACATCACCCAGTGGCTCCCCAGGGGCGCGGAGTCGACCAAGGCCCTGGAGACGGGGCGGGACCACTTCGGCATCGGCGACGTGCTGCCGGCCAGCATCGTCTACTCCCGCCCCGGCGGCATCACCGCCGACGACACCGGCAAGGCCGATCGCGACCGCGCCGCCTTCGCCCGCTACGGCGGCACGCCGCCCCCGCTCTCCCCGTCCGGGGACGGCCGGGCCCTGCTGCTCACCGTCCCGCTCACCATGCAGGGCGCGGACGGGTTCACCCGGCTCGTCGACGACGTCAAGGCCATCCGGCACGACGCCCACGCCGACGCCCCGGCCGGGCTCGACGTCCAGGTGACCGGCCCGGCCGGCGCCGCCGCGGACCAGTCCGCCGTGTTCGGCGGCGTCGACGGCCCGCTGCTGCTCACCACGGTCGCGGTGGTGGCGATCCTGCTGATCGTCACCTACCGCAGCCCGGTGCTCTGGCTGGTGCCGCTGCTGACCGTGGGCATCAGCTCGTCGCTGGCCAACGCCGTGGTGTACCTGCTGGTCAAGCACGCCGGCCTGGTGGTCACCGGGCAGAGCACCAGCGTCCTGACCGTCCTGGTCTTCGGCGCGGGCACCGACTACGCCCTGCTGCTGATCGCCCGCTACCGCGAGGAGCTGCGCCGCCACGAGGACCGGCACGAGGCCATGCGCAGCGCGCTGCGGCGGACGCTCCCGGCCGTCGTCGCCTCCGCGACCACCGTGACGCTGGGTCTGCTCTGCCTGCTGGCCGCGCGGATGAACTCGACCCGCGGGCTCGGCCCGGTGGCGGCGATCGGCATCGTGGTGGCCCTCGTGTCGATCACCGTGCTGCTGCCCGCGCTGCTGGTGATCCTCGGCCGCGGGCTCTTCTGGCCGTTCGTCCCGCGCCCGGTGTGGACGGGCCCGGGTGAGCCGGAGTCCGGCCCGTGGGGCCGGGTCGGCGCCGCCGTCGCCCGCCGGCCCCGCCCGGTCTGGCTGGCCAGCGCGGTGGCCCTCGCCGCGTGCGCGATCGGTGCGCTCGGCCTGCACTCCGGGCTCTCCCCGAGCGAGGCCTTCACCGGCAAGCCCGAGTCGGTGACCGGCCAGACCGTCCTCGCCGCGCACTACCCGGCCGGCTCCTCCGCGCCGCTGGACATCTACGCCGCCGCGGCCAGGGCCGAGCAGGTGACGGCCGCCGTCCACGGCCTGCCCGGGGTGGCCGCGGTCTCGCCCGCCCAGACCTCCGGCGACCGGCTGCGCATCCAGGCCCTGCTCAGCGATCCGCCCGGCAGCAAGGCCGCCGAGGCCACCGTCGGGCACATCCGCACCGCCGTGCACGACACGGCGGACCCCGGGGCGCTGATCGGCGGCAGCACGGCCCAGAGCCTGGACGTCGCCGACACCACCACGCACGACGAGCGGCTGGTGATGCCGCTGGTGCTCGCCGTCGTCCTGCTCGTCCTGATGGTGCTCCTGCGCTCCCTGGTGGCGCCGGTGCTGCTCCTGGCGAGCGTGGTGCTGTCCTTCGGCGCGGCGCTCGGCGCCTCCGTCCTGCTCTTCCGCGCCCTCGGGCACCCGCACTCGGACGAGTCGCTGCCGCTGATGGGCTTCCTCTTCCTCGTCGCGCTGGGGGTCGACTACACGATCTTCATGATGACCAGGGCCCGCGAGGAGACCGCCCGGATCGGCCACTCCCGCGGCGTGGTGCGCGCGCTCGCCGTGACGGGCGGGGTCATCACCAGCGCCGGCCTCGTCCTGGCCGCCACGTTCGCGGCACTCGGGGTCCTGCCGTCGGTCGGCATGCTGCAACTGGGCGTCCTGGTCGCGGTGGGCGTGCTGCTGGACACCCTCGTGGTGCGCACCCTCCTGGTGCCGGCCCTCGCGCTGGACATCGGCCCACGGCTGTGGTGGCCGGGCCGCCCGGGCCCGGCCCGGATCCCCGGCCCCCGCAACAGCGCCGCGGCGAGCACACCCGAGCCCGACGGCGTCCGCTGACGACACGGGCCCGACGGAACGGCGCCGACAGCACGTCCACGCAACACCCGCCCACGCAGAACCCATCCACGCAGAACCCGTCCACTGAACGAGCGGAGAGCGAGGGAACAATGACGACCGGATCCCGCCGCGACTGGATCTCCGAGGCCGAACGCGAGGCGGTGGCAGCCCAGTTGTGCGAGCAGTTCAGCCGGAGCCTGCTGACCAAGGCCGAGTTGGAGACGCGCCTGGACGACACCTTCGCGGCCGAGACCCACGAGGCGCTGCGTCACGTCACGGCCGACCTCCCGGCGGTGCGGCGCTCCACGCCGGCCGGGGCCGCCCCACCGGCCCGGATGCGGGCGGCCCGGGGCACCCGGCGCCCGCTGCGGCTCCGCGAGCGCCACGGCACGCGGGCGCTGGTGTACTCGATCGGCCTTTGGGCCGCCGGCGGACTCCTGTTCGGCGCCGGCTGGCTGGGCTCCGGGCCGGCGCGGCTGCTGATCCTGCTGGGGCTGGCGGCGATCCTGGTCGGCGGCCGGCCGCGCAGGTCACGCCGGTGGCGGCCGGCCGACGATCCCGGGCGACGCCTCGGGGCGTTCGGCCCGAGGGAGTGGCGCACGCGCTGGTGACCGCGCTGGTGGCCGCGATGGTGCCCGCAATGGCGACCACGGTCGTAGCCGCGCTGGTGACCGCGCTGGTGGCTCCGGCGTGACCGGGCGATGAGCGGAGTGGTGGTGGACGGGCCGAGCCGGCCGGTCCACCACCACCGTCGTTCCGGGGCCACGGGCGCCCCGGGGCCAGGACGTTCCGGGGCCACGGCGCCCCGGGCCCCAGGTGTCCCAGGCCCACGGCGTCCCGGCCCCAAGGCGTCCCGCGGCGGCTCAGCCCGCGGGCGGCACGTCCGCCGAGAGCATCTGCAGTCGCCGCATGGCCGCGGCGCCGAAGAGCCCCTGACCCGCGTCCCGCGCACCTGCCAGGAACGGGCGCAGCGCGCCCTCCGTCCGCGGGGCGAGCCCGTCCGCGTGCAGCCGGCGGACCACGGCGTCGAACTCCCCGTCGTACTGCACCGCCCACACGAGGTGCTCGTCCTTGACGAAGGCCGCCGAGGCGATCAAGGGGTCCCCGTCCTCGGCCGGCTTGCGCAGCACCTCGCCCTGCACCCGCTCGAAGACGGCGCCGATCTCGTCCTCGTCGGCTCCCGGCGCGATCCGCTGGGTCCACGCCGCCAGCTGCGCCGAGCGCTCCTCGCGGAACTCCTGGAACACGCAGGTCATCAGCGCGTTCTGGAAGTACTGCTGGAAGCCCTCCACGGTCTCGGTGTCACGTGGCACCTGGAGGTACGGGCCGAGCTTGCGCTCCGCCTCCTTGACCCCCTGCTGGCCGCCCATGTGCCGGCCGATCTGCCGCAGGTCCCCCTCGAACTGGACCACGCGGGTCATGAGTTCGCCCTCGATGAAGAGCCCGGTCGAGACGTTGCGGCCGGCCGCCCGCCCCTCCTCGTCCCGGTACTCCGCCGAGTCGGCCCGGCGGAAGCTCCCCTCGGCGAAGATCTCCGCGATCTCCTCCTCGTGTCCGAGCCGAACCTTGTAACCGATCGCGATGAATGCCATGGCCGCGCCTCCGGGTTGCTGGGATGGTCCGGGCCGCATGATGCCCGCGCGCGGTCCACGCCGGATCGAGGACCGCTGGGAGGGCCCGGCGACGGCATGCATCGGCCGGTCACGAACTCCGTCGAGCTGACTCACCGTCAAGAATCTTCAGTGATCCTCCAGTCGGCCCGGAGGTCCGATCGCCACGATGGGGCGTCGATCCACCTCGAAGGCCCACGGATGGAGAAGGCATGCCCAAGTCGGACCGCACGCTGATCGTCGCGCGGATGGACCCCGCCGACGCGCCGGAGGTCGCCCGGATCTTCGCCGAGTCGGACGCCACCGAGCTGCCGCACCTGATCGGCGCCACCCGGCGCACCCTGTTCCGCTTCCACGACCTGTACTTCCACCTCGTCGAGTCGCAGGCGGACATCACCCCCGACCTCTACAAGGCCCGCAGCCACCCGCTGTACCAGGAGATCCACGACCGGCTGGCGGAGTACATGCGGCCGTACGACCCGGCGTGGGCCGAGCCCAAGGACGCGATGGCCCAGCCGTTCTACACCTGGCAGCGCGGCTGAGATGGAGGCCCTGCGCATCCTGCTGCCGGTCGCCCTGCTGGGCAACGGGCTCGCCGCGGGCGGGCTGATGATCGCCGTGCTGGGCGGCGCCCCGCTGCTGCTGTCGCTCCCGACCGAGCGGTACGTCGTCACCCACCAGTTCATGGTCACCCGGTTCGATCCGTTCATGCCGGCCTGCATGGTGGCCGCGCTGATCTGCGACGTCGGACTCGCGCTCGTGACCGGCACCGCCCTGACCGCGGCGCTCTTCGGGCTCTGCGCGCTGCTGCTGGTGGGCGCCATGGTGGTCTCGCTCGCCAAGAACGTCCCGATCAACCGGTGGATCGCCACCGTGGACCCGCAGGCGCTGCCGGACAACTGGACGGAGATCGACCCGAGGGTCCGGTGGAGCAACTGGAACCGGGTCCGTACCGCGCTGGTCCTGGCCGCGCTCGCGGTGCTCGTCCTGAACACCGGCCTGCTCCTGCACGCCAACTGACGCACGATCGATTCGAAGAGGATCCCCATGAGCGTTGACACGGTGACCGGCGGCCCGCCCGACGCGCGGTCGCTGCCCGCCCCGGTCCGGCTGATCCTGCTCACCAACGGCCGGCGGATCAGCGAAGTCCTGCACGTGGTCGCCGAGTTGCGCATCGCCGACCTGCTGGCCGACCACCCGCGGACGGTGGCCGAGCTGGCCGGGCTCACCGACAGCCACGAGGAGTCGCTCTACCGCGTGCTGCGCTGTGCCGCCGCCTTCGGGCTGGTGACGGAGGAGGAGGACCGCCGCTTCGCGGAGAACGAGCTCACCGTCGGCCTGCGCAGCGACATCCCGTTCGGGGTGCGCGACCTGGTGCTCTACAACGGCTCCGAGTCGGTGCGCCGCCCGTACGGCGAGATCCTGCACACCGTGCGCACGGGCCGCCCGGCGTTCGAGCACGTCTTCGGGCGCCCGTTCTTCGCCGGGGACGGCGCCGCGGACACCGGCACCACGGACACCGGCACCACCCAGCACACCGGCGCCACCCAGGACGACGTTGCCGCCGGGGAAGGCACCGAACCCGTCGGCACCGGCGCCCTGTTCGACCGCGCGATGACGCAGATGAGCCGGTCCACCACGCACCTGTTCACCTCCCAGTACGACTTCACCCGCTTCTCGCGGATCGCCGACATCGGCGGCGGCCAGGGCTTCTTCCTGAGCGCCGTCCTGAACGCCGTGCCCGGCGCCACCGGGGTCCTCCTGGACCGGCCGCACGTCGTCAAGGACGCCGCACACCACCTGGCCGAGGCCGGGGTCGCGGAGCGCGTCTCGATCGTCCCCGGCAGCTTCTTCCACCCGCTGCCCGCCGACTGCGACGCCTACCTCCTCAAGCAGGTGCTGCACGACTGGGACGACGAGCACGCCGTGCGCATCCTGCGGGGCGTCCGCGACGCGCTCGGCGACCGCGCCGAGGGCCGGCTGCTGGTCCTCGACCACGTGGTGGCCGGTCCCAACGAGTGGGACCAGGGCAAGTTCCTGGACGTCGACATGATGCTCCGCTTCGGCGGCCGCGAGCGCACCCTCCGCGAGTGGCAGGACCTGCTGACCGCCGCGGACTTCGCCCTCGCCAACCGGCCCGCCACCGGCCGCTGGGCGGTCCTCGAAGCCCGGCCCCTCCCCCGGGCCCGGTCCGGCCGGGCGGCCTGAGCGGCCCCGGCACCCCGTACCGACGACACACCCGACACCAAGAGATGAGGCACCCGAGCGTCATGAGCATCGATCTGACCGGCAAGCGGATCCTGGTCACCGGCGGCAGCCGCGGCATCGGCCGCGGCATCGTCCTCGCGCTGGCCCGGGCCGGCGCCCGGACCGTCGCCTGCTACCGCACCGAGAGCCCGGCCGTGGAGAGCCTGCGCGGGGAGCTGGCCGCCACCGGCGGCGAGCACCACCTCGTCCAGGCCGACGTGAGCGTGCCGGAGGACGTCGAGCGGCTGGTCTCCACCGCGAAGGAGCGCTTCGGCGCGCTGGACGTCGTGGTCAACAACGCCGGCGTGATCAGCCACGTCCCCTTCCCCGAACTGCCGCTGGAGGAGTGGCGGCGGGTGCTGGACACCAACCTCACCGCCCCGTTCCTGGTGATCCAGAAGTCGCTGCCGCTGCTGTCGGCCGGCTCCTCGGTGATCACCGTGGGCTCGCGGGCCGCGGTGATCGGCATCCCGCTGCGCGCCCACTACACCGCGTCCAAGGCCGGCCTCATCGGCCTGACCCGCTCGCTGATGAAGGAGCTCGGCCCGAAGGGCATCCGGGTCAACCTGGTCGCCCCGGGCGTCATCGAGACCGAGGAGTTCGAGACCGCGCCGCCGGAGGAGGTGGCCCGGGTCAAGTCCCGCTACCAGGGCCTGACCGGCCTCGGCCGGCTCGGCACCCCGGACGAGATCGCCGGCGCGGTGCTCTTCCTGTCCAGCGACCTCTCCGCGTACGTGACCGGCGAGACCATCCACGTGGACGGGGGGATCTGAGCCGTGGCCGAGCGATCCAAGGTCTTCCGGGTGCTGCTGCGCGCCGAGATCAAGCCCGAGCTGGAGCAGGACTTCGAGCGCACCTGGCTGGAGATCGGGTCCACCGTGACCGACCACCCCGCCAACCTCGGCCAGTGGCTGATGCGCAGCGAGGAGGAGGACGGCCTCTACTTCATCGTCAGCGACTGGGTGGACGAGCCGAGGTTCCGGGAGTTCGAGTCGAGCGACCAGCACCTGGACCACCGCAAGCGGCTGCACCCGTTCCGGTCCGGCGGCGCCATGTGGACCACCACGGTCCTGCACGCCCTGGAGAAGCGGTGACCACCGGCCGGACGCCGACCACGGGACGGGTGAGGATCATGCTCTTCTGCCAAGTCCCCTCCGGTGAGCAGGAGTCGGCGATCGAGGAGGCCTACCACCGGATCAGCGGCGACCTGGCCGGCACCCCCGGCCTGCTCGGCAACGAGCTCCTCCGCTCGCTGATCGACGACGGCGCGTTCGCCGTGATGAGCGAGTGGGAGAGCGCCGAGGCCTTCAAGCGCTGGGACGAGGGGCCCGACCACAAGGGCCAGACCTCGCCGCTGCGCCCGTACCAGGACGCCGCGCGCTCCCGTCCCTGGGATATGTACACCGTCCGGGCCGCCTACTGAGGGCCCGTCACCGGGCGCCCACCGGCACCGCGGACCCTCCCCGTCCGCGGTGCCGTACGCCGTTGCGCGTCGGACACCGTTGCGCGCCGTACGCCGTTGTGCGCCGTACGCCGTTGTGCACCGGACACTGTTGCGCGCCGGCCGCCCGGACACCCGTTCCCCTCCACCGCGCCGCCGTCGAAGGGAAGTGCCATGTCTCCACCGGCCGACGGGTGCCGGGCCAGGCGCCTCGCCTCGGCGGCGGTCCGCACGCTCGCCCTGGCCCTGCGCATCACGGGCGGCCTGTACGGCCCGTTCGACCCGGGCGGGCACCTCTCCCCGCCGCCGGACGGTACCGCCCGGCGGCCGCCGGACGGCCGGCTCAGCCGGGCCGAAAAGCGGTTGTGGGAAGAGCTCGTGGAACGGCTCCGCTGACCGCGCACGGACACCCGCGGGCAAAACCGCGGGCGAACCCGCGAGTAGGAATTCCGGCGGCCCGCGGCCGCGGAAAACGAATCCGGAAAAATCCGCCGAACATTTGGATTCGGCCAGCACAGCACTGGACATGCACGAGCAGGCGGTGGAATTGTCTGCTGCCGAGCCCAGCGGCCGCCGAAGGAGCACCGATGTCCGACCTCGCAGAGCCTCGAATCATCGCCTGGGCCGGAGCCGACGAACGGGCGGAGGAAACGGCGCGGACCGAACTCGCCGACCGGCTGGCAGCCGCCGCCCCGGACGGCCCCGACAGCCCCGACGGCCCCGACGGCCCGGGCAGGATCGACGGGATCGCCGACGACGCGGCCCGGCGCCTCGCCGACATCCCGCCCGCCCACCGGGCGGTGCGCGGAGCACTCGTGGCCTCCTCCGTCCGGGAGGCCGCCGAGCTCCTGCGGACGGACCGCGCGCTGCGCCGGGACACCCGCCGGCAGCCGCCCCGGCCGGTCGGCCTGCTCTTCCCCGGCCACGGCTCGCAGCACCCCCGGATGGGTGCCGGGCTCTACGGCCACGACGCCGCGTTCAGCGCCGCGATGGACGACTTCTTCGCCGCCGTCGGCCCCACCGGCCCGATGCTGCGCGAGGCCTGGCTGGCCGAGGACCCCGAACGCCGGATCGACGAGGGGGAGCTCGGCCAGCCGCTGCTGTACGCGGTGGGGCACGCGCTCGCCCGGATGCTGGCCGGCTGGGGCCTGCGGCCCGCGGCCGTGCTCGGCCACAGCGTGGGCGAGCTGGTGGCCGCGACCGTCGCCGGGGTGCTCCGGCCGCGCGACGGCGCCCGGCTGATGGCCGCCCGCTCCCACACGTACGCGCCGGTGGTCCCCGGCGGGCTGGTCACGGTCGCCGCCTCGGCGCGCGAGCTCGCCCCGTTCGCCGTGGGCGACGTGAGCGTCGCGGTCGTCAACGGCCCCCGCCAGACCGCCCTCGGCGCCCCGACGGCGGCACTGGCGGCACTGGAGCGCGACCTGCGGCTGGCCGGCTTCGTGGCCCGCCGGACGAGGATCCGCCAGCCCTTCCACACCCCGCACGCCGTGCCCGCCGCCGAGCTCTTCGAACCGGCCTTCGCCGCGGTCGCCCTGCGGCCGCCCGAGCTGCCGGTGTACTCCTCCGCGACCGCCGCCCCGGTCCGCCCCCACGAGGCGCTCCGTCCGCGCTTCTGGGCCCGGCAGATGTCGGATCCGGTGCTCTTCGGCCCGGCCCTGGACCGCCTGCTCGCCGACCACCGCCTGCTGCTGGTCGAGGCCGGCCCCGGCCAGGCCCTGACCGCGCTCGCGCTGCGCCACCCCGCCGTGACCGCCGGCCGCAGCGCGGCCGTCGGCCTGCTTCCCGCCCGCCCCGGCGGCGACGGCTCCCGGAACGGGCGGGCCGACCGCGAGGCCGCCCTCCGGGCCGCGGCCCGGATCTGGGTGGAAGGCCACCAGCTGGACCGGACCGCGCCGAACTGAAACGCGTCCTGGTCCCGGCTCCGAGGGGATTCCCCCGAATTCCCCCGGAGTCCCCGGATTTCCCGGGAAAACCAAAACCCTCACCACATGAAAACAGGGGGAGCAATGGATTATTCGGTACTCGGGACCCTCGCCGCCCGGGACGGTGAAATCGACCGGACGCCCAGTGCCCCGAAACTCCGAAGGGTGTTGGCCACCCTGCTGCTGAGAGCCAACAAGCTGGTGCTGGCCGAAACGCTGGCCGAGGAACTCTGGCAGGACAATCCGCCGACCAGTGCGACCGCCACCCTGCAGACCTACATCTACCAGCTCCGCAAGTCGTTCGGGAGCGACGGCCGCGACCGCGAGAGCATCATCCGGACGCGGACCGAGCCCTCCGGCTACGTCCTGTCCGCCGATCCCGACCACCTCGACCTGGTGCGCTTCCAGGCCCTGGTGCGCGAGGGCCGGCACGCGCTGGAGACGAACCGGCCGGAGCGGGCGTCCGAGGTGCTCCACCAGGCGCTCGACCTGTGGCAGGGGCCGGTCTTCGGCGGCGTCGTGTGCGGGCCGGTCCTGCAGTGCCACGCGACCTTCCTGGAGGAGGAACGGATGAACGCCCTGGAGATGCGGATAGACGCGGACCTGCGGCTCGGCCTGCACCGCGAGCTGGTCTCCGAGCTCAAGACGCTCGTGGTGGCCCACCCGCTGCACGAGTGGTTCCACAGCCGCCTCATGATGGCGCTCCACTCCTCGTCCCGGCAGGGCGAGGCGCTCGACGTGTACCAGTCCTACCGCCGGCGGCTGCGCGACGAGCTGGGCCTCGAACCCGGCCTGGCGATGCAGCGCGCCCAGCAGGACATTCTCAACAGCACTTTGCAGCCGACCTTCTGACGTAACGTCATGTTGATGCGCTGATCGGCCGACGGCGGTCGGCGACCGGCCAGGGCACTCCGCCGGAGCCCCGGCCGGCCGGTTCCCGTCCACGGGTCGGTCCGGGCCGCTACGGCCTCCGCCCCACGGCGAGCGCAGCGTCACGGCCCGCGACGGAGGCAGCGTCACGGCCCGCGACGTGCTCGCGGATCACCCGCACGATCGAGGCCAGGTCGGTGCCGGGCCCGAAGACCTCACCCACCCCCTGGGCCCGCAGCTCGTCGGCGTCCTCGGCCGGGACGATCCCACCCAGGAGCACCAGCACGTCCTCCAGGCCCAGCTCGGACAGCCCCTCCAGCACCGGTGGCACCAGCGCGAGGTGGTTCCCGGAGAGGCTGGACAGCCCGAGCACGTCGGCGTCCTCCGCCAGCACGGCCTGCACGATCTGCTCCGGCAGCTGGTTGCCGAGGTACACCACTTCCATCCCGTGCTGCACCAGGTGGCGGCTGACCACCATGACGCCGCGGAAATGCGAGTCGAGGCCGGGTTTGGCCATCACCACACGGATGCGCTCCATCGACGATTCCTCCTCTTGAGTCGAGCCGAAGTCCGGTCAGATGAGCGGCTGGTGCCAGCCGCCGTGCAGGCTGCGGAAGACCTCGCAGCACTCGCCGAGCGTCGCCCCGGCCCGCGCCGCGTCGAGCAGGCCCGGCATGGTGTTGCGGCCGCCGACGGCCGCCGCGCGCACCTCCTCCAGCGCCAGGCGCACCCGCGCCGCGTCCCGGGCCGCCCGCACGCGGGCCAGGCGGCGCCGCTGCGCCTCGATGGTGGCCGGCACCCGGAACGGTTCGATCCGCAGCGGCTCCTCGTCGTCCCGGAACCGGTTGACGCCGACGACGGTCCGGCTGCCCTCGTCGAGCTCCAGCTGCCGGTCGTACGCCCGGCCGGCCAGCTGCTTGTGCACCCAGCCCTGGTCGACGGCCGCGACCAGGCCGCCCATCGCGTCGATCCGGTCCAGGAGGACGCCCACCCGGCGCTCGATCTCGTCGGTCAGGTGCTCGACGTAGTAGCTGCCCGCCAGCGGATCGGCGGTCCGGTCGACGCCCGTCTCGTGGCGCAGGATCAACTGCGTGTGCAGCGCGGTGAGCGCCGCCTGTTCCGAGGGGATGCACAGCGCCTCGTCGTAGGCGCTGACGTGCAGCGACTGCGCGCCGCCCAGCACCGCCGCGAGGGCCTGGTACGCGGCCCGGGTGATGTTGTTGAGCGGCTGACGTGCCGTCAGTGCGGAGCCTGCGGTCTGGACGTGGTAGCGGAGCATCAGGCTGCGGGGGTCCGCCGCCTTCAGCCGCTCCTCGAAGACCCGGGCGTAGACCCGGCGGGCGGCACGGTACTTGGCGACCTCCTCG
The DNA here is from genome assembly GCF_042751525.1 of Kitasatospora sp. NPDC059408. Classification (NCBI taxonomy): domain Bacteria; kingdom Bacillati; phylum Actinomycetota; class Actinomycetes; order Kitasatosporales; family Streptomycetaceae; genus Kitasatospora; species Kitasatospora sp. NPDC059408. Next base: position 60,198 of record NZ_JBHYWI010000040.1, read on the forward strand.
AAGAAGTCGCTGTCCGCGCTGAAGAAGGCGGTGAGCCGGCCGGCGAAGGAGTCCACGGGGTGGCCCCGGCGGACCATCTCCTCGGCCGTCGCGACGGCGTGGGCCACGACCAGCGCGACCTCGTGCACCGCGTCGGCGCCGGCCTCGCGGTAGTTGTAGCCGGTGTAGCTGATCGCGTTCCAGCGCGGCACCTGCCGGAGGCAGAACTCCACGACGTCGGTGGACAGTCGGAAGGAGAAGGCAGGCTCCAGCACGCTGGGCGCGGTGAGCACCACCGTCTCCATCATGAAGTCGTTCTGCAGCGTGCCGCGCAGGTCGGCGAAGGCGTACCCGCGCCGCTCGGCGGCGGCGAGGTAGAACGCGAGCACCGCCCCGGCCGCGACCGGGTGCGAGAGCACCAGCGAGACGCTCACCCGGTCGAGCGGGATCCCCTCGTACAGGGCGAGCATGTCCTCGACCCCGTCGATCGCGACGCCGCCCTGGCCGGCGTCCGCACGCGCGATCGGCTCGTCGCTGTCGTAGCCGCGGTTGGTCGGGAAGTCGAAGACGGTGTTGACCGCGGTGGCCCCGGAGTCCAGCAGCATGCGCAGCCGCCGGTTGGTGTGGTCCGCGGTGCTGTACCCGGCCAACTGGCGTACCGCCCATGGCCGTTCACGGTACATCCCGGCCCGGGTGCCACGGGTGAACGGAGCCCGGCCCGGCAGCTCGGCGGCGCGCTCGCCGGGCAGGTCCCCGGGGCCGTAGCAGGGCTTGACCGGCAGCCCGGACTCGGTGAGGACCGGTTCGGCGACGTCGGGTCCGGTGGAAGCGGGTCCGGTGGACGCAGGTCCGGTGGACGCAGGTCCGGTGGACGCAGGTCCGGTGGACGCGGGTTCCGTCACGGCAGTCTCACCACCTGCGCGGCGAAGGTGAGTCCGGCCCCGAAGCCGATCAGCAGCGCGAGCGAGCCGGACTCGACCCGGCCGGTGGTGAGCAGCCGCTCGATCGCCAGCGGGATGGAGGCCGAGCTGGTGTTGCCGGCCGTCTCGATGTCGTCGGCCACCACCACGTGGCCGGGCAGCCCGAGTTCGCCGACCAGCACGTCGGTGATCCGCATGTTCGCCTGGTGCGGGACGAAGGCGGCCAGGTCCGCGAAGGTGATCCCGGCCTCGGCCACCGCCCTGCGGGCGACGGCCACCATCTCGTCCACCACCCAGCGGAAGACCCGGCGGCCGTCCATCCGCATGACCGGCACCGGCGCGGCCGGGTCGCGCAGGCGGTCGCCCCAGGAGCCGCTCATCACGACGGCGTCCAGCTGCCGCCCGTCGGCGCCCCAGACCACCGGGCCGACGCCCGGTTCGGCGGACGGGCCGAGCACGACCGCGCCGGCCCCGTCGGCCAGCAGGAAGGCGATCTGCCGGTCCGCCGGGTCGACCAGGTCGGTCAGCCGCTCCACGCCGACCACCAGGGCGTGGTCGGCGGTGCCGGTCCTGATCATCGCCGCGGCGGTCTCGATCGCGTAGCAGAAGCCGGCGCAGGCCGCGTTGAGGTCGAAGGCGGCCGCGCCGACCGCGCCGGCCCGGGTCGCGACGTCCACCGCGAGCGGCGGCAGCGAGACCAGGTTGGTCGTGCTCGCCGCGATGACGAGGCCGATGTCGCGCGGGTCCACGCCGGCCGCGGCGATCGCCTTCGCGGCCGCCGCCGCGCCCATCACCGCGAGCGTCTCCTCCGGTTCGGCGAAGCGGCGCAGCCGGATGCCGGAGCGCGACTCGATCCACTCCTCGGTCGAGTCGATCGCCTCGCACACCTCCCGGTTGTCCACCACCCGGCGCGGCCGGTAGTCGCCGACCCCGATGATCCGGCCGTACCTCGGCCCGGCCCGGCCTCCCGCCCTCAACACACCACTCAGCTCCTCTCGGCACAGCCATCCGTGGAGGGATCGTCGCCGGTGGCCCTCCACGGTGCATCGAGCACGTCTGAAGCGGCCGGGACCGTTCAGGGTCCTTCTAGGACGGCCCGAGCGCGCCTTGCCAAGGTGAGCGGCAAGAGCCCGCGAGCCGCGAGGAGGCACGAACGTGAACGACCTGGTCAACCACGGTCTGGGGCTGGTGGCCCTGCTGGGCAGCGGCATCGTCTCCGGGGTCTTCTTCGCCGTGGCCATCAGTGTCATCCCCACGGCCATGGCGCTCTCCGTCGACCGGTACGTGGAGATCCACAAGCTGCTGGGGCGCCACTACGACCCCACCATGCCGATCATCGTGATCTCCGCGGGGCTGGCCGACTTCGCGCTGGGCGGCACGGCCGACCGGGCCTGGATCCGGGTGCTCACCGTTCTGGCCGGCCTCGCGCTGGCCGGCGTGGCGGTGGTCTCCCGGGCCTGCAACGTGCCGATCAACCGCCAGGTCAAGCTGGTCGAGTCGGGTGCCGTGCCGGAGGGCTGGCGCGATCCGCGGCCGCTGTGGCGGGACTGGCACCACCTGCGGACGGCGCTGGCCATGGTCGCCCTCGTGGGCAACGCGGTCGCGGTCACCTGGGGGGCCTGAACCGATGGAATCCCGCTACCGCCGCTCCCTCGCGCTCGGCCGCTACCGGCCCGCCGTCCCGCTGGACCTGCCCGACCGCACCTGGCCCTCGCGCCGGATCACCCGGGCGCCGCGCTGGCTCTCCACCGATCTGCGCGACGGCAACCAGGCGCTGATCGACCCGATGTCACCGGCCCGCAAGCGCCGGATGTTCGACCTCCTGGTCGCGCTGGGCTACCGGGAGATCGAGGTCGGCTTCCCGGCCTCCGGGCAGGCCGACTTCGACTTCGTCCGCTCGATCATCGAGCAGGACGCCATCCCCGACCACGTGACCGTCTCGGTGCTCACCCAGGCGCGGGACGACCTCATCGGGCGGACCGTCGAGTCGCTGGCCGGCGCCCGGCGCGCGACCGTGCACCTCTACAACGCGACCGCGCCGCTCTTCCGCCGGGTGGTCTTCGGCGTCGACCGCGACCAGTGCCGGGCGATCGCCGAGCAGGGCACCCGTCTGGTCCTCGAACACGCCGGAAAGCTGCTCGGCGACGCGACCGAACTCGGCTACGAGTACAGCCCGGAGATCTTCACCGACACCGAGCCGGAGTTCGCACTGGAGGTCTGCGAGGCGGTGGCGGACGTCTGGCAGCCCGACGAGGGGCGCGAGCTGATCCTCAACCTCCCTGCGACAGTGGAGCGTTCGACGCCCAACGACTACGCCGACCGGATCGAGTGGATGTCCCGGAACCTGACGAGGCGTCAGCACATCTGCCTGTCCGTCCACCCGCACAACGACCGCGGCACCGCCGTCGCCGCCGCCGAGCTCGCCGTCATGGCCGGCGCCGACCGCGTCGAGGGCTGCCTGTTCGGCCAGGGCGAGCGCACCGGCAACGTCGACCTCGTCACCCTGGCCATGAACCTCTACACCCAGGGCGTCGACCCCGGCGTCGACCTCTCCGACATCGACGCGGTCCGCCGCACCGCCGAGCACTGCACCCGGTTGGAGGTGCACCCGCGCCACCCCTACGCGGGCGACCTCGTCTACACCTCCTTCTCCGGCTCCCACCAGGACGCCATCAAGAAGGGCTTCGAGGCGATGGCCGCCGAGGCCGAGGCGCTCGGCCGGCCGGTGGACGAGGTCCCGTGGGCCGTGCCCTACCTGCCCGTCGACCCCCGGGACGTCGGGCGCGGCTACGACGCCGTGATCCGCGTCAACTCCCAGTCCGGCAAGGGCGGGGTCGCCTACGTGCTGCGGACCGGGCACGGGCTCGACCTGCCGCGCCGCCTTCAGATCGAGTTCGCCAAGGCCGTCCAGGCCCGCACCGACGACCTCGGCGGCGAGGTCGCGCCCGAGGAGATCTGGCGGCTCTTCCGCGCCGAGTACCTCACCGAGCGCGCACCGCTGGCCCTGCTCAGCCACGACACCGCCACCGGCGACGACGGCCGCGACACGCTCACCGCGGCCGTCCGCCTCGACGGCGCGATCCACCGGCTGCACGGCACCGGCAACGGGCCGATCGACGCCTTCGCCGACGCGCTCGCCGGGATCGGCGTGGACCTCCACGTGCTCGACTTCCGCGAACACGCGCTCGCCGCCGGCAGCAACGCCCGCGCCGTCGCGTACGTGGAGTGCGCCCTGCACGGCCGGACGGTGTGGGGCGTGGGCATCGCCACCGGGATCGTCCGCGCCTCGCTCGCCGCCGCCGTGAGCGCCGTCAACCGCGCCGGCGCCGCCACCCCCGCCGCCGCCACCCCCGGCCAGGAGGCCTGACGTGCTCACCAGCCGCTTCCCCGCCCACGACCCCGATCCGGTGCAGCTCCTCGACCCGGCCGGCCGCCGGGTCGCCCACCCCGACCACGAGCTCGACCTCACCCCCGAGGAGTACCGGGCGCTCTACCGCGACATGGTGCTGGTGCGCCGGATCGACACCGAGGCCACCGTCCTCCAGCGCCAGGGCGAACTCGGCCTGTGGGCCTCGCTCCTCGGCCAGGAGGCCGCCCAGATCGGCGCCGGACGGGCACTGCGCCCGCAGGACTTCGTGTTCTCCAGCTACCGCGAGCACGGCGTCGCCTGGTGCCGGGGCATCCCCCCGATCGACCTCCTCGGGTTCTGGCGCGGCACCGCCCACGGCAGTTGGGACCCGTACCGGGCCGGCATGGCCAACTACCAGGTGGTGGTGGGCGGCCACGCCCTGCACGGCGTCGGCTACGGCATGGGCCTGCGGCTCGACGGCGCCGACGGCGCGGTGCTGGTCTGCTTCGGCGACGGCGCGACCAGCCAGGGCGACGTCCACGAGGCCTTCACCTACGCGGCCGTGTTCGACGCCCCGGTGGTCTTCTACTGCCAGAACAACCACTGGGCGATCTCCGAGCCGCTCTCCCGGCAGACCCGCGTCCCGCTGTACCGGCGCGCCCACGGATACGGCTTCCCCGGCGTCCGGGTGGACGGCAACGACGTGCTCGCCACGCTCGCGGTGACCGACGCGGCCCTGGAGCACGCCAGGTCCGGCTCGGGACCGGTGCTGATCGAGGCCGTCACCTACCGGATGGCCCCGCACACCACCTCCGACGACGCCACCCGCTACCGCTCCCCCGACGAGGTCGCCGAGTGGGCCGCACGGGACCCGATCACCCGCCTGCGGGCCTACCTGGAGCACGAGCGGTTCGCCGACCCCGCGTTCTTCACCGCCCTCGACGAGGAGGCCGACCGGCTGGCCGTCCGGCTGCGCACCGAGTGCCGCGCCCTGCCCGACCCCGGGCCGACGGCCGTGTTCGACCACGTCTACGCCGGACCGCACCCGCTGATCGACGCCGGGCGCGCCCGCCTCACCGAGTTCCTCGACCAGTTCACGGACGGACCGGAAGGGACCCGCACATGGAGCTGACCCTCGCCAAGGCCCTCAACGCCGGCCTCCGCAAGGCCATGGAGGCCGACCGCAGGGTGGTCCTGCTCGGCGAGGACGTCGGCCGCCTCGGCGGCGTCTTCCGGATCACCGACGGGCTGCACAAGGACTTCGGCGGCGACCGCGTGATCGACACCCCGCTCGCCGAGTCGGGGATCGTCGGCACCGCCATCGGCCTCGCCTTCCGCGGCTACCGGCCGGTCTGCGAGATCCAGTTCGACGGCTTCGTCTATCCCGCGTACGACCAGATCGTGGCCCAGCTCGCCAAGCTCCGCGCCCGCACCGGCGGCCGGGTGGCCATGCCGGTCGTCGTGCGGATCCCGTTCGGCGGCGGGATCGGCGCGGTGGAGCACCACAGCGAGTCGCCGGAGGCGTACTTCGCCCACACCGCGGGGCTGCGGGTGGTCACCTGCGCCCGGCCCGCCGACGCGTACTGGATGATCCAGCAGGCGGTGGCCTGCGACGACCCGGTGATCTTCTTCGAGCCCAAGCGCCGCTACTGGGACAAGGGCGAGGTCGACCCGGCGGCCGGCGCGCCGCTGCCGCTCCACTCGGCCGAGGTGGTCCGCCCGGGCACCGACCTCACCCTCGTGGGGTACGGGCCGACGGTCCGGCTCTGCCTGGAGGCCGCCGGGGCCGCCGCCGCGGAGGGCCGCAGCCTGGAGGTGGTCGACCTGCGCTCGCTCTCGCCGCTGGACGTGCCCACCGTCCGGGACTCGGTGGTGCGGACCGGGCGGCTGGTCACCGTCCACGAGGCGCCCGGCCAGCTGGGCGTGGCCGCCGAGCTCGCCTGCCGCATCACCGAGGCGTGCTTCTACTCCCTCCAGGCGCCCGCACTGCGGGTGACCGGCTTCGACACCCCGTACCCGCCGTCCCGCCTGGAGGACGTCTACCTGCCGGACCTGGAGCGGGTGATGGACTGCGTGGAGCAGTCGCTGTCGCACTGAACGAGCGCGCGTGCGCCGAGGTGGGGGCCGGCGGGCGGCCCCGGCCCCCCCCGGGGGGGGGGGGGGGGGGGATTTGGAGCCCCCCCCCGCCGGGTTGTGGGGGGGGGGGTCCCACCCCCCCCCCCCCCCCCCCGCCGCCAACCC
>NZ_JBHYWI010000040.1:66696-81130 GCF_042751525.1 Kitasatospora sp. NPDC059408
GGGGTTTGGGCGGGGGGGGCGCGGGCGCGGCCCCCCTCACCGCGCGGGCGGGCGCCGCGGGCCCCCGGGACCCCCGAGCCGGCGCCACCTCGGTGTGGGTTCACGTCAGATCTGCGCCCAGACCCGGGCGTTGAGGTCGCGGTACTGCTCCCGCCAGCCGGGCAGCGCCCCGGCCATCTGCTCCGCGAACGCCGGCGGCAGCGCGGCGATCAGCGCGTCCACCACCACCGGGTCCACGTCCTCCTCGGTCCAGGTCGAGACGAGCCACCGCGGCGGCTCACCCGCCCCGGGGCCCCCCTGCCCGGCTCGGCCCGGGCCACCACCGGGGCCGCCCTTGCCCGGACCGGCGCCAGGACCGGCGCCAGGACCGGCGCCGGGACCGCCCTTGCCCTGGCCGCCGGCCAGTTCCTCGGGGCGGATCCGGTCCACCAGCACCGGCACGATGTGCTTCTCCTCCCGGTCCAGGTGCCGGCCCAGCAGCCCGGCGAGCCGCTCGGTGGCGGCCCGCGCCGTGGCGACGGCCTCGGGCGTCGTCAGGTCGGCCATCAGCCGGCCGATCTCCCTGAGCCGCGCGTCCAGTTCCTCGTGCTCCCGCTCGATGCCGTCGAGCGGCTCGGCCAGCTCCGGGGCGCGCGAGAGGGCGAGCGGGAAGAGGCTGGCGTCCTCGTTCTCGCTGTGGTCGGCCAGCACCCACTCGAACAGCCGCCAGCGGTCGTCCAGCAGGGCCGCCTGCGCGGTGTCCCGCGGGTCGAGCGCGGCGAGCGCCCGCGGGAGGCGTTCGGCGTCCCGCCGCAGGGCGTGGTGGACCAGCAGGAAGGACGTGGCGGCGGTGATCCGGCCCTGGTCGTCGAGCTGGAATTCGGTACTCATACCGGTGAACTCCCTTATCGGGTACCGCAGATGGGGACGAGCGAGGGCGACACTAGCGGAGCGCGCCCGGCCTCCGCGGCAACCCGCGGCGACCGGGCGCGCCCGGTGGTGCACTTCGGTGCAGAGGCACTGCGGTGTCAGAGGGTGGTGAGGTAGCGGTCGACCTCCCACCCGCCGACCGCCCGGTGGTACTCGGCGAACTCCTCGTGCTTCGACCGCGCGTAGAAGTCCACGAATTCACCCTCCCCCGCCTTGCCGAAGGCCGCGCGCAGCACCGCGTCCCGGCGGACGGCCTCGGCCGCCTCGGCGAGCGTGGCGGGCAGCGGCGCACCGCTCGACGGCTGCGCCTCGGCCGCCTCCAGGTCGGCCTCGTTCGGCGGGCCCGGGTCCACCGACCGGTCGACGCCGTCCAGGCCGGCCGCCAGCAGCGCGGCCGTCGCCAGGTAGGGGTTCGCCGAGGAGTCGACGCAGCGCGCCTCGACCCGGCCCGGCGCCGGCACCCGCAGCAGCTGGGTGCGGTTGTTGCCGCCGTACGTGGCGTAGGTCGGCGCCCAGCTGGAGCCGGAGGCCGTGTCACCCCTGGCCCCGAGCCGCTTGTAGGAGTTGACGGTCGGGCAGGTGAAACCGACCACCCCCGGGGCGTGCGCCAGGACGCCGCCGATGAACGCGTAGCCGAGCGCCGAGACGCCCAGGCCGCGGGCGTCGCCCTCGTCCAGGAACAGCTCCTCGCCGCCGGTGCCCCACAGGCTCAGGTGCAGGTGCAGGCCACTGCCGGTCAGGTGGCCGAAGGGCTTCGGCATGAAGCTGGCGATCAGCCCGGCGTCCCGCGCCAGCATCTGCACCAGGTACCGGAAGAGCACCACGCGGTCGGCGGTGACCAGGGCGTCGGCGTAGTCGAAGTTGTGCTCGAACTGGCCGTGGGCGTCCTCGTGGTCGTTGGAGTAGTTGCCCCAGCCGAGGCGGCCCAGGGCGCGGCTCACCTCCGCCACGTGGTCCAGCGAGCGGCCCAGGCCGCGGGCGTCGTAGCAGGGCCGGGGTCCGGTGTCCTCCGGGTCGGCGACCGCGATGCCGCCGTCGGCCGTGCGCCGCAGCAGGAAGTACTCCGGTTCGGCGCCGACCTTGAGCACCATGCCCCGCCCGGCGAGCTCGGCGAGCGCCCGGCGCAGGATCACCCGGGGGGCGTAGGGCCAGGGCGCGCCGTTGACGTGCGGGTCGCACTGGACGACGGCGAGCCCGGTCCGCCACGGCAGCACGCTGTAACTGGTGACGTCCGGGACGGCGACCACGTCCGGGTCGGCCGGCGACTGCCCGATCGACCCGACCGCGTGGCCCGCGAACCCGACCCCGTCGGCGAGCAGCCGGGGCACCGCCGCGGCCGGCACCAGCTTGCAGCACGGCCGGCCGTCCACGTTGACGAACATGGCGAGCACGAACTCGATGCCGTCCCGTTCGACGGCCCGTACGAACTCCTCCGCGGAGCGCGGCGGCCGCGCCTGGGCGTGCGTCGGAGCTTCTACACGAGTGGACACGAGATCACCCCTCCGTCAGACGTCCAGCGTGACGCGGTACTCGGCGAGCCACGTGTTGAGGCTGAGCACCATCTCCACGTCCAGCCGGCAGATCCACGCCCACACGCCCGGCTGGTCGGACACCCGCGCCGGGTTCTCGGCGACCGCCAGCGCGGCGGGGACGTCGATCAGCGGCAGCACCGGCGCGGCCGGATCGGCGAGCACCTCGCGCAGTTGGCGGCAGAGCTCGCCGAGGTAGGCGCCGTCCTGGGTGACCGGGTAGGGGCTCTTCTGCCGGTCCAGGACCTTGCGCGGCAGGAGGTCCCCTGCGGCGGCGCGCAGCAGGCTCTTCTCCCGGCCGTCGTGGTTCTTCATCGCCCAGGGGGTGTTGAAGACGTACTGGACGAACTCGTGGTCGCAGTACGGCACCCGCATCTCCAGGGCCGGCCCCATGCCGAGCCGGTCGCTGCGGTCCAGCAGCACCCCGAGCCAGCGGGTCAGGTGCAGGTGGATGACCTCGCGCATCCGGCGCTCGTGCTTCGACTCGCCGGCCAGCACCGGCACTTCGGCGAGCGCCTCGCGGTAGCGCTGGGCGACGTAGCCGCGCAGGTCCAGCTTCTGCAGCAGGCCCTTGTCGAGCAGGCCGAGCCCGAGGCCGGGGTGGGCGGCGTCGTAGACGTGCATGATGCCCATCCACGGGAAGGTGTCGCTGTAGACGACGTCCTCGTTGTGCACCCACGGGAATCCGCCGAACACCTCGTCGGCGGTCTCCCCGGACAGCACCATCGTGGCCCGCTCGCGCACCGCCTTGGAGAGCAGGTACGCCGAGGCGTCCATGTCGCCGAACATCGACGGCATGTCCTGCGCCACGACGCACGCCCGCCGCACGTCCGGGTCGGCGAGCTCCTTGGTGGTCAGCGTGATCTGCTGGTGCACCGTCCCGGCGTACTTGGCCATCGCGTGCGCGAACGGCGCGTCCGAGGTGCCGCGCATCTCGTCGGACCGGAAGCCCTCCGCGCTGGTGAGCAGGAGGGAGAAGCTCTGCAGCGGCGGTTCGCCGTTCTCCTTGGCCCAGCGGGCGGCGAGCGCGGTCAGCACGCTGGAGTCGAGGCCGCCGGAGAGCAGCATGCCGCGCGGCACGTCCGCGACCAGCTGCCGGGCCACCACCTCCTCCAGCTGCTCCCGCACCCGGGTGACCGTGGTCGGCAGGTCGTCGGTGTGCGGTCGGGCCTCCAGGGCCCAGTACGTGCTCTGCGCCGAGCCCTTGCGGCTGAAGCGCAGCACGCTGCCGGGCAGGACCTCCTGGACGCCGGCGTAGATCGACACGCCGGGGGACTTCGTCTGCGCCAGCAGTTCGGCCAGCCCGCCGGCGTCCACCCGGGCGTCCACGGCCGGGTGGGCGAGCAGCGCCTTGGCCTCGGAGCCGAAGACGATGCCGTTCGGCAGCCGCTTGTACAGCAGGGGCTTGATGCCCATCTGGTCGCGGATCAGGAAGAGTTCCTCCCGGCCGCTGTCCCAGATGCCGAACGCGAACATCCCGTTGAAGTGCGTGCCGCAGTCCGGGCCCCACTCCAGGTAGCCGCGGAGCACCACCTCGGTGTCGCACCGGGTCGTGAACCGGTGCCCCTTGGCCTCCAGTTCCGCACGCAGCTCGCGGAAGTTGTAGATCTCGCCGTTGTACGTCACGGCGACGACGGCCCGGCCGTTCTCCTCGGCGGCCATCGGCTGCCCGCCGCCCGGGATGTCGATGACGGCGTTGCGGGTGTGCCCGAAGCCCGCGTGCGGGGCGAACCACACCCCGTCACCGTCGGGCCCGCGGCAGGCCAGGCTGTCCGTCATCGCCCGCACCACCGTGCGCAGCGTGTCCGCGTCCTGCTCGAAGTCGACCCATCCGGCGATCCCGCACATTCCGCTCGCTCCTTCCGGCGACGCCTCCCGGCCGTCCGGCCGGTCTCCGTTTCGCCACCACGACAGGCATGGTGGCCGAGCGCGGTCGAGACGTTCTGAAGACGCACGCCGGGGGGCGGTGCGGCTCGGCGCCGACATGGCCGAAGGCCGCCCCACCAGTGGGTGGGACGGCCTTCGGTCAGGTCAAATACTGGTGCCTGTAGGTCAGTTCTGCGGTGCCACGGTCATCAGCGGGTGGAAGTGGGCGAGTTCGGCGGGCTCGTCCACCGGCGCGCCGTCGGCCTCGATCCAGGCGTGCGCGCGGAACGGCTCGGTGCGCACGCCCGTGCGCCAGGTCGGCCAGCTGCCCCGGGATCGGCACAACAGCGCTGCGGCGATGGATCGTTGGAGGCAGCCCTGGCCTGCGCAGCGCATGCTGAGCGCCACCACGGCCTGCCGGGCGGCCAGCGCCTCGTCCGCGGTGGCCGGGCGGGCGCCGCCGCGCAGCCGCAGCAGGAGGCGGCGGATCCGGGCCGGCGGCATCCGCTCGATCAGCCGGGCCGCCCCGATCGCCGCGAGCGCGACCGGCCGCCGGTGCCACGGCGGTCGGCCGGCGCGCGACGCATAGGCGTGCAAACTCATCCGCTCACCAGCCCGGCCGTGCGCAGGCTGTCCCGCAGCGCGTCGATGTCGGTGTGGACCTGGGCGGCGGTGACGGGGTAGCGCTCGCTGAGGTCGGTGGCGATCTCCTCCGCCGTCCGCCCGTCGAGCAGGGACCGCAGGATGTGCAGCCCGGTGCGGTTCAGCTGGAAGTAGCGGCCGGAGCGCTCGTCCAGTACGACGGCGCCGCTCCCGGTCGGGGTGAGGGTCACATCGGGGCGCAACTCGACGGCCATGCCGACTCCTTGGAGGATCCGATGACAGGTCGGGAAACGGGAACGGGTGCCTCGTGCGCGCGCAGCCAGTGCTCGCACGCGAGTGTGGCGTCGAGCGCCGCGTACGACGTGCCGGGCGGGTAGAGCCCGAGGCACACCCGGCGCAGGGCCTCCGGATCGACGAGGCCGGCCCGGGCGAGCGCGCTGTCCTCGGCGAGGGCGGCGAGTTCGGGGCGGTGGCGGGCCAGGCCCTGGTGGGCGTCGGGGCTGAAGTCGCCCTTGCCGGTCCGGCGCAGGAGCTCCTCCGGGACGTCGGGGGCGACGGCCGCGGTGAGCAGCGGCTTGTAGCCGAACGGCGTTCCGCGCAGGGCGGGTTCGGCGGCCAGGCAGGCGTCGATCACGTGGTCGTCCAGGAACGGCACGGTGTACGGCGTGCCCTCGGCCGCGGTGGCCTCGATCAGCTGGCGCATGGCGGAGGCGCTGTGGCGGACCATGGACAGCACCTGGTGCTGCGCGTGTTCGGGCGCGAGCGGTGCGGCGTCGGCGGCGGGGACCGCCCTCAGCTGCTCGCGGACGAGGTCGGCGGCGTGCGGCGTGATCCAGGGCGCGAGCCGTACTTCCGGCCCCCAGCCGAGGAGTTGGGTGGTCGGCGGCCCGGGGTGGGTGAGCCGGTCGGCGGCGTGGGCGAGCCACGCCGGGTACGGGCGGGGGTCGGCGAGGGCACGCAGCGCCGCCGGCAGTCCCCAGCGCAGCCGGGCCCGGTGGCCGCGCAAGTGCCGTGCGGCGGTGGCTGGTCGGCGAGCGGCGAGGAGGCGCAGGTAGGAGGGCAGCACCTGGAGGACCTCGTCGCCGCCCTCCCCGCTGATCCGGGTCCGGGCGCCGCGCGCGGCGAGCAGCCGGGCGACGGCCTCGTCGCGGGCCCTGGTGCGGGTCCAGGGGAACGGCTCGTCGCCCTGCGGCCCGGGGGCGTCGACGGCGGCGAACATCGCGGGCAGGCCGTCGGGCGACAGGACGAGCCGCTCACCGGGGAGGTGGCGGGCGGCGCGGGCGGCCCACGCGGCGTCGTCGTGGTGCGGGTCGGTCGAGCCGAGGGTGACGGTGAGCAGTTCGGCGGGGCCGCGGGCGGCGAGGAAGCACAGCGGGGTCGAGTCGAGCCCGCCGGACAGGTCGGCGGCGACGAGGCCGCCGGCGCGCGTGCGGGCGCCGACGGCCCGGCGCAGCGCGACGCCGAGCGCGGTCGCGGCTTCCGCCTGCGGCCGGTCCGGGGTGGGCGGCTGCCAGTGGGCGAGCGTGCGGGCGGGGCGGTCGGGGGCGAGGAGCGCCGCGTGATGCGGGGGCACCGGGGTGACGCCGGGCCACAGGGGCAGCCCGTCGAGGGGGTGCGGCAGTGGGTGGGCGAGCCGCAGGGCGAGCCGGTCGAGGGAGGGTGTGCGGCGGGTGAGCGCCGCGAGGGTGTCGGCCCGGTCGGCCAGGACGGGCACGCCGTCGAGTTCGGCGAGGTGCAGCCGGCGCAGCCCGGACAGCGAGCCGCGGGCGACGACCGTGCCGTGCACGGTGGCGAGGAGGTGGAAGCTGCCCGCGAGGTCCCGCGCGAGGGCGAGCACGTCGTAGGGGTCGCGGATCCGCCCGGCGCTGCGGAGCAGCTCTTCCTCGTCGGTGTCGGCGGCGCCGAACACCGCCAGGCCCACCGGCCCGGCCTGCGCGACCACCGGCTCCTCGCCGGCCGGCCACGCGCCGATGATCCAGGGGCGTCCGCCGGGGTGGAGCAGGGCACGGCGCTCGGCCGTGCCCTGCCCCGCGGCCACCGCGGACGCGGCTTCGTTGTCCGGCAGGACCACGAACCAGGTCCGCCGGTGACCGCTCACTGGACGGCCCCTCAGATGAGGAAGAAGCCGTGGCCGTCGAAGAGGTCGCCGATCAGGAAGCCCTGGGTGAGGGTGGCGAACTCGCCGAGCTCGATCAGCATCGGGGTCTCGTAGACGTCGGACATGACGGTTTCCTCTCGTTCAACTGCACGGGGACTTGGACGGGAGTGCTTGCCGGCGGTGACCACTTTCCCGGCCCGGCACGGCCCCGGGCAACCGGTTCCGACCCCTTCGACCGAAATATGGTCACGGTGGGTGACGATCCGGTTTCTAAGAAACGTTTCTGCGCTGCGACGCCTGTGATCGCACGTGCCGGGGGACTATTCCCCGGGTCCCTTCCGTCCCGGCTCTTCCAGGCCTCCGTGCACGGACCGTGGACCCGCTCCCGCTCCCGTTCCCGGCCGCGGCCGCTGATCCACGCCGGGATTCGGCCGCACCGAAGCGAACGGGGGCGCGGAACGCGCGCACCACCCGACGCACCCACCTCCGGCGCACGCACGGTCGGTACGGCCCCCCTGGCCCGGCGGGCCCACAAGTGCTCCCCGCGCCCCGCGTCAGCAACGCATCAGGGCGGCGCCAGCAAGGCGTCAAACCCGGATCGCGGGCCGCTGCGCCGGTGCAGGCTGTCGGGTACCTGCAGGTCCGCAGGTCGTTCCGGAGGTGATCCGCATGTCCGTCATCGCTGCGTTCCACTCCGCGGTCCCCGCCGCCGGCCGACGGGGGCGCGGGCTGCGCGCCGCGCTCTCCGCGGCGGTCGAGCGCCTGGCCGCGAGCCCGCTCGACAGCACCGTCCTCCAGGCCATGGGCAAGGAGTCCGCGTCGGCGCGGCGGGCCGCATTGCGCGCCCAGTGGCACCCCGTCACCACCGCCGAGGGGACGACCCGTCTCGAAGCCACCTGGCGCACCGCGCGCTGACCGGGGCCGCCGGCACCCCGATCACGGGGAATCCAGCCACGGGGAATCCGGTCGCCAACTGTTCACGAGCCGGTCAGGAAACTTGTAGAGACAAGTGTGCCGAGCCACCGGGATCGTATGGACGCCCGGCCGCGCCGCCGGGGCCCTCGACCCCACACGGAGAGTCCACCCGCATGATTCCTGTGTCCGGCTCACGACCGTCCCGCCTCCCCGCCGCCCTCACGGCAGCGGGCCTCGCCCTCGCCCTCGCCGTCCCGGCCGCGCTCGCCACCCCGAGCGCGAGCGCGGCCACCACGACGGCCACCACAAGCGCCACCACGAGCGCCAACCTGCTGCTCAACGGCAACGCCGAGACCGGCCAGTGCAGCCCCGGCGGCTGGGAGGAGACCACCCTCCCCGGCTGGCGGATCACCGCCGGCGACCCGGTCATCGACTGCTACGGCATGCCGTCCGGCGCCGCCGCCGGCTCCCCCGGCTCGCCGACCCGCGGCACGTCCTACTTCCAGGGCGGCTCCCGCGGCAGCTCCCAGATGACGCAGACGGTCGACGTGTCCCCGGCCGCCACCGCCGTCGACGGCGGTTCGGTGTCCGCCACGCTCAGCGGCTGGCTCGGCGGCGTCGGCTCGTACGACGACAACGCCAAGGCCACCGCGACCTACCTGAACGCCGCCGGCGCCTCCCTCGGCAGCTCGGCGATCGGCCCGGTGCTGGCCGCCGACCGCGGCAGCGCCACCGGCATGGTCCGGCGCAGCACCACCGGCGCCCTCCCCGCCGGCACCCGTTCGATCAAGGTCACCATCGACTTCTCGATGACGGGCACCCAGAACGACGGCATGGCCGACGACCTGTCGCTGACCCTCGACACCGCCGTCACCCCCGGCACGCTGAGCGTCCCCGCCTCGGCCGTGCCCGGCTACGACCACGTGTTCCTGATCATGATGGAGAACACGAACTACTCGGCCGCGTCCAACACCGCCACCGGCAGCCCGGGCATCGTCGGCAACACCACCGACGCGCCGTACATCAACAACACGCTGATCCCCATGGGCTCGCTGCTCACCGACTACCACGCGGGCACCCACAACTCGGACCCGAACTACGAGCAGGTCGCGTTCGGCAACAGCTACGGGCGCAGCGCCAAGGCGCCCGGCGGCAACAACAGCAACTGCATCACCAGCGCGGCCTGCGCGGCCACCAACGACGGCCTCGGCGACAAGCTCGACCAGGCCGGCAAGACCTGGGCGGAGAGCGTCTACGGGCAGACCAGCGCCTGCCAGACCACCTCCAGCGGCAACTACGAGAACGACGACGTGCCGTTCTACTACGCCCCGCGGATGAGGAACGACAACGCCTACTGCCGGGCGCACTGGCCCGCGTGGAGCGACTACACGAACGCGCTGAAGTCCGCGTCGACGACCCCGAACTTCACCTGGTTCGCGGCCGGGGCGTGCAGCGACTTCGAGTTCTGCTCGATCTCCTCCGGCGACACCTGGCTGAAGAACAACCTGCCGCTCATCTTCGACTCGCCGGCCTGGAAGAACGACCGCTCGCTGCTGATCGTCACCGTCGACGAGGACGGCAAGTCGTCGCCCGGCGGCTTCGGCCCCGGCCAGACGAACCAGGTGATGACGGTCGCCGTCGGCTCGCAGAACACCGTCAAGGCGGGCTACCGGGCGACGAACCGCTACGACCACTACAGCACCGCCCGGGTGGTCCGGGACGCGCTCGGCCTGCCGGCGATGACGAACAACGACGCCTGGGCCACCCCGTACGACGAGGTGTTCACCGGCACCGGGAGCCCCGCGCCCGCCCCCGCCCTCACCAACGGCGGGTTCGAGACCGGGGACCTCTCGGGCTGGACGACGGCCGGCTCCGCCGCCGTCACCCCGGCCGCCGCCCGCACCGGCGGCTACGGCGCGGTGCTCGGCTCCACGAGCCCGAGCGCCGCGTCCACCGCCGCCCAGACCTTCACCGCGCCGGCCGGCAGCTCCACGCTCTCCTTCTGGTACGACGTGACCTGCCCGGACACCGTCGACTACGACTGGGCGAACGCCACGCTGCAGGACGTCACCACCGGCACGAGCACCACCGTGCTGGCCAACACCTGTACCAGCGGCCTGGGTTGGCAGAACGCCACGACCCCGGTCACGGCCGGCCACAGCTACACCCTGACGCTCACCAACCAGGACGACGGCGCCGCCGGCGACCCGACGTACACCTACGTCGACGACGTCACGGTCTCCTGACGCCACCGTGCGGGGCCCGCGCCGCCGGGCCCCGCACCCGCGCGCGTCACGGCCAGCCGGGCGGCCGCGACGTCTCGGTGGCCCTGGCCGCGACGATCGACTCGCAGGCCCGCCGGACCTCCGTCGCCACCCAGCCGGACGGCAGCGGCCCCTGCGCCCGCAGCGCGGCCGCCTGCCGCTGGAGCTCCCGGAGCGCGCTGCCCTGGGCGTTGGACAGCCCCATCTCCTGGTAGTCGCCCAGGTCCTTGCCCCCGTCGACGGCCATCTGGAGCCAGGGCGTGATGCTCAGGACACAGTCCTGAAAGACGCCGCCGGGCGGCGTCGTCGGCAGTTCGGCCGGGGGCGGCGCCGGTGCCGCACCCGGCCCGCCGCACGCCACCACCGCGGCCAGCCCCGCCAGTTCGGCCATCACGACCGCGAACCATCTCCGCATGCCCGCATTGTGACGCCGGTCCCCGGGCCGCACCAGGGATCGGACGGCACCATGACCGGGCAGCACCAAAAAAGCGCCGCAGGACCTGTCCTGACAAGTCCTGCGGCGCGGGCCTCGGGTCAGCCCGTGGCGGCGAGCGTGCCGTCGAAGGTCGCGGCGGCGAGGCCGAAGGAGAGCGTCATGCCGATGCCCGAGGTGACGGACAGCACCCGTACGCCCGGCGCGAGGTCGCGCACCAGCAGCGGGCCGCGGTCGCTGCTGGCGTAGACGCCCTGCCAGCGCTCCAGGACCCGCAGCCGCTCGACCCCGAGGACGCCGGCGACCGCGCCGGTCAGCAGCTCGAAGGTGTGCTCGTCGATGAACGGCGGCGTGGTGGCGTCGTAGTGGTGCGAGTCGCCGACGAGCACCGAGCCGTCGGGCAGCCGCGTGAACATCACGTTGGCGCCGATCCCCAGCAGCTCCGGGCTGTGGCCGACGACCTCCTCGCGCAGCCGGGCCGCGGACGGCTGGGCGGTGAACGCGTCGTAGCGCAGCATCGAGGTGGCGGTCAGCACCGCCGAGTCGGTGCGGAACCCCTCCGGGGCGACGGCCCGCGCCATCGTCAGCCGGCAGCGCCGGACCTCGTGCTCCTCGGCGAGGTCCGGGAACAGGTAGTCCACGTCGTGGCCGACGCACACCAGGATCCGCTCGCCGTGGACCGGGCCGCGCGTGGTGTGCACCGTGCCGGACTCGACGCCGGTGACGGCGGTGCCCCACAGGATGCGGGCGCCGGGCTGCCGCTCGATCCAGCGGGCGAGCGCGGGCGTCGCCTCGCGCGGGTTGACCCGCAGGTCGTCGGGCAGGAACGCGCCGCCCACGAGGTCCCCGGCCGCGCCGGGCGCCCGCCCGAGCGCCTGCGCCGTCTCGGCGGCGGTGCGCAGCACGACGCCCCGGCCGCCGCGCTCGGCGTGCAGTTCCTCCAGCACGGCCGCCTCGGTGGCCGAGCGGGCGACCACGAGGGCGCCGGCCTCGGCGGCCCAGAACCCGGCGGCCTGCGCGGCGCGCAGCCAGCCGGCCCGGGAGCGCCGGGCGAGGCCGAGCAGGTCGCCCTCCTGGGCGCTGATGCAGCAGTGGCCGAAGTTGCGGACCGAAGCGCCGACGGGCTGCCGGTCGCGCTCGACGACGGTGACGGAGAGCCCGTTGGCGAGCGCCTCGAAGGCGTGGGCGAGGCCGACGATGCCGGCGCCGACGATCACGAGGTCGCTGCGCCCGGGCGCGGGCGAGCGGGTGACGGCGGGGGCGGTGGCGGGTGCAGTGCTGCTCATGGCCCCAGGTTCCGGGTTCGCCGACGCCTACGTCAAGAGATGTCTGTACAAGTTACCCTCTGTTCACCTGCTCGACGATCACCGGGAACACCGGGCCACCCGGGGAAACCGCCAGGTGGAACGGCCTTGAGAAGCCACGCCCGGAAGTGTCATAGTCGTCTTGTGAAGACAAGTGACCGTCCGCTGGACCGGGCTCCCGAGGACGTCCCGCTGCACCAGCGGCTCGGCGTCGAGTTCCAGCGCCGCATCGACTCCGGCGAGTGGCCCGAGGGCCGCCCGGTGCCCAGCGAGTCGCAGCTGTGCGCCGAGTTCGGCACCTCCCGGGGCCCGGTGCGCCAGGCCCTGGCCCTGCTGCGCCGCGAGGGCAGCCTGGTCGGCGGCCGGGGCAAGCCGCCGGTCGCCCGACGCGCGGCCCCCTCCCAGCCCTTCGCCACCTTCCTGTCGTTCACCCAGTGGGCCCGCGGCATCGGCCGCGAGCCCGGGCAGACGACGATCGAGGTGGCCCGCCGCCGGGCCTCCCCCGACTCGGCGGCCCGGCTCGGCATCGCCGAGGGCGCGCCGGTCGTCGAGCTCGTCCGGCTGCGGCTGCTGGACGGCGTCCCGGCCATGCTGGAACGCTCGACCTTCGTCCACGAGGTCGGCCGCGCCCTGTTCGACTTCGACCCGGACACCGGCTCCATCTACGAGGAGCTGCTGCGCCGCGAGGTCGACCTCCACCACGCCCGGCACACCATCGACGCCGTCGCGGCCTCCCCCGAGGACGCCGAGCACCTGGACATCGGCATCGGCGACCCGCTGCTGCGCGTGCGCCGGCTGACCACGTCGAGCCGGGGCGAGCCGCTGGAGGACGCCGACGACCGCTACCTCCCCGCCATGGCCACCTTCACCATCGAGAACACCGTCGAAGGCCGCACCACCATCGGCCGCTACCGCACCGAAGAGGACTGATTCACCGTGATCGAGCTCGCCGCTCTGGACATGGCCGGCACCACCGTCAACGAGTCGGGCGCCGTGTACCGGGCGCTGCGCACCGCCGTCGAGCGCACCGGCGTGCCGGTCTCCGACGAGGACCTGCAGACCTGGATGGGCACCGACAAGCGCGAGGCCATCGCCGCCCTGGTCCGCCTCGGCGGCGGCACCCCCACGCCGGAACTCGTCGAGGAGGGCTACGAGGCCTTCGCCGCGTTCCTGCGCGAGGCCTACCGGGCCACGCCGCCGCAGGCCATCGAGGGCGTCGAGGAGGCGCTCGCCGAGCTGCGCCGCCGCGGCATCAAGGTCGCCCTGACCACCGGCTTCAGCGCCGACGTGGCCTACCCGCTGCTGGAGTCGCTCGGCTGGTCCGCCGGCGAGGGCGGCAACCTGGACGCCGTCGTCACCTCGGACGAGGTCCCGCGCGGCCGCCCGGCCCCGCACATGATCCACCGGGCGATGGAGAAGACCGGCGTCATCGACACCCGCCGCGTCCTGGCCGCCGGCGACACCATCGTCGACGTCGAGGCGGGCACCAACGCCGGGGCCGGGGTCGTCGTCGGGGTCCTCACCGGCGAGCTCCCGCGCGCCGCCTTCGCCGGCCACCCGCACGCCCGCGTCCTCGCCAGCGCCGCCGAGCTGCCGACCCTCCCGGAAACCCTTCCGCAGGCCCGTCCCGCGGACCTCCCCGCCGTCTGACGCCGCACCAAGGGCCGTTCGCACACACCCCCTCCGACCAGGGATTTCTCCTCCGCTACAGCCGTTCGCACGTTCTGTGCGGATTGTGCAACAGAGGCCCGGAAAGCTGTCCCGCGCCCGTTTCCCGTCCCTAGGATCGTGCCCGCCAACGCACCATCAGATGGGGACGAAACACACATGAGCAACGAGTTCGGCGGCCTGCTCGGCATCGCGCAGGAGCTGTTCGGTGACGAGCAGCGCCAGGGCCAGGGCGAGCACCACGACAACTTCCTGATGGACCTCGGGCAGAAGCTCATGAACGGCCACCAGCCGGTGCCCGAGGGCGTCGTCTACGACATCGACGAGAAGTTCTTCTCGCCCACCCACGACTTCTGGATCAAGCGCGGCGGCGAGCGCGCCTTCCAGGTCGACGAGAAGATGTTCAGCTTCAGCGGCGCGATCGCGATGCAGGACTCCGAGGGCAACGAGCTCTACCGGATCTCCGAGAAGATCATGACGCTGCGCGACATCCGCTACATCAAGCGCGGCGAGCAGACCATCGCGACGGTGAAGAAGGCGCTCTTCTCGCCGCTGGTCTACAAGTTCACGGTGACCTTCGAGAACGGCGCGGAGATCCACGTCACCGGCAACATCACCGACCACCAGTACGCCATCACCTACGGCGAGCAGGAGATCGCGCACATCTCCCGCGAGTGGTCGCTGCTGAGCGAGCACTACTCGGTCAAGATCGTCCCCGGCCAGGACGACGCCCTCATCCTCACCATCGCCGCCTGCGCCGAGGCGATGGTCCTGGACGACTGAGTCCCCACCGCCCGGGCCGTGAGCGCCCGGGCGACGCACCCCCGCAGGGGCCGTCCCGACCG
>NZ_JBHYWI010000041.1:0-62143 GCF_042751525.1 Kitasatospora sp. NPDC059408
GGGGCCCTCCAATGCGGCCGGGCAGCCACCGGGTACGCCGACCGCCCCACCCCGGCCTGCGGCGGCCCCCCGCCGGTTGGCCCCCCACCCCACCGCACCGTGGCGTGCGGGACCTCGCCCCGTTTCCGCCCGGCCACGGCCGGAGTCGGCCATGCGGCGCCGCACCAACCGCGACCCGACGGGAGAGCCGGGCCGTGCCACCCGCACGGCCCGGCTCTCCCGTGGCCCCGGTCAGCGGGCGCCGAGGAGGTGTTCGTAGGCCAGCTGGTCCAGCTGCTCGAACGCCATGCCGCGGCGGGCGGCGGTGTCGACGTCGAAGTCCTCGAAGGCGGAGCGGTCCGCCAGGAGCCCGGCCAGGCCGTCCTGGGCCGTGGGGAGGGCGAGTTCGGGCAGGCGCGAGGCGGTGAGCGCGGCCTGGACCTCCGGGTCGGCGCGGAAGGCGTGGGAACGCTCGGCCAGCAGCAGGTAGTTGCGCATGCAGGCGGCCGCCGAGGCCCACACGCCGTCGAAGTCCTCGGTGCGCGGCGGCTTGAAGTCGAAGTGCTTGGGGCCGTCGTAGCCGGCCGACTCCAGCAGGTCGACCAGCCAGAAGGCCTGCCGCAGGTCGCCGGCGCCGAAGCGCAGGTCCTGGTCGTACTTGATGCCGGACTGGCCGTTGAGGTCGATGTGGAACAGCTTGCCGTGCCACAGGGCCTGGGCGATGCCGTGCGGGAAGTTGAGGCCGGCCATCTGCTCGTGGCCGACCTCCGGGTTGAGGCCGACCCGGTCGGGGCGCTCCAGCTCGTTGATGAACGCCAGCGCGTGGCCGACGGTCGGCAGCAGGATGTCGCCGCGCGGCTCGTTGGGCTTGGGCTCGATCGCGAAGCGCAGGTCGTAGCCCTGCTGCTCGACGTACTCGCCGAGGAGGTCGAAGGCCTCCTTCAGCCGGTCGAGGGCCGTGCGCACGTCCTTGGCCGCCCCCGACTCGGCGCCCTCGCGGCCGCCCCAGGCGACGTAGACCGAGGCGCCGAGCTCCGCCGCCAGGTCGATGTTGCGGATCGTCTTGCGCAGCGCGTAGCGCCGCACGTCGCGGTCGTTGGCGGTGAACGCGCCGTCCTTGAAGACGGGGTGGGTGAAGAGGTTGGTGGTGGCCATCGGCACCTTCAGCCCGGCCGTGTCCAGGGCGGCGCGGAAGCGCTTGACCACCTGCTCGCGCTCGGCGTCGCCGGTGCCGAAGGGGATCAGGTCGTCGTCGTGGAACGTGACGCCGTGGGCGCCGAGCCCGGCGAGCCGCTGTACGGTCTCGACCGGGTCGAGGGCGGGCCGGGTCGCGTCGCCGAAGGGGTCGCGCCCCTGCCAGCCGACGGTCCACAGGCCGAAGGTGAACTTGTGCGCGGGGGTGGGGACGAGCGGGTCGCTGGACATGGAGCGGCTCCGAATCGCGTGCGGAGGGTGTTTGTCAGGGCTCTCAACAAATTAGTATGCCGGAACGTCAAAAGGAACCCACACCGGAGGAACGCATGGCTGAGCAGCGTGTCGTGATCGGCGTCGACAGCTCGACCCAGTCCACCAAGGCCCTGGCCGTCGACATCGACACCGGCGCCGTGGTGGGCGAGGCCCGAGCTCGGCACACCGTCAGCACGGGGGCCGGCAGGGAGAGCGACCCCGAGCAGTGGTGGGCGGCGCTCGGCGAGGCCGCGGCGCGTACGGGCTGGGCGGACCGCGCGGCGGCGGTCTCCGTCGCCGGCCAGCAGCACGGCCTCGTCACCCTCGACGCGGCCGGCCGCCCGGTCCGCCCGGCGCTGCTCTGGAACGACGTCCGGTCCGCGCCGCAGGCCGCCGGCCTGCGCGACGCGCTCGGCGCGGTGGAGATCGCCCGCCGCACCGGCAGCGTCCCGACCGCCGCCTTCACCGCCCCCAAATGGGCCTGGCTGCGCGCCCACGAGCCCGCCGCGGCCGACCGCGTCGCCGCCGTCCGCCTGCCCCACGACTTCCTGACGGAACGGCTGACCGGCGAGGCCGTCACCGACCGCGGCGACGCGTCGGGCACCGGCTGGTGGGGCCCGGACGGGTACGACCGGGACGTCCTCGCCCGCATCGGCCTCGATCCCGCGCTCCTGCCCGAGGTCCTCCCGGCCGGTGTGCGGGCCGGCGTCGTCCGTCCCGGTCTGCCGCTGCGCGAGGGGGCACTGGTGGCCACCGGCACCGGCGACAACATGGCGGCGGCCCTCGGGCTCGGCCTCCGCCCCGGGCAGCCGGTGCTCAGCCTGGGCACCTCCGGCACCGTCTACGCCGTCGGCCGGACGCGGCCGGCCGATCCGAGCGGCACCGTCGCGGGCTTCGCCGACGCCCTCGGAGGCTGGCTGCCGCTGGCCTGCACGCTCAACTGCACCCTGGCCGTCGACCGCTTCGCCGCCCTGCTCGGACGCGGCCGCGAGGAGGTCGAGGACGGCGGCACCGCGGTCGTCCTGCCCTACCTGGACGGCGAGCGCACGCCCGACCTCCCGGGCGCGTCCGGCCTGATCCACGGACTCCGCCACGACACCACCCGCGGACAGCTGCTCCAGGCCGCCTACGACGGCGCCGCCCACGCCCTGCTCGCGGCCCTGGACGGCGTCCTGCGCGCCGGGGGCGAGGACCCGGACGGCGACGAACCGCTGCTGCTCATCGGCGGCGGCGCCCGCGGCACGGCGTGGCAGCGGACCGTCCTGCGGCTCTCGGGCCGGGCGGTCCAGGTGCCCGCCGCGCAGGAACTGGTGGCGCTCGGCGCTGCCGCCCAGGCCGCCGCGCTGCTCACCGGCGAGCCCGCCGACGCCGTGGCACGCCGCTGGCGGACGGCCGAGGGCCCGGTCCTGGAGGCCGTGAAGAAGGACGAGGACGCGCTGATGCGGATCGGGGATACCCTGCGTCGGGCCGGGGCCTTGCAGGGTGCCCCGGCCGAGGACCGGTAGGAGGGGCGCGTGACGGTGGTGGTCAGGGCGGGCAAGGGACCGGAGAGCGGACCCGCGTCGCAACAGGACATGCGACGGCAGAACCTCTCACTGGTCCTCGGCGCGGTCGCCGGGCACAGCCCGCTCTCCCGCGCGGACGTCGCCGGGCGCATCGGCCTGACCAGGGCGGCCGTCTCCTCCCTGGTGGACGAGCTGATCGGCCGCGGCGCCCTGACCGAGGCGGCGGCCACGGCCAGCGGACGGGTCGGCCGCCCCGGCCGGGCGCTGGCCGTGAACGACCAGGGCCCGGCGGGTCTGGGGCTGGAGATCGGCATCACCCACCTCGGCGCTTGCGTGGTGGACCTGCGCGGCGAGCCTCGGGTGTGGCGCCGGGTCGAACGGGAGAACGCGGGCCGTCCGGCCGGGGAGGTGCTGGCGGAGACCGCGGCGCTGGCGGCCGAGGCGCAGGCGGAGGCCGCCGCCCTCGGCCTGAGCGTCGAGGGCCGCGTCCTGGCCGTCCCCGGGGTGGTGCCGAACGAACCGGCCGGGCTGGTCGAGCGCGCGCCCAACCTCGGCTGGCGCGGCGTCCGCCTCGCCGACCACTGGCCCGACCCGGACACGGTGCCCGAGCCCGAGAACGAGGCCAACCTCGGTGCGCTGGCCGAGTACTGGAGCGCCGGGCAGGCCGCGGAGACCTTCGTCCACGTCTCCGCCGAAGCCGGGATCGGCGCCGCCCTGGTCATCGACGGACGGCTGTTCCGGGGCGCCCGCGGCTTCGCCGGCGAACTCGGCCACATCCCCGTCCAGCCGGACGGCGTCGGATGCGCCTGCGGTGCCCGCGGCTGCCTGGAGCAGTACGCGGGCGACGCGGCGGTGGGGGGGGGGGGCCGGCGCCCCCGCCCCCCCCCCCCCCCCCCCCGCGCGCGGGGGCCGGCCTCGCGCAGCACCGCCCGGCCGACCCGGTCGCGCTGCTCGCCGAGCGGGCGGCCGCCGGGCACGAGCCCACCCTGCGGGCGCTGGACCGGGCGGGGCAGGCCCTGGGGCTCGCCCTCGCGTCCGCCGTGGAGCTCATCGACCCGGACGGCCTCGTCCTCGGCGGTGCCTACGCCGAACTCGCCGACTGGCTGCTGCCGTCCGTGCGCGCCGAATTGGCCGCCCGGGTCACCGTGCGGCCCTGGGCCCCGGAGGCGCTGCGCCCGTCCGCGCTCGGCCGGCGCGGCCCGCTGCTGGGCGCGGCGCTGACGACGGTGCGCCGGATCATGGCGGACCCGCTGCTGCTGCCCGCCGGGTGATCCGGGGCCCGTACCCCGCGGTCAGTCGTGCTCGGCCACGATCATCGCGTGGCCGTCCCCGGTGGTGACCCGCACGTGGACGTACTCGCCGTCGTACTCCCAGGGCAGCTCCAGCCCGGCCGGCTGGAGCCGCACCGAGCGCGGGGCGGCGGCGAGCCGGACGGCGACGGGCACGTCGACCAGCGGGAACGGGTCGTGCACCAGGTCGAGCTCCGGGGTCTCCCGGGACGGGACGAAGCTGATCAGGTGCACCACGGTGCCCGCGGCGGTGCGCTTCACGGTGGTCTCCAGGTGGACCGGCCCGCCGGCGCGGACGAGCGGGTCCGGCAGGAGCCGGTCCAGGGCGGCGCCGAGCAGCCGACGGTACGTCTCCAGGCCGTGCTCGTGGAAGGCCTCCAGCAGCGACACGGTCACCGCGGCCACCCCGTCGCCGACGACGACGGCCGCCCCGTCGGTCGGGTTGGCCGGGGGAGTGTAGGAGTGGCCGCAGAACCGGTCCCAGGAGCGCGGGAAGTAGGGCGCCACCACCCGGGCCAGGACCTCGGCGCCGGGCAGTGCCCGGGCGGTCAGCCGGGAGCCGTGGCTGATGACCGGGAAGTCCTCCGGGACCCCGGGGACGCCCTGGCAGGCGAGGAACACCTCACCGGCCGGCGCCGGTGCGAGTCCCTCGACCGGGAGGTCGGGGAGGGCGGGCTCGGTGCCGTTCCTGAGCAGCGCCGGCCCGACCAGCAGCACGGCGCCGCCTGCCCGCCGGTACGCGTGCAGGCGCTCCGCCAGGGCGTCGTCGACCGCCGTGCTCTCGGGCACGACGACCGCCCGGTACCCGCTCAGGTCGGCCGTCGGCGGGACCACGTCGAACTGCGCCCGGAGCTGTTGCAGTGCCCGGACGGCGCCGATGTTGCTCGCGCCAGGGTTGTCGCCGAGGCCGGGGTCGGTGACCACGGCGACCTCGCTGACGACCCGGCCGCCGTCGAGGAAGGGCTCGCACTCCTCGATGTGCCCGTAGACCGAGCCGATGAGCTCGTACACCGCCGGAGCGGCGACGCCCCGCGGGTGCAGCACGTCGCCCACACCGCTGGTCAGACCGTGGCTCAGCATCTGGCTGGTCTCGTACAGCAGCGCCGCCCGGGGCTTGAGGGCGGCGTTGTCCCCCCAGCTCTCGTGGAACCGCCCGGTGTGGCTGAGGACGGGCAGTCCCATGGGGCGGACGAAGCGCGCCACGTACGGGAGGAACGCGTAGCCCCAGCCGCCGGTGGGCAGGCCCTCGATCTCGACGTGCCGGATGAACCGGCGCTCCTCGGGCAGCCCGGTCTTGGGCCGGCTGTTGAACCAGACGCTCTGGGCGGCGTCCGCGGGTAGGGCCTTCTCCACCATCGCGGAGTAGCGGGCCATGTAGCGCCGGGCCACGAGGTTCGCGTAGCGGTTCCGGTGGTCCGCGTCGGCCGGGTCCAGCCCCTCGCGGCGCATCCCGTCCACTGCCCAGCGGCTCGCGCTGGGCTGGTTCCAGCACATGTCGATGAAGATGCCGTCGACCGGGGCGAAGCGCCGGAGCACCTCGTCCAGTTGATCGGCGAAGTAGTCGGCGTAGGGGCTGGACATGTCGAGGATGTTCCAGGCCGCCTCGAAGGCCGAGGTGCTCCAGCGGGCGAGCTTCAGGTCCTCGCCGTGCGCGATCCACTCCGGGTGCTCCCGGGCGGCGAACTCGTCGACCTGGAGGGACAGGTAGATCGGTGCGCGGATGCCCACGGCGTGCAGGGCCTCGACCTGCTCGGCGAGCAGGTCGAGGTCGGGGGCGAGCCCGGGGTGGCGTTCCGGCCGGTCGGTCCCGTAGTAGAGGTGGCCGTGGTGGCACTTGGCGAAGACGGTCACGCTGTCGACGTGGGCGTCGCGGAAGGCCCGGGCGAAGGTCACCGGGTCGAAGTCGCGTCCCACGTCGGGGATGTCGGGGCCGGTGTGAAAGTCCAGGTGCACGGTCCGGCGGGGGAAGCGGCGGAGGGTGTGCGCGTTCACATCGCGTGGGGTCATGGGATGGATTTATAGGCCGTGGGCGCCGAGGAGTCCAGGGATCCGGGGGTGATACATCCGATGAATGGCCGTATTTCACCGGCCATACCGCGAAGATATGGCCGAAATCCCGATGTCACGTTTGGGAGTCATCGGATGCCTCTACTTGTCGTCCAGGTTTCACGCTCGTAAGGTCCTCGGTACCGCGAGCCCCCCGGACGGCGGTGGCGGCGTACGCGGGTGAGGGATCTCCCCGCGGTGGGCGGGCGTTCCAAGGCAAGGAGATCAGTGCGATGAGGCTTCGCTCTTCCGGACTCGCGGCGATGGCCGGGGCCGTGTTGGTCGTCGGCGCCACGGGGTGCGACCGCAGCACGAGCGGAGCACAGAAGCCTTCCGCCGAGGGGGCGATCGGCATCGACCTGCCGCGGGACGACTCCGACTTCTGGCGGGCGTACGAGCAGTACGTGAGGAAGGGCGTCGCCGCGCAGGCGATCCGCACCCTGCCGATCACGGCGTCCCACAACCGCGAGGACGAACTGCGGTCCAACGTCCAGGGATTCGAGCAGGCGAACGCCAAGGCGGTGGTGATCGCGCCACAGGCGACCTACGTCACCGACGTGCTGCTCGGCGAGCTCTTCAGACGCGGCGTCAGCGTGGTGAGCGTCGACACCGAACCCGAGCACGGCGAGGTGTACATGGCCGTCCGGGCGAACAACGTCGACTACGGCACCAAGGCCTGCCAGTTCCTGGGCGCGCAGCTCAAGGGAAAGGGGAAGGTCGCGGAGCTCCAGGGGGCGCTCGACTCGATCAACGCCTACGACCGGAGCCGGGGGTTCTCCACCTGCATGAAGGAGAAGTTCCCAGGCGTCCAGGTGATCGAGCTGGGCACCGACTGGAAGGGGGACGTCGCCGCGGCGAAGCTCCAGTCGACGCTGGCGGCCAACCCCGACCTCGGCGGGATCTACCTGCAGGCCGGCGGCGTCTTCCTGCGGCCGACCGTCTCCGTGCTCCAGCAGCAAGGCATGCTCAAGCCAGCCGGCCAGCCGGGGCACATCGCCGTCGTCTCCAACGACGGCATCCCGCAGGAGTTCGACGCCATCCGCAAGGGCGACATCGACGCCACCGTCTCCCAACCCGCCGACCTGTACGCCAAGTACGCGCTGTTCTACGCGCAGGCCGCCGTCGAGGGCAAGGCGTTCAAGCCGGGGCCGACCGACCATCAGTCGACCATCGTCGCTCTGCCCAACGGGCTGGAGGACCAGCTCCCCGTGACGCTGGTGACGAAGGACAACGTCGACGACAAGGCCCTGTGGGGCAACAACCTCGGCAAGTAGCCGCAGCATCGACAGCACTCCCACCCGAACGAGGAGCCTCCTATGTCAACCACCGGACTGAGCCGCCGTCAGCTGATCCGGGCCGCCGCCCTCGCCGGAGGCGCCGTGGCCTTCGGCCTGCCCCAGGTGCTCCGGCCCGGCACCGCCCAGGCCTACCAGGTGCCGTCCAAGATGGCCTGGTGGTACCAGGCCCGCTTCGGGATGTTCATCCACTTCGGCTCCTACAGCCAGCTCGGTCACGGCGAGTGGGCGTTCTCCAACGACAACTACACCAAGCCCACCTACCAGTCCCAGGTGTCGGCCCCGTTCAACCCGGTCGGCTTCAACGCGAACACCATCGCCGACCTCGCCCTGAACGCCGGCATGAAGTACCTGGTGATCACCGCGAAGCACCACGAAGGCTTCGCGATGTACAACTCCACCGTGGCGGGCTTCACCGACACCACCGGCACCAAGCGCTACACCCTGCCCGGCTACACCGCGTACCAGAACGACCTGCTGGCCGCACTCAAGAGCGCCTGCGACGTCCGCGGTATCAAGTTCGGGCTGTACTACTCGATCATGGACTGGAACCACTGGTCCCAGACCATCGACCACAACACGACCTACACCGACATGGCCTCGATGAGCGCCCGGTCCTCCTACATCAGCGACATGAAGGCCCAGCTGCAGGAACTGATCACCAAGTACGACCCGGCGATCCTGTGGTTCGACGGCGACTGGTGCGGCAACCCCGCCACCCCGACCCTCACCGACTGGTGGACCTCGGCCGACGGGATCGACCTCTACAACTACCTGATCGGTCTCAAGCCCGGCCTGATCGTCAACGAGCGGGTCAAGCGCGACCAGGGCCTCGGTGACTTCGCCTGCCCGGAGCAGACCGTGCCGGCCGTGCCGCTCGGCCGGCCCTGGGAGACCTGCGCGACCATGAACGGCGCCTGGGGCTACACCTCCTGGGCCGAGAACTCCTACCGGTCCGTGCAGACCATCATCCGGGAATTCGTCACGGTGGCCTCCCGGGACGGCAACTACCTGCTCAACATCGGTCCCAAGCCCGACGGCACGCCCACCCCGGGCTCCGTCACCGTCCTCCAGGGACTCGCGAGCTGGATGGCCGTCAACAGCGACAGCATCCACGGGACCAACGGCAGCCCGTTCACCGCCGAGCCGTCCTGGGGCACGTTCACCAGGAAGTCCGGCAAGCTCTACGCCCACGTGTTCACCTGGCCGACCAACGGCACGCTGCAGATCCCGCTGATCTCCAACACGATCAACCGGATCTACCTGATGAGCAACCAGTCGACCTCGCTCTCCTACTCGGTGAGCGGCGGGACCATCAACGTCTCGGTGCCGACCACGGCCCCCGACGCCAACGACCCGGTGGTCGTCGTCGAGGTCGACGGGATGCCGGCCGTGGTCGCCGACGGCGTCTACGAGCTGGTCTGCGCCCGTAGCGGCAAGGCCCTGGACAACGGCAACACCGCCACGGCCGGCAGCCAGGTGATGCAGTGGGCCGTGAACGGAGGGACGCCGCAGCAGTGGACCCTGACCGGCCTGGAGGCGGGTTGGTTCAAGCTGGTGTGCGCCCGAAACGGGCTGGCCCTCGACAACGGGGCCAGCACGACCGCGGGCGCCGCACTGGTCCAGCAGCCCGACAACGGGAGCGACCAGCAGCAGTGGAGCATCACCGCGCTCGGCGGCGGCGCCTACCAGCTCACCAACCGGGCGAGCGGGATGGCGCTGGACAACGGGAACGGCACGGTGGACGGCCAACCGGTGGTCCAGTGGACCGTCAACGGCGGCACGTCGCAGCAGTGGAACCTGGTCAAGGCCGGCTGAGCCGCGCCGACGACAACGTGGGTGGCGCCCGTCAGAGGACGGGCGCCACACACGCGTTGGTCAAGCGGAGGGGAAGGATCCTAGAGGGACGGGTCCAGGAAGGCGCGGTCGTAAACCTCCAGCGAGCGGATCGACGCCCACGTGTTAGCGTTCACACCACCGGTGACGGTCACCCGGACGTAGCGGGTCCAGGCCGTGAAGGTCGCGGTCTGCACCTGCACGGCGGAGGAGTTCCCGGTCAGGTCGGCGAGCGTCGACCAGGTGGACCCGTCGGCGGAACCGTCGATCCGGAACTGGTAGGCGTGCCCCGGCAGTTCCCAGGCGATCCTCGCGCCCGTGACCGGCCGCACCGAGCCGAGGTCGGCCTGCAACCAGTGGCCGGTGTTCCCGTCGGCCGCGCACCAGCGGCTGGAGGTGTCCCCGTCGAACGCGTTGGCCGGAACGTTCCCGTGCGAGGTCTCCGAACCGTCGGCCGTGGCCGGGCAGCCGCGGGCGATGTCCGTCGGCACCACCGGGCGGTCGAGCACGATCGCCACGATCGTGTCGTCGGGGTATCGGGTGCGGTCGATGCCCGTGATGGTGACGGCGTTCCCGCTCGCCGCGCCGAAGGACAGCGCGCTCTTGGAGACCACGTCGTAGACCGAGGTGACGTTCGCATCGCCCAGGGACGGCGTCGTGAAGCTGCTGCCGCCGTTGTACCCGGCCAGCAGGTGTGCGTAGACGGTCCGGTCGGCGAAGGTGAAGCCGTACTGGCCGTCCACCGGGTTCCACGGGCCGCCGCGGGTGTTGTACACGGCCTCCCGGTTGGCGTTCATGAAGCCGCCGAGCTGGCGGATCACCGCGGCCTGCGTGCTCGGGACCGTACCGGTCGCGTCCGGGCCGACGTTGACGAGCACGGACATGTCGCGGATGAAGGAGTTGACGAACAGGCCCAGCGCTTGGGAGAAGGGCATGGCGGAGTTGCCGCTGTACCCCCAGCTTCCGCCGACGCTGAACGTCTTCTGGACCAGGCGGCCGTACCGGATCGGACCGCTCGGCACGCCGGAGCCCTCGTCGAGGTCGTAGTCGCCCACCCATCCCGAGCGGGAGTTGGACACGGCGTTCGGCTGGTGCCGGCGCAGCACGCCGGTGAGGCCCAGCGGCCTGCCGGTGTCCGTCTCGGTGTCGCCGTACGCGGCGTCCACCTGCCAGCCGTTGCCGCCGTCCCGGTACTGACCGGGCTCCCAGAAGAACGACCCCGACGCGTCGGTGCCCTGCTGCGCCAGCCAGCCGCCGTCCCACCAGATGTCGTCGATCGCGCCGTAGTCGGTGACCAGCTCCTTCACGGACTGGTACACCTCGTTCTTCATGATCCGGGCGTTCTCGTGGTAGTCGAAACCCGCCGGGTCGGAGCCCTCGTAGTTCCACGGGTAGACGCTGTTCGGCAGTACGCAGTCGGAGGTGAGCGCGGGGCTCGGCGGCTTCGAGCCGCTCACGTCGTAGTAGCCGGGGTAGCGCCAGTCGATCGGCGAGTAGTAGAGCCCGACCCGCAGGCCCGCCGCGCGCACGGCGTTCACGTAGCCCTTGACGAAGTCCGTGCCGGCCGGGAAGGGGGCGGAGCCGGTGGTCCAGGCATTGGGGTGGCCGCTGGGCCACAGGGCGAACCCCTCGTGGTGACGGGTGGTCAGGACGACTTCGGCGGCGCCGAGGTCCTTGGCCAGCTGCGCCCAGGCGGCGGGGTCGTAGGACTGGGACTGGCTGGCGAACGAGCCGGCCCACTGCGCCCGGTAGGAGGTCGGCGCGGTCTTCGAGTAGAACATGTTCCACTCACCCTGGGCCGCTGCCGAGTACACGCCCCAGTGGATGAACATGGACACCTTGTTGTCGCGCATCCACTGGATCTTGCTGTCCGGCTGCTGCCAGGCCCCCTGGTCGAGCTTCGGGACGCGCAGCGGGACGAGGGGCAGCGCGGCGCCTCCGGTCGCGGTGCCTCCGGTCGCGGCGTCCCCGGTCTCGGCGGCCTCGGCCCGGCTGCCGACGGGTCCGATGACCGTGGCGGCGGTGGCAACTGCCAGGCCGGTGAGCATGCTTCTCCGGCTGATGGATCGTGGCATGGATGCTCCATATGTCCTGGAATGCTCGCAAAGGGAGTGGCCTGGCGAGTCAGGTACATGTATGGCGGCGTGCGGAGCGGCGTGTCAAGACATCTGACGGCGATATGTCGGATGAATCAAGGCCGCTCCGCGTTCATGTCGGGAGTGGGAGAACGTTCTCAAGCGGGGTGGGCAGTTTGCTCTGGATGATGGAGAATCAGCAGGTCAACGTGCCAATGTGTGACCTTGGTCGACCGGGCTTGCGGCCCTTTCCGCTTCTCTGTCGGCTCGGCCTTGCAGGTTGGGGCGGCCCGGAGGATGCTTAGTCATCGGATCAATCCGGTGCGGACGGTTCGAAAGGGCCCGCCCGCCCCGCCGGCGGCCTCAAGGGCGGGTGGTCACCCGCCGGCCCGGCACGTTCTCAGGCGGCGCCGTCCGGGGCGGGGCAGGCGCTGTGCACCAGGCGCCGGGCCAGGTCGGTGGTGCGGCGGGCGGGACCGTCGGGGCCGAGGACGGTGGCGGTGGCGTAGGCGCCGTTGAGGACCAGCAGGAGCTCGTCGGCGAGCTGTTCGGGGTCGGCGGCGCGGGCGTCGGCGGCCAGGTCGCGCAGCCAGTCGCGGAGCTGCAATTTGTGGGCCTTGGCGACCTGGTTGGCGGGGTGCTCGGGATCGGGGAACTCGGTGTTGGTGTTGAGCATCGGGCAGCCGCGGAAGCCGTCCCGCCCGGTGTGGCCGGTGACCGCCGCGAAGACCGCGACCAGCTTCTCGCGCGGCTCGGCCACCTGGTCGGCGGCCTCGCGCAGGCCGGCCAGCCAGCGCTCCGCCCGGTCCTCCACGTAGGCGGTGGCGAGGGCGTCCTTGGTGGGGAACTGGCGGTAGACGGTCGCGTTGCCGACGCCGCTCTCCTTGACCACCAGGTCCATGCCGACCGCGCGGATGCCGCGCTGGTAGTAGAGGTCGCCCGCCACGTCCAGGACGTGCCGCCGGTTCTCCTGTGCCGTCCTGCGGGCCATGGCTTCCTCCTGGGGGCTGGTGCCGGTGCCGGTGCTGCGATCCGATCCGGCCGTCCTCAGCCGCAACTTTGACAGACGGATCGTTCCGTCACAACATGGGTGACGGAACGATCCGTCACATAGACCGCCGCACCCACCGAGGGAGCACCAGGACATGAACCTCTCCGCCACGCCGCGCACCCTGGTCGTCGTCGCGCACCCCGACCCGGGCTCCTCCCGGATCACGGTCGGCCTGGCCGACGCGGTCCGGGACCTGGACCACGTCACCGTGCACGACCTGTCCGCCGCCTACCCCGACGGGCGGATCGACGTCGAGCGCGAACAGGCGCTGCTGCGCGCGCACGACCGGATCGTCTGGCAGTTCCCCTGGCACTGGTACTCGGTGCCGGCCGTGCTCAAGACCTGGATCGACGAGGTGCTGGCGTACGGGTTCGCCTACGGCACCGGCGGCACCGCGCTGCACGGCAAGACCCTCCGGCTGGTCACCTCCACCGGCGCGCCCGAGGAGGCCTACGCGCCCGACGGCCGCAACCGCTTCACCATGGCGCAGCTGATGGCCCCGCTGGACGCCACGGCCCACCTGACGGGCATGCGGCTCGCCGAGCCCCTCGTACTGTTCGGCGCCCGCCTGGTCTCCGACGTGGAACTCAAGGCCCACGCCGAGCAGTACCGCACCCTGCTCGCCGCCTGAGAACGTGCCGGGCGGGCGGGTGACCGCTCGTTCCTTCCGGCGCCGCCGGGCCGGTCACACCTCCTGGTCGGCCCAGAGGTGCGACTCCGCCTTGCCGAGGGTGTCCCGGAGCCACTGTTCGACCCCGGCGACGTGTGCGGTCGCCCAGGCGTGGGCGACCTCGGGCATGCGGCGGGCGATGGCGTCGAGGATGGCGCGGTGCTGCTGGCGGGTGCGGGCCACCGCGTCCTCCTCCGTCAGCCCGCGCCAGATCCGTGCGCGCGTGGTGGGGCCGGACAGGCCGTCGATCAGCGAGCAGAGCACGGTGTTGCCCGACCCGGCCGCGATCAGGTGGTGGAACTCCAGGTCGTTGGCGATGAGTTCGTCGAGCGACGCGTCCTCGGGCAGGCCCTCCAGCATGTCGCGCAGGGCGGCGATGTCCTCGTCGGACATGACCCGGGCGGCCATCGCGGTGGCGGCCGGCTCCAGGATGCGGCGGACCTCCAGGAACTCCAGGACCGTGTTGTCCTGGTGGAAGTCGACGACGAAGCCCAGCGCGTCCAGCAGGACTTCGGGCTCCAGGCTGGTCACGTACGTGCCGTCGCCCTGGCGCACGTCGAGCACCCGGATGAGCGAGAGGGCCTTGACCGCCTCCCGCAGGGAGTTGCGGGAGAGGCCGAGCCGGTCCGCGAGGTCCGCCTCCTTCGGCAGGCGCTCACCGGGGCGGAGCTCACCGCTCACGATCATGGCCTTGATCTTCTCGATCGCCTCGTCGGTGACTGGCACGACTACGCCCTCCTGGTCATCTGATCTTCGCAGCATACGGGTTCCGCCCGGGGCGGCCGCGGGGCCCGGAAGCACCGCGGCCGCCCCGGACGGTCGTCACAGCTCCCACACGACGGGGAGCCCGGCCGCGCCGCCCGCCTCGGAGTAGTCGTGGACGACGTCGAGGAGCTCGGCCATCCGCGCCTGCCAGGCGATGTTGACCGGGAGGTGCTCCAGCTCGGCGAGCAGCCGGGCGTAGTCCTCGCACTCCAGCAGGTGGAACAGCTCGGACCCGCTGCGCCAGATGGTCCAGGAGGTCACGCCGGCGGCCCTGATGGCGTCGGTGAGTTCGGCCGGTACCTCGCGGTGCGCGGCCTCGTACTCCTCGATCCGGTCCTCGCGGACGCGGGTGTGCAGGGCGATCCTCATGGCTGCTCCGGGTGTTCGGGGTGGGGCGGGCCGGTGGTGCCGGCGGGCTCGACGATGATCACGTCCAGGGTCCGGGGCCCGTGCACGCCCTCGACCCGGGTGAGTTCGATGTCGCTGGTCGCGGAGGGGCCGGAGACGAAGGTCAACGGCAGGCGCGGGTCCAGGCGCGCCAGCGCCGCGGGGACGTCGTCGACGATCTGCTCGGCGCGGACGACGCACAGGTGGTAGTCGGGGACGAGGGTGAGCGCGCGCCTGCCCTGGCCCGGCCCGGTGTCCAGGACGATGGTGCCGGTGACGGCGATGCCGACGGCCGCGAGGGTGACGGCGCCGTCCAGGGCGTCCAGGGCGGGGACGTCGAGGGGCTCCCGGTGCCATTCCCGGTTCCCGGGCGGCAGGAGCTCGTCGGGGAAGCCGTCGGGCACCGCCAGGCGCGTGGCCCCGCGCGCGGTGAGGGCGGCGGCGATGGCCCCCGGCAGGCCGGCCGGGTCGGTCCGGGTCACGGTGGCCCGGTAGTCGGCGACCCGCTCGGCGAAGAGCGCCGTGAGGTCCTCGCCGGGGGCGGTGTGGCCGCGCCGGTAGTCACGGGGGACGGGGACGTCGTCCGGGCCTTCGTCGGCGGGGACGTCCGCGAGGGCGGCGCGGATCCGGGCGAGGACGGCCTCGCGGGTGCTCGTCACTTCCCCTCCCGGTTCTTGCGCCACCAGGCGCGGAACGACTCCGCGGGCGGCGCGGGGGTGTCGCGGTCGGCGGACCAGGCGCCCAGGGGGCCGGGGCCGGGCAGCTTGCCGATCCGTCCGTTCCGGGCGAGGGCCCGGCCGCCGAGCGAGGCCGCCTTCTGGGCGGCGGTCAGCAGCGCGGGGGAGTCGAGGACGGTGGCGGCCGCCTTCATCGCGAGTGCCTCCGCGCCGGGTAGGCGCTTGTTGCTCCGCTTGGCCCGGACCGCCGAGGCCCGCAGGTGGACCAGCAGCTTCGGAATGTCGATCTTCACCGGGCAGGCGTCGTAGCACGCCCCGCACAGGGTGGAGGCGAACGGCAGGCTGGCAGCGCTGCTTTGAGTGTCACTGCCGACGCCGACCAGCTGCGGGGTCAGCACGGCGCCGATCGGCCCCGGGTAGACCGAGCCGTAGGCGTGTCCGCCGGTGCGCTCGAAGACCGGGCAGACGTTGAGGCAGGCGGAGCAGCGGATGCAGGCCAGGGCCTGGCGGCCGACGGTGTCGGCGAGGGTGTCGGTGCGGCCGTTGTCGAGCAGCACGAGGTGGAACGCCGACGGGCCGTCGGACTCCGTGGTGCCGGTCCAGGTGGAGGTGTACGGGTTCATCCGCTCGCCGGTGGAGGAGCGGGGCAGCAACTGGAGGAACACCTCCAGGTCGGTCCAGGTGGGCACGACCTTCTCGATGCCCATGACGGTGATCAGGGTCTCGGGCAGGGTCAGGCACATCCGGCCGTTGCCCTCGGACTCGACCACGACGACGGTGCCGGTGTCGGCGACGGCGAAGTTGGCGCCGGAGACGGCGACCTTCGCGCGGAGGAACTTCTCCCGCAGGTGCCGGCGGGCGGCCTCGGCGAGTTCGGCGGGCTCGTCGGTGAGGCCCTCGGGGGCCGGTTGCCCCCACTCGCCCATCCGCTCGGTGAACAGGTCGCGGACCTCGGTGCGGTTGCGGTGGATCGCCGGGACCAGGATGTGGGAGGGGCGGTCGTCGCCGAGCTGGACGATCAGTTCGGCGAGGTCCGTTTCGTAGGCGGCGATGCCGGCCTCGGCGAGGGCCTCGTTGAGCCCGATCTCCTGGGTGGCCATCGACTTGACCTTCACGACCTCCCGCTCGCCGGTGGCGCGCACCAGCTCGGTGACGATGCGGTTGGCGTCGGCGGCGTCGGCGGCCCAGTGCACCGTCCCGCCCGCCGCGGTGACCGACTCCTCCAGCCGGAGGAGGTGGTGGTCGAGGTGGCGCAGGGTCCGCGTCTTGACGGCGTCGGCGGCGTCGCGCAGCGCCTCCCAGTCGTCCAGCTCCGAGGCGACGGCGAGCCGCTTGTCGCGGATGACGGTCGTCGCCCGCTTCAGGTTGGCCCGCAGCCGGGTGTCGCGGAGGGCCTCGCGGGCGGCGTCGGGGAAGGACGGCGAGCCCAGCCAGACCACTCCGCGGTCGCCGGGGGCGGTCACGTTCTCACTCCTTCGGTGGCGGCGAGGATCTCGGCCAGGTGCATGGTCCGCACCGCCGCGCCCTGCCGGGACAGGCCGCCGCCGATGTGCATCAGACAGGAGTTGTCGGCCGTGCACAGGACTTCGGCGCCCGTCCCGAGGACGTCCTCGACCTTGTCGGCGAGCATCGCGGCGGAGGTCGCGGAGTTCTTGACGGCGAAGGTGCCGCCGAAGCCGCAGCACGACTCGGCGGCCGGGAGCTCGACCAGGTCGAGGTCCTCGACCGCCCGCAGCAGCCGTTGTGGGCGGTCGCCGAGGCGCAGTGCGCGCAGCGAGTGGCAGGTGGGGTGGTAGGTGACGCGGTGCGGGAAGCGGGCGCCGACGTCGGTGACGCCGAGGACGTCGGTCAGGAACTCGGTGAACTCGTGCACCCGGGGCGCCAGTTCGGCGACCTGCCGGCGCAGCCCCGGGGTTCCGTACTCCTCGGCGAGGACGGGGTGGTGGTCCCGGACCAGACCGGCGCAGGAGGCGGACGGGGTGACGACGGCGTCGTACGCGCCGAAGGTGCGCGCGAACCGGGTCACCAGCGGCGCGGCCTCCGCCGGGTAGCCGGTGTTGACGTGCATCTGCCCGCAGCAGGTCTGTTCCATGGGGAACTCGACGGTGTGGCCGAGCCGTTCGAGGACGCTCACGACGGCCCGGCCGGTGCCGGGGAACATCGTGTCGTTGAAACACGTGATGAAGAGCGCGACGCGCATCAGCCGGTGCCCTCCGGGGTCGGTACGTCCGCGGGAAGCAGCCCGCGGTCCTTGAGTTCGGTCCAGAGCGCGGCGGGCACCGGGTGGCGCAGCATCGCGGCGGAGTCCCGGACCTCGGCAGCGCTGCGGGTGCCGACCAGGGCGCTCGCCACGGCGGGGTATCCGAACGGGAAGCGCAGTGCCGCTGCGCGCAGCGGCACGCCGTGCCGCTCGCAGACGGCCTTGAGGTCGAGCGCCCGGGTGAGGAGTTCCTCGGGCGCGGCGGTGTAGTCGAAGGTGGCGCCCGGGCGCGGGTCGGCGAGCAGGCCGGAGTTGAAGACGCCGCCGATCACGACGCCGACGCCGCGTTCGGCGGCGAGCGGCAGCAGCTCGGTGAGCCCGCGCTGGTCGAGCAGGCTGTAGCGGCCGGCCAGGAGGACGGCGTCGAGGTCGGTCTCGCGGATGAAGCGGGCGAGGAGCTCGGCCTGGTTCATCCCGACCCCGATGGCGCCGACCATGCCCTCGTCGCGCAGCCGGGCCAGTTCGGGGTAGGCCTCGCCGAGCGCCTGCTCGGCGTGGTCGTCGGGGTCGTGGAGGTAGACGACGTCGATCCGGTCCAGGCCGAGCCGCTCCAGGCTGTCCTCGATCGACCGGCGGACGCCCACGGCGCTGAAGTCCCAGATCCGGCGGTGGGTGGCGGGGACGGCGAAGCCGTTGGCGAGGTCGTCGCCGGCCGGCTCCGGGGCCGGCCTCAGCAGGCGGCCGACCTTGGTGGACAGCGTGTACTCGTGCCGGGGGAGCCCGGCCAGGGCCCGACCGAGCCGACGCTCGGACAGGCCCAGGCCGTAGTGCGGGGCGGTGTCGAAGTAGCGGACACCGGACTCCCAGGCGGCGGCGACGGCCGCTTCGGCGTCGGCGTCGGACACCGGGGTGAACAGGTTGCCGATGCCCGCGGCGCCGAAGGCGAGTTCGCCCACCTCCACGGCGCTGCGGCCCAGCGGCCGGGTGCGCGGGGTCATGGCCGCGGCTCCGGCCGCAGGCGCA
Organism: Kitasatospora sp. NPDC059408; assembly: GCF_042751525.1. Lineage (NCBI taxonomy): Bacteria > Bacillati > Actinomycetota > Actinomycetes > Kitasatosporales > Streptomycetaceae > Kitasatospora > Kitasatospora sp. NPDC059408. The sequence continues at coordinate 18,245 of NZ_JBHYWI010000041.1, forward strand.
GGCCCGCCATGCCGCCGTCGACCTGCAGGGCCGTGCCGGTGACGCTGCCGGCGGCCGGGGAGGCCAGGTAGGCGACGGCGGCGGCGACCTCCTCGGCGGTGACCAGGCGGCCGTGCGGCTGGCGGCCGTCGAGTGCCGCGCGCTCGGCGGCCGGGTCGTCCGCGGAGTCCAGCAGCCGTCCGACCCACGGGGTGTCCACGGTGCCGGGGTTGACGCAGTTGACCCGGATGCCCTCGCGGACGTGGTCGGCGGCCATGGCCAGGGTGAGCGAGAGCACGGCGCCCTTGCTGGCCGAGTAGAGCGCGCGCTGGGGCAGGCCGGCGGTGGCGGCGATGGAGCAGGTGTTCACCACCGCGGCCCGGGTCGAGCGGCGCAGGTGCGGCAGGGCGGCCCGGGTGGTGCGCACGACGCCGAGCAGGTTGACGTCGAGGACGCGGTGCCACTGCTCGTCGAGGTTGTCCTCCACGGTTCCGATCGCGCCGATGCCCGCGTTGTTGACCAGGATGTCGATCCCGCCGAGGGCCTCGGCGGCCGACCGGACGCCGTCGCGCACGGAGGCGTCGTCGCTGACGTCGGCGGTGAAGCCCAGCAGCGGCTCCTTCACCCCCGACGGGTCGAGGTCGAGGACGGCCACGCGGGCACCGCGCTCCGCGAGCAGGGACGCGGTGGCGAGGCCGATCCCGGAGGCGCCGCCGGTGACGAGCGCCGTCAGTCCGTCGAGTTCTGCGGTCGTCATGCGCTCGCCCCCTCCGTCTGCGTCAGTTCGGCGGCCCAGAACGTACCGCGCGGGTAGTGGTAGGTGTCCAGGGCGGACTGGTGCATGGCGGCGGAGAACCCGGGCGCGGTGGGCGCGCGGTAGTGGCCGTCGGTGATCACCACGGGGTCGAGGAAGTGCTCGTGGAGGTGGTCGACGAACTCGATGACGCGGTCCTCGGTGGTGCCGGTGAGCGCCACGTAGTCGAACATGGACAGGTGCTGGACGAGTTCGCACAGGCCCACGCCGCCGGCGTGCGGGCACACCGGGACGCCGAACTTCGCGGCGAGCAGGAGGATCGCGAGGTTCTCGTTGACGCCGCCGACCCGCGCGGAGTCCAGCTGGAGGACGTCGATCGCGTCGGCCTGGAGCAGCTGCTTGAACACGATGCGGTTCTGCACGTGCTCGCCGGTGGCGACCTTGACCGGGTGGACGCCGCGGCGGACGCTGGCGTGGCCGAGGACGTCGTCGGGGCTGGTGGGCTCCTCGATCCAGTACGGGTCGAACTCGGCGAGGGCGTTGGTCCACTCGATGGCCTCGCCGACGTTCCAGCGCTGGTTGGCGTCGATGGCCATCCGGATGTCGGGTCCGACGGCGGCACGGGCGGCGCGGCAGCGGCGGATGTCGTCGGCGAGGTCGGCGCCGACCTTGAGCTTGATCTGGGTGAAGCCGTCGGCGATGGCCGCCTTGGCGAGGCGGGTGAGCTTCTCGTCGGAGTAGCCGAGCCAGCCGGGGGAGGTGGTGTAGGCGGGGTAGCCGCGCTCGAGGAGCCGGGCGGCGCGTTCGGCGGCGCCCTCCTTGCCCTTGGTCAGCAGCTCCAGGGCCTCGTCGGGGGTGATGGCGTCGGCGATGTAGCGGAAGTCGACCTGGGAGACGAGCCAGGCGGGGTCGGCGTCGGCGAGCAGCTGCCACAGCGGCTTGCCCTCCGCCTTGGCGGCGAGGTCCCAGACGGCGTTGACGACGGCGCCGATGGCCATGTGCATCACGCCCTTCTCGGGGCCGAGCCAGCGCAGCTGGCTGTCGCCGATCAGGTCGTGGTAGAGCGAGCCGGGGTCGGCGCAGAGCTCGGCGACCGGGCGCCCGAGGACGTGCGGGCGGAGCGCGTCGATGGCGGCCACCTGGACGTCGTTGCCGCGTCCGATGGTGAAGGTGAAGCCGTGGCCCTCGGGGCCGCCGTCGGAGGTCCGCAGGACGACGTAGGCGGCGGAGTAGTCGGGGTCGGGGTTCATCGCGTCGGACCCGTCCAGCTCCCGCGAGGTGGGGAAGCGGATGTCGTAGGTGTCGACGGCGGTGATCCGCGCAGTGGTTGCGGACAAGGGGTTGCCTTTCACGCGTTGGTGAACGTCTGGCGCTGGGTGCCGAGGCCGTCGATGGACAGCTCGACGGTGTCGCCCGCGCGCAGGTAGGGGGTGCCGGGCAGGCCGAGGGCCACGCCGGCCGGGGTGCCGGTGTTGATGACGTCGCCGGGGTTGAGCACCATGTACTGGCTGAGGTACCAGACCAGGTACGCGACGTCGAAGATCATGTTCTTGGTGCTGCCGTCCTGGCGCTGCTCGCCGTTGACGCTCAGCCGCAGCGCGAGGTCCTGCGGGTCGCCGGCCTCGTCCGGGGTGACCAGCCAGGGGCCGAGCGGGTTGAAGGTCTCGCAGGACTTGCCGATGTCCCACTGGGCGGAGAACTCCAGCTGGAACTCCCGCTCGGAGACGTCGTTGCTGATCGCGTAGCCCGCGATGCACTGCGCCGCCTCGCCCGGGTCGGCGAGGTAGCGGGCCCGGCGGCCGATGACGACGGCGAGCTCGACCTCCCAGTCGGTCTTCACCGAGCCGCGCGGGATCAGGACCTCGTCGAAGGGTCCGACGACCGTGGACGGGTCCTTCATGAAGACCACCGGCCGCTCGGGGACGGCGGCGCCGGTCTCCTCGGCGTGGTCGCGGTAGTTGAGGCCGATGCAGACCACCTTGCCGGGGCGGGCGACGGGGGCCGCGATCCGCAGGTCGGACGCGTCCACGACGGGCAGCGAACCCTCGGCCAGTGCGGCGCGGACCCGGCCGATCCCGCCCGAGGCGAGGAAGGCCCCGTCGATGTCCTCGGTCAGGCCCGCGAGGGCGTAGACCGTTCCGTCCTCGTCGCGGACGGCCGGCGTCTCCGCTCCCGGCTCGCCGACTCGCAGCAGCTTCATGGTGGCTCCCATCAACACATCGGATGTATCCGTGGTGCCACGACCATACGAGGCCGCCTCGGGCATCGCAAGGATTCCTCCGATGTTTGCTCGCCGGCTGTCCGGACTCGCCCTCAACTGCGCAGGTGAAACCGCGTAATTGGGCCTTGGTTGAGGTGCGGGAGGGGGTGCGGATCACGGTTGGGAATCATCCGAGGTTTCCTCTTGTCAGTCGGATTTCCGGCTCGTAAAGTCCTCGTCACCAGCAGCCATCCGATGACTGCCGCCGGATGCCCGGACGCCTCGCGATCCGCCCCCACCCGCGCCGCGGCGGCGCCGGCCTTCCCAGCCAAGGAGACCCAGCACCATGAAGCCTCGCTCCTCCAGAATCGCGGCTACGGCCGCCGCCGTGGCCCTCCTGGCGGGGTTCGCCACGGCCTGCAACCGCGGCAGCGACTCGGCCTCCTCCGCCTCCGGCGGCGGCAAGCCCGCGATCGGCATCGACCTGCCCCGCGCGGACTCCGACTTCTGGAACTCCTACGCGCAGTACATCAAGCAGGGCGCCTCCTCCCAGGGCCTGAACACCCTGCCGGTGAGCAACTCGCAGAACGACGTGACCAAGCTGGTCGCCAACGTCCAGGTCTTCCAGAACACCGGGGCCAAGGCCGTCGTCATGGCCCCGCAGGACACCGGGGCGATCGCCTCCACCCTGGACCAGCTCTCCGCCAAGAAGATCCCGGTCGTCAGCATCGACACCCGGCCCGACAAGGGCAACGTCTACATGGTCGTGCGCGCCGACAACAAGGCCTACGGCACCAAGGCCTGTGAATTCCTCGGCAAGCAGCTCGGCGGCAAGGGCAAGGTCGCCGAACTCCAGGGCGCGCTCAGCTCCATCAACGGCCGCGACCGCTCCGAGGCCTTCGCCGCCTGCATGAAGGAGAAGTTCCCCGACATCCAGGTGATCGAGCTCGCCACCGACTGGAAGGGCGACGTCGCCTCCGCGAAGCTCCAGTCCACGCTCGCCGCCAACGCCGACCTCGGCGGGATCTACCTGCAGGCCGGCGGCGTCTTCCTGCAGCCGACCCTCGCCCTGCTCCAGCAGAAGGACCTGCTCAAGCCGGCGGGCCGGCCGGGCCACATCGCCATCGTCTCCAACGACGGCATCCCGCAGGAGTTCGACGCCATCCGCAAGGGCGACATCGACGCCACCGTCTCCCAGCCCGCCGACCTGTACGCCAAGTACGCGCTCTTCTACGCGCAGGCGGGTGCCGAGGGCAAGACCTTCCAGCCCGGCGCGACCGACCACGACTCCACCATCATCCAGCTGCCCAACGGCCTGGAGGACCAGCTCCCCGCGCCCCTGGTCACCAAGGACAACGTCGACGACAAGGCCCTGTGGGGCAACAACGTCAGCAAGTGACCAAGCCCCCGCGGGCAGGCGGAGCACGGCACCCGGGCCGATGGCCCGCCCGCCCGCGGGACCCACGGAGAGGACACCCCGCCATGGCGGATCCCAGCCCCGTACGGGGCCCCGTCGTCGAGGCCGACGGGATCAGCAAGCGCTTCGGCGCCACCGTCGCCCTCAGCGACGCCCGCATCTCGGTCGCCCCCGGTGAATCGCACGCCCTGGTCGGGCGCAACGGCGCGGGCAAATCCACCCTCGTCTCGGTCCTCACCGGGCTGCAGAACCCCGACACCGGCACCCTGCGGTACAACGGCGAACCCGCCCCCGCCCCGGGCGACAGCGACGCCTGGCGCTCGCGCGTCGCCTGCGTCTACCAGCGCTCCACGATCATCCCCGCGCTGACCGTCGCGGAGAACCTCTTCTTGAACAGGCACAGTCCGGGCCGGCAGAGCACCGGCGCGCTGCGCCCGATCAGCTGGAAGCGACTGCGGCACCGGGCGAGCGAGTTGCTCGCCGAGTACGGCGTGGACGTCGATCCGACGGCCCGCGCCGAGGACCTGACCGTCGAGCAGCGCCAGTTCGTCGAGATCGCCCGCGCACTGTCCTTCGGCGCCCGGTTCATCATCCTGGACGAGCCCACCGCCAAGCTCGACGCCCGCGGCATCGAGAAGCTCTTCGCCAAACTGCGCGGACTCCAGGAACAGGGCGTCGCGTTCCTGTTCATCTCGCACCACCTGCAAGAGGTCTACGAGCTCTGCAGCACCGTCACGGTCTACCGCGACGCCCGGCACATCGTCACCGCCCCGGTCGCCGGCCTCGACCAGCACGCCCTGGTGGAGGCGATGACCGGCGAGTCCTCCCGCGGCGTGGAGCCCAGCTGGTCGGCGACCGGCCGAGTGCTCCCGGACGACGCGCCGCCGCTGCTCGACGTCACGGGCCTGAGCCTGGCCGGCCACTACGGGGACGTCGACCTGACCGCCCGGCCCGGCGAGGTGGTCGGCCTGGCCGGCGCCGCCGCCAGCGGCAACGTCCAGCTCGGCGAGACCCTCGCGGGACTGCACCGGCCCGTCGCCGGGACCGTCACCGTCGCCGGACGACCGGTGCGCACCGGAAAGGTCCCCGCCGCGCTCGCCGCCGGCATCGGGTTCGTCCCCGAGGACCGGCACATCCAGGGACTGATCCCGCAGCGCAGCGTCGCCGAGAACGCGACCCTCACCGTCACCGACCAGCTCGGCCCGTACGGCACCGTCCTGCCCTCGCGCACGCGCGGCTTCGCCCAGCGCATGATCGGCGACCTCGACATCAAGACCCCCGGCCCCGGCACCCCGGTGTCCGCGCTGTCGGGAGGCAACCAGCAGAAGGTCGTCATCGCCCGCGCGCTGGCCACCGAGCCGCACGTCCTGGTCGCCATCCGCCCGACCAACGGCGTCGACATCAAGTCCAAGGAATCCCTGCTCGGCACCATCCGCCAGGTCGCCGACGACGGGAGGACCGCCCTGATCGTCTCCGACGAACTCGACGACCTGCGCGTCTGCGACCGCGTCCTGGCCATGTTCCAGGGGCGCGTGGTCGCCGAGTTCGAATCCGGCTGGAGCGACGAAGAACTGGTCGCGGCCATGGAGGGCATGTCCGGCCCGACCGACACGAAGGAAAGCAATGTCTCCCACCACTGAGCTCCCCGAGCTCCCCGGCGCGGCGGCCGACGTCCCCGCGGGCCGCCGCCTCGACCTCGCCCGCTACCGCGACCTGTCGCTCGTCCCGGTCCTGTTCGTGCTGGGCGTCATCGGCTTCATCGTGTCGCCGGCGTTCCTCACCTCCGACAACCTCCTCGGCGTCGGCCAGCAGGCCACCGAACTGAGCCTGCTGGTCCTCGCCGAGGCGCTCATCCTGATCGCCGGGCGGATGGACCTCTCCCTGGAATCCACCATCGGCGTCGCCCCGGTGATCGCCGTCTGGCTCGTCCTGCCCGACCACGGCGCCCGCTTCAACGGCCTCGGGCTCTTCCCCACCTGGACCGCCATCCCCCTGTGCCTGCTGGTCGGCGCCCTCATCGGCGCGATCAACGGCTTCCTCATCCTGAAGCTGCGCCTCAACGGCTTCATCGTCACCCTCGGCGCGCTCACGCTGCTCCGCGGCCTCCAAGTCGCCATCTCCCAGGGCCAGTCCATCGTCAACGTGCCGGACTCCTTCCGCTACCTCGGCAGCGCGAGCTGGCTCGGCGTCCCGGCCGCGATCTGGATCTGCGCCCTGCTCTTCCTGATCGGCGGCAGCGCCCTCGCCTGGCTGCGGCACGGCCGTGCGCTGTACGCGATCGGCGGAAACGCCGAGGCCGCCCGGGCCGCGGGCATCCGCGTCGACCGGATCACCTGGGCCGTGCTGATCCTCGGCGGCCTGCTCGCCGCCTTCGCCGGCGTCCTCTACACCGGCCACTACGGCTCGATCTCCGCCGATCAGGGCAACGGCTGGATCTTCCAGGTCTTCGCCGCCACCGTCATCGGGGGCGTCAGCCTCAACGGCGGCCGCGGCACGCTCTTCGGCGCCCTCACCGGTGTCCTGACGCTCCAGCTCGTGGTCAACGTCATGACCCTGGCCGGTGTCCCGCCCCTGTGGAACCAGTTCCTCAACGGCGCGATCATCATCATCGCGCTGATCATCTCCCGCTACGCCTCCGGCGAGAAGCAGGAGTAGTCCGAGGGCCGTCACCCGACCGTGCCGGACCGTCCCGTCCGGCACGGCCGCGTCGTGGGCCGGCGGCGTCCGGGATCACGTCGGGCCGAGGCTCTGGGCGCACCAGATGGTCTTGCCGCTGGTGCTGTGCCGGGTGCCCCAGCCCTGGGTGAGCTGGGCGACGAGCATCAGGCCCCGGCCGCCCTCGTCGAAGGTGCGCGCCCGGCGCAGGTGCGGGGAGGTGTCACTGCCGTCGGAGACCTCGCAGATCAGCGAGGTGTTCCGGATCAGCCGCAGCCTGATGGGCGGTTGGCCGTACTTGATCGCGTTGGTGACGAGCTCGCTGACGACCAGTTCGGTGACGAACGCCGTCTCCTCCAGGCCCCAGACGGCCAGTTGGTCGGCGGCCAGCCGCCTGGCGTGCGCCACCTGCGCGAAGTCGGACTCGATGTCCCAGTCGGCGACGTGGTCGGGGTCCAGCGCGCGGGTGCGGGCGAGCAGCAGGGCCGCGTCGTCGGTGCGGTGCTCCGCCAGCATGGCCTTCATCGCCGTGTCGCAGAGCGCCTCCAGCGACGCGGCCGGCCCGCTGAGGACCCGCAGCAGATCGGCGGTCCCCTGCTCGGCGCCGCGCTCGCGGCTCTCCACCAGGCCGTCGGTGTAGAGGGCGAGCAGACTGCCTTCGGGCAGCTCGATCTCGATCGCCTCGAACGGCAGCCCACCGACGCCGAGCGGGGGCCCCGGCTGCGCTTCGACGGCGGTGCCGGTGCCGTCCGGCGAGACGACCAGGGGCAGCGGATGGCCCGCGCTCGCCATCGCGCAGCGGCGGGAGACCGGGTCGTACACGGCGTACAGGCAGGTGGCGCCGGTCTCGCCGGTCGGCTCGTAGCCGCCGTCGGGCCGGGGGTCGTCGGGGAGGTGGAGGACCAGGTCGTCCAGGTGGGTGAGCAGCTCGTCGGGCGGCAGGTCCACGTCGGCCAGGGTGCGGACCGCCGTGCGCAGCCTTCCCATGCTGGCCGAGGCGTGCACGCCGTGGCCGACGACGTCGCCGACGACCAGGGCGACCCGGGCGCCGGACAGCGCGATGACGTCGAACCAGTCACCGCCCACGCCGGCGCCGGCTCCCGCGGGCAGGTAGCCGGAGGCCACGTCGATCGCTCCGTGGTCCGGCAGCCGCTGGGGCAGCAGGCTGCGTTGCAGGGTCAGCGCGAGGGCGTGCTCGCGCGTGTAGCGGCGGGCGTTGTCGATGGCGACGGCGGCCTTGGCGGCCAGTTCCTCGGCCAGGATCAGGTCGTCGGCGGTGAAGGCCTCGGGCCGGTCGCGGCGGGCGAAGGCGACGACGCCGAGCACGGCGCCGCGTGCCAGCAGCGGCACGGTGATCTTTCCGGTCAGCCCCTTCGCGGCGATGGACCGGTCGATCAGCGGGGTGCCCGGCGGCCAGTGGGCGGGATCGGCGGCGAGACCGGGGCCGAAGGCCCATTCGCCGCCCTGGTTGGGTTCGGCGGCGAGCTGCACCACGGACCTGCCGGCGGACATGCAGCGGGCGGCGACGGAACCGGGGGCGTAGCTGACCCGCGCGGACGGTCCGGGCGGCAGGTCGGGGTCCTCCTTCGCGCTGTGCCGGGCGGCGCGGCCGAGCGTGATGGTGCCGCCGGCGGCGACCGCGGCGGAGGCGGGCGGTTCCTCCCCGCGCAGCACCTCGTCGAAGAGGTCGACGGTGACGAGGTCGGCGAAGCCCGGCACCGGGGTCTCGGCCAGTTCCCGGGCGGTGCTGGTCACGTCCAGGGTCCGGCCGATGCCCCGGGTGGCCTCGTTGAGGATGAGCAGGCGCTGGCGGGCCCAGTACTCGGCGCTCATGTCGAAGCCCCAGTTGGCGACCGCGCGCACCGTGCCCCCGGCGTCCCGGACGGGCCAGATGCTGGTGGCCCAGGCGTTCGCGTAGGCGCTGCCCAGCGGCTTGAAGATCGTGATGAGCCGCGCGGGCACGCCCGTCCTGGCCACCTCGGAGAGCTTGTCGGTGTACGGGACGCCCTGCAGCTCGGGGAACAGCTCGCGGTACTTCTCACCGCGGATCTGCTCCTCCGTGTGCGCGATCACCCGGCACGCGGCGGCGTTCACCCACAGGAACCGCAGGTCGGGGTCGTAGACGCCGAGGGCGAAGGGGCACTGCTCGAAGGCCCGGTCGGCGATCACGGGGCGGCGCGCCCAGCGCTGCACGGTCACCACACGGCCCACCGCCAGGCCGTCGGCGCCGTGCAGGGGGTGGGCCGTCACCACGGCGTCCACCGTGGAGCCGTCCCGGTGGCGCACGGCCATCAATCCCGTCGGGTCCGGGCCGTCACGCCCGGGGCTGTCACTCCCGGGGCTGTCATTCCCAGGGAAACCCGGCGGGGGATCGACCAGGAAGTCCGCCACCGGGCGACCGACGGTCTCCTCGGCCGTCCAGCCGAGTAGCAGGAGTGCGCCCTCGCTCCAGCCGCTCACCACGCCGTCCGGGTCGACCACGACAACGGCGGTGGGTGCGTCCTTCTCGCCAGTCGTCTCCACGCGCGCCTCCGTCCGGGCAGCCGTGCACGCCGGAAGGGGAATTCCCGCGCCAGGCTCCAGCCTAGGTCCGGCCCCCGCCATACGCTCTCCCACCGACGAGGACGGGGAGCGGTCACGGCACGACGACCAGCTTCCCGCGGGTGCGGCCGGTGCGGCTGGCGTCGAAGGCCTCACCCGTCCGGTCCAACGGGAAGGTCCGGGCGACCTCCACCGTCAGGGCGCCGCGGTCGACGGCCGCGGCCAGTTCGGCGAGCTTCGCGCCGTCCGGGCGGACCCAGATCCAGTGGCCGCCGTGCTGCGACACCCCCGGGTCGGCGATGGAGACGTGCCGCCCGCCGCCGGCGAGCACGGCCAGGGTCGTCTCCAGCTGGCCGCCGACGAAGTCCGCGACGGCCGAGACACCGTCGGGCGCCAGCGCGCGCACCCGGTCGGTGAGGCCGTCCCCGTACGTCACCGGTTCGGCGCCGAGCCCGCGGAGATACGCGTGGTTGCGCTCCGAGGCGGTGCCGATCACCCGGGCCCCGCGGTCGCGGCCGAGCTGCACCGCGAGGCTGCCCACGCCGCCGGCCGCGCCGTGCACCAGGAGCACGTCCCCGGGCCCGACCGCGAGCCCTTCCAGGCAGCGCAGCGCGGTGAGGCCGGCCAACGGGAGTCCGGCCGCCTGCGCCCAGTCGAGCCCGGCCGGCTTGCGCGCCACCGCGGGCGCGGCGACCGCGACGTACTCCGCGAAGGTGCCGGCCTGGACCACGTCCTTGCGGGCGTAGGCCATCACCTCGTCCCCGGGCGCGAACTCGGGTGTGTCGGGGCCGGTCCGGGTGACCACGCCGGCCACGTCCCAGCCGGGGACGACGGGGAAGACGGTGTCCATCATGCCGTCCAGGCCGCCCGCCATGACCTTCCAGTCGACCGGGTTGACGGAGGCCGCCCGGACCTCGATCAGGACCTGGCCGGGACCGACCTTGGGGTCGGGCACCTCGCCGTACCGCAGCCGCGAGTTGTCCGGGGCGTACGAGTCGTAGGTCACCGCGCGCATGAACGGACCTCCAGGGAAGCGGTGTTGCAGCCGGGCGGGCAGGGCGCTGTGGGCCACGCTATGCCGGGGGCGGGCGGTCGGCATCCGGGGCGGGTGCCGAGCGCCGCCGAGGCCGACACGGGTGGCGTGCCGCTGCCGACTGCGGCCCGCCGTGGTTGTCCCACCCCTGGATGTGGTCGCCCGGACCGGAAAGGTCGCCACCGTCGCCACCGCCTACGTCCAGGGCCTGGAGTCGGCCGGCGTCGTCGCCACCCTCAAGCACTTCGCCGGGTACTCGGCCTCCCGCGCCGGACGCAACCTCGCCCCCGTCTCGATGGGCCCGCGCGAACGCGCCGACGTCATCCTGCCGCCCTTCGAGATGGCCGTCCGGGAAGGCCGTCCGCGCTCGGTCATGCACGCCTACACCGACACCGACGGCGTCCCCTCCGCCGCCGACGAAGCCCTGCTCACCGGACTGCTCCGGCACACCTGGGGATTCACCGGCACGGTCGTCGCCGACTACTTCGGCATCGCCTTCCTCAAGACGCTGCACGGCGTCGCCGAGGACTGGTCCGACGCCGCCGCCCTGGCCCTGGCCGGCGGGGTCGACGTCGAGCTGCCGACCGTGCTCCGCAACACCGGCGCGCGGGCGGGTGCGGAGGTGGTGCAGTTCTATCTCCACGACCCGGTGGCATGCGTGGTGCAGCCGGTGCAGCGGCTGGTCGGCTACCGGAGGATCCGGCTCGAAGCCGGAGCCGGCTGCCGGGTGGAGCTGACCCTGCCCGCCGACCTGGCGTCCTTCACCGGCCGCGACGGCACGCGGATCGTCGAACCCGGCGCGTTGGAACTGCGGATCTCCGCCTCCAGCACCGACCACCCCCTGACCGTCCCGCTGCGCCTCACCGGCCCGCCGCGCCCGCTCGACCACACCCGCCGACTGCACCCGACCGTCGCCGTCCACGACCTCCCACAAGCCGCCACCCCGTAACGGAGGAGGCCCCTCGAACCCGACGGGCCGTGGCTCATTCGACCGCAGCCACGGGCGCGGGTGCTCTCCGCTCAGGGTGGGCGGCCGCCGGTGTCCCGGAGTCAGCCGGTGATCGGCTGTGCGGGCAGCACGTGGTCGCCGCCCTTGTCGGTGCTCAGGCACAGCGAGCAGACGGCCGCTCCGTGGGTGGCGCAGGCAGCCAGGTCGGGGCGCTCGTAGGGCTGGTGGCAGACGTGGCAGTCGAGGGTGACGGCGCTGGGGTTGCCCCCGGCGTCGAGCAGGGGCTCGTCGATTCCGTCGTCGGTGCGGCGCAGGTAGTACCGGCCCTTGGTGACGATCGCCATCAGCGGGGTGAGGGCGAAGGCGATGACGGCGGCGGCCACGGGCGAGTACGGCTGGAGGGTGTCGCCGAGGGCGTGGAAGTACATGGCGATCGACAGGCCCGAGGCGGCGACGAAGGCCACCGTGCCGACCGGGTTGACGGCGTACAGCATCCCGCGCCGGAACTCGGGCTGGAGCGGGGAGAGCTTCAGCAGGTACTTGTTGACGCCGATGTCGGTGGCGACGGTGACGACCCAGGCGATCGCGCAGTTCGAGTAGAAGCCCAGGATGCTGTTCAGGAAGCTGAACATGTCGGCTTCCATCAGGGCGAGCGCGAAGCCGAGGTTGACCAGGACGAAGACCATCCGGCCGGGGTAGTGCCTGGTGACGCGGGTGAAGGAGTTCGTCCAGGCCAGCGAGCCGGAGTAGGCGTTGGTGACATTGATCTTGATCTGGCTGATCACGACGAGCGCCACCGCGAGCGGGATGACCAGCCAGGACGGCATCATCGCGTCGAAGGCGCCCTTGAACTGCCGGATCGGCTCCGGGGCGGCGGTGGCACCGACCCCGGCGATGACGTAGACGGCGAGGAAGACGCCGATGGCCTGCTTCAGGGCGCCGAGGACCACCCAGCCGGGACCGGCCATGATCACGGCGGTCCACCAACCGCGCTTGTTGGCCCCGGTCTTGGGCGGCATGAAGCGCAGGTAGTCGATCTGCTCGCCGATCTGCGCGATCAGGGACAGACAGACACCGGCGCCGAGCAGTACGGAGGCGGGGTTGACGCCCCCCTCGCCGTCGGTGCCGGCGTAGGAGAGGAAGCGGTCGACGGTGCCGGGGTCGTCGGCGATCAGGTAGACCAGTGGGGCGACCATCAGCACCAGCCAGACCGGCGTCGTCCACACCTGGAGCTTGCTGAGCGCCTTCATGCCGAAGATCACCAGGGGGATCACCATCAGCGTGGAGACCGCGTAGCCCAGCCACAGCGGCAGCCCGAGGCCGAGCTTGAGGCCCTGGGCCATGATCGAACCTTCGAGGGCGAAGAAGATGAAGGTGAAGCTCGCGAAGATGACGCTGGTCAGCACCGAACCGTAGTAGCCGAAGCCGGAGCCGCGGGTGATCAGGTCGAGGTCGATGTTGTAGCGGGCTCCGTAGTAGGCGAGTGGGAAGCCGGTGACGAAGATGACCGCTGCGGCCACCGCGATCGCGACGAGCGCGTTGCCGGTGCCGTGGGCCAGGCCGATGCCGGCACCGATGGAGAAGTCGGCCATGTACGCGATGCCGCCGAGCGCGGTGGTCGCCACGACCACCGGGGTCCAGCGGCGGTAGCTGCGGGGCGCGAACCGGAGGGTGTAGTCCTCCAGGGTCTCCTTCGTCGCCTGGCTCTTCTCGGCGTCGGGTGGTGTGGTCGTCGTCGGACGCGACTCGGTGGTGGTCATGGCCCGCCTTTCCGGGGTGCGGTGTGAGCGGACACGCTAGGAACCGGTTGTTTCCCCACGGGCCCGCGCGGTGTGAACGGCGCGTAACCGGATGCTCACCCGCGACGCCGAGCCGCGGCCCGCCGACCGCTTCGAACTCTCCCAGAGTCACCCGGGTGCCGTAATCGCCTTCAGTTCATCGGGTATTCGACGATGCTTCGATGAATTCAACGGAATTCCGCCAGCTCATATACGAATTGACACATGGTCAGGAGTCCTGCCAGATTTGGCGAATGTTCGAGTCGAAGCGCTTCGACGGTGCCATTCGATCGAGGGCGTCCCGCATCGCCCTGCTCCTGCGTCCACTGCGTGACGCGCGGCCGCCGCTCCTGGCCGCACTGGTCGGGCTCCTCGTCGTCCAGGCGGCCCTCCCGGCCGCCACCGCCCTGGCCACCGCGGTCCTGGTGGCCAGGGTGCAGGGCCATCCGGGTGCGGACCTCTTCGACGCCGCCCTCGTCCCGCTCGCGGTCTTCGGTGCCGTCCTGCTGCTCGGGCACGTGATCGAGGCGCTGACCGCGCCGCTGGGGCAGCTCGCCGCCCTCCGAATCGACGGGGCCCACCGGGCCAGGGTCCTGCGCCTCACCACGGCGAGCCCCACGATCGAGGCGCTGGAGACGCCCGAGGTGCAGCAGCTGATCCGCCGCGCCCGCGCCCAGCCGGCCAACTGGACCGAGCGCACCCCCGCCGACGGCGCGCTGGGGCGCCTGCGCCGCCTCGCCTCGCTCCTCGGCCTGGCCGGCGCCTGCGCGGTGCTGGCGCAGTACGTGTGGTGGGCGGTGCCCGCCCTGCTGGTGCCCGGCGCGGTCAACCAGTACCTGCGCAACCGTCAGGCGGACGTCTTCACGACGGTGTGGCGCAAGGGAATCCCGCACGGCATGCGCGCCGAGGCCTGGCAGGACGCGCTCACCGCCGTCGGCCCCAGCATGGAGGTACGGGTCTTCGGCTTCGGCGACTGGATGGTCGAGCGCATCCAGCGGCACGTGCGGGCGATGTTCGACCCCGTCTGGGAGCTCTCCCGCAGACTGCTGCGCAACGAGTGGAGCCAGTTCGTGCTGGTCGGCGTTCCCCTGGTCGTCGTGTACCTCGCGGTGACCCGGGACGCGGCCCGCGGCGCGGTCGGCATCTCGGCCCTCACCGCGGTGCTGACCGCCTCCTGGTCGCTCGTGCAGTCGCTGGGCTACAGCGAGGACGTCCGCAACATCCGCGCCGCGACGGAGGGCATGCTGGCCTACCGCGAGTTGCGCGAGGCCCTCGGCCCGCAGGCCGTCGGTGCGGACGCCCTCCCCGTGCCCCGTACCGAGCGGCGCACCGCGCCACCACTGGTCGCCTTCGAGGACGTGTCCTTCGCGTACCCGGGCACCGGGCGCACCGTGCTCGACGGCCTCAGTCTGGAGATCAGGCCCGGCGAACTGCTGGCCGTGGTCGGGCTCAACGGCGCGGGCAAGTCGACCATGATCAAGCTGCTGTCCGGCCTCTACCGGCCCACCCGGGGCCGGATCACGGCCGACGGGATCGACATCGCCGAGCTGGGCGCCGCCGGCTGGCGCGAGCACGTCTCGGTCGTCTTCCAGGACTTCGTCAAGTACCAGCTGTCGGCCGCCGACAACGTCGCGCTCGGCCACGCCACCGTGCCCGTCGACCGGGCCGCCCTGGACGCCGCCGCGAAGGATTCCGGCTTCGACGCGGTGCTGGAACGGCTCCCCGACGGCTGGGACACCCCGCTCGCCCGCACCCGGACCGGCGGGGTCGACCTCTCCGGAGGCCAGTGGCAGCAGGCCGTCCTGGCACGCGCCCTGTACGCCGTGCACACCGGCGCCGACCTTTTGGTCCTCGACGAACCCACCGCGCACCTCGACGTCCGCACCGAGTTCGACGTCTTCCACCGCCTCGCCGAGCACCGTGGCGGCGCCAGTGTGGTGCTGATCTCCCACCGGCTGTCCACCGTCCGGCAGGCCGACCGGATCGTGCTCCTCGACGGCGGCCGGATCACCGAGTCCGGCACCCACGACGAACTGATGGCCCTCGGCGGCCGGTACGCCGGTCTCTTCGCCATCCAGGCCGAGCGGTTCCGCCTCGGCTACGACGACCGCACGGACGAAAGCGAGCCCTCATGACCCTGGACCCGCAGGCCGAGTTCCGGGCGACCGCGCGCGACTACGCGGGGCTGGCCCGCGAACTGTTCGCCCTTTCCCACCGCCGCTCGCCGGGGCTGACGATCGCCGTCCTGCTCACCCAGGCGCTCTCCCTGGTGACGGTCGCCGCCACGGCGCTGACCCTGCGCGCGGCCATCAACGGCGCGATCGACCACGACACCGGCACCGCCGTCGCCGGGGCGGTCGGTGCCGCCGTCGTCTACGCCGCCACCGCCGCGCTCACCGACCTGGGCTACAACGTCAAGGGACAGTTGGTGGACCGGGTGGCCGTGCTGGACCTGCCGGCCTCGATCCACCGGGACATCGCGCTGCTGGACGGACTGGAGCACGTCGAGCGCAGCGACTTCCTGGACCGGGTGACGATCGTCCTCGGCGCTCCCTGGGCCATCGTCAACGGCTTCTGGTCGGCGGTCACCGCCGTCTTCGGCGTGCTCCAACTCGGCGTCTCCCTGGTGCTGCTGGGCACGGTGAGCCCCTGGCTGCTGCTCCTGGTCCTGTTCGCCGCCGCCCCGCTCTGGTTCGACCGCCGGGGCCGGCGCCGCGTCAGCCGGGCCGAGACCGAGACGGCGGAGGCGGTCAGGCTCCAGAAGCACCTGTTCGACACCGCGTCGGAGGCGGCGGCCGCCAAGGAGATCCGGGTCGCGGGGGCCGGCGGCGAGCTGGCCCGCCGTCAGGCCGCCCTCTGGGAGGAAGCCGCCGACCACCGGTTCCGGGCGCAACTCCATGCCGCTGCCTGGCGGGTGAGCGGCTGGACGCTCTTCACGGCCGCTTTCGTGGCCGCCCTCGCCGTCGTCATCCACCGCACCGCCCGCGGACACGGCTCACCCGGCGACGTCGTCCTCGCCATCACCGTCGCCTCCACCCTGAGGGGATCGGTCGAGGCCGCCGTCGGCCGGACGACCGACTCCGTGGCCGCCCAGCGCTTCGTCGACCCCTACCTGTGGCTGCGCCGCTTCGTCGCCGACCGGCGCACGCACGGCTCCGGCGAACTCGCGACCCCGCCCCGGCTCACCGAGGGCATCGTCCTCGACCGGGTCAGCTACCGGTACCCCGGGACCGACCGGTTCGCCCTGGAGGACGTGAGCCTCACCATCCCGGCCGGGACGGTCGTCGCCGTCGTCGGCGAGTACGGCTCCGGCAAGACCACCCTGGTCAAGCTGCTCAACCGGTTCTACCGGCCGGACTCGGGCCGCATCACGGTCGACGGGGTGGACCTCGCCCGGTACGACGGCGCGGGCTGGCACGCCCGCACCAGCGCGGCGTTCCAGGACTTCGGCCGCTACCGCACCGTGTTCTCCGAGACCGTCGGCCTGGGCGACCTCCCGCACCTGGACGACCACGAGCGCGTCGCCGAGGCGCTTCAGGAGGCGGAGGCCGCCGCCTTCGTCAGCCGGTTGCCCCAGGGCGTGAACACCCTGCTCGGCCGGGCCCTCGGCGGCGTGGACCTCTCCGAGGGGCAGTGGCAGAAGACCGCCCTGGCGCGGGCGACCATGCGCCGCGAGCCGCTGCTGTTCGTCCTGGACGAGCCCACGGCCTCCCTGGACGCCCCCAGCGAACAGGAGATCTTCCAGCGTCAGATGGCCCGGGCCCGGGAGCTCGCCGCACGCACCGGGGCGATCACGGTCATCGTCTCGCACCGGTTCTCGACCGTCACCGGCGCGGACCTCATCCTGGTACTCGACCGGGGACGCCTCGAAGAGATCGGCTCGCACCAGGAACTCCTGGCGCGGCAGGGGCGCTACGCCGAGCTCTACGGCATCCAGGCAACGGCCTACGCCGGATCGTGAGCTACCACGAGCGGCTCCTCCTTCGACTCGATACATGGGATGAATCTCGGGTGAAAGGCCACCCGAGGCGGCCAGAGGAAGGGCCGACGCGCGGCATACTGCCAGGCAGTATGCCGAGTTCAACGAAGGGAAGGCATTTGATCTCTTCCGAGACATGGGATCACCTGATACGTTGGCGCCGTGTCCCTGACTGACAAAGCCATCGCCCGCATCCGTCGGATGATCCGGGAGGGCGAGTTGGCCCCGGGTTCGAAGCTGCCCCCGGAGCAGCAGCTCGCGGCCGAGCTCGGCCTGTCCCGGAACCTGATGCGCGAGGCGGTCAAGTCGCTCGTCGTCGCCCGGGTCCTGGAGATCAGGCGCGGCGACGGCACCTACGTGACCAGCCTGGCGCCCGGTCTGCTGCTGGAAGGGCTCGGCGGCGCGGTGGAGCTGCTCCAGGGGGACACCGTCCTCGAACTCACCGAGGTGCGCAGGCTCTTCGAGCCGGTCGCCACCGCGCTGGCCGCCACCCGCATCACCGACGAGGACCTCGCCGAGGTGGAGCGTCACCTGGCGGCCATGCGGGACGCACGGGACGACGTCGAGCTGCTGACCCGGCACGACGCCGCCTTCCACCGGGCGGTGATCCGCGCCACCGGGAACGAGACCCTGGCCACCCTGCTGGAGCACATCTCCGGGCGCACGCTGCGGGCCCGGGTCTGGCGCGGGCTGGCCGACGCCGACGCGGCCGGGCGGACCATCGCCGAGCACGAGGCGATCCTCGACGCCCTCGTCGCCCGCGACCCGAACCTCGCCCAGGCCGCCGCCCTGATGCACGTCAACACCACCGAACGCTGGCTGCGCGAGCACCTGGCCGAGGGGGAGGAGATTCCGGCGGCGACGAGACCGCAGCCGGACCCCCTCCGCACCTGACCGA
The DNA here is from genome assembly GCF_042751525.1 of Kitasatospora sp. NPDC059408. NCBI lineage: Bacteria > Bacillati > Actinomycetota > Actinomycetes > Kitasatosporales > Streptomycetaceae > Kitasatospora > Kitasatospora sp. NPDC059408. The sequence continues at coordinate 36,428 of NZ_JBHYWI010000041.1, forward strand.
CCGTCAACCACCGACCGAGGAGCGATGCGCGTGAGAGTCGACGCGCACCACCACATATGGGAGTCGGGCCGGCGCCCGCACTCCTGGCTCGACGCGCCGGAGCTGGCCTCCATCCGGCGCGACTTCGGGCCGGCCGACCTGGCCCCCCGGGCCCGGGCGACCGGCATCGACCGCACCGTGCTGGTGCAGGTCCTGCCGGACGCCGCGGAGACCCGGGAGTTCCTCGCCCTGGCCGCCGCCGAACCGCTGATCGCGGGCGTCGTCGGCTGGGCCGACCTCACCGCGCCCGGGATCGCCGACACCCTCGCCGAACTGCGGCGAGGGCCGGGCGGCGACCGGCTCGTCGGCATCCGGCACCTGGTCCAGGGCGAACCCGACCCGGCCTGGCTCGCCCGCCCCGACGTCCGGCGCGGACTGCGCGCGGTCGGCGACGCCGGGCTCTGCTACGACCTGCTCGTCCGGGCCCACCAACTGCCCGCCGCCATCGACACGGTGCGCGCCCTGCCGGAGCAGCCGTTCGTCCTCGACCACCTCGCCAAACCGCCGATCGCGCGCGGAGAGTTGGAACCCTGGGCCGGCCGCCTGCGCGAACTGGCGCGTGAACCCAACGTCTCCTGCAAGCTCTCCGGCCTGGTGACGGAGGCCGACCCGGCCGGCTGGACCGTCGCCGACCTGCGTCCCTACGCCGAGACCGCCCTCGACGCCTTCGGACCCGAGCGGGTCATGTTCGGCTCGGACTGGCCGGTCTGCCTGGTGGCCGCCTCCTACGAACAAGTCGTCCACACCGCCCACGAGTTGGCGGAAGGCCTGGAAGCGCACGAGCGTGCGCAGGTCTTCGGCGGCACCGCGGCCCGGATCTATGGGCTGGACGGACCGGCGCGGCCCGGCGACGGGGAGCCGCCGGCATGAAGGTCCGACTTGCCTACGGTGAGACCGGGCTCGACATCGACGTCGACCCGGCCGTCACCACCGTCGTGGAGCCGCTGCACCACCCCGGCGCCGCCGACGAGACGGCCGCGCTCCGCGCCGCGCTGCGCCGACCGGTCACCGGCCCGCCGCTGCGCGAGCGGGTCAGGCCCGGCCAGACGGTCGCCATCTCCGCCTGCGACGGCACCAGGCCCCAGCCGCGCCACCTGATGATCCCGGCCGTCCTGGCCGAACTCGACGGGATCATCAGGCCCGAGGACGTGGTGATCCTGGTGGCCACCGGCACCCACCGCGGCAACGACCCGCACGAGCTGCGGCGGATGTTCGGCGACGAGGTGGTCGACCGGATCCGGATCGTCAACCACGACGCCCGCGACGACGCGGCGCTCGCGTGGGTGGGCCGCTGGGGCGACGACGTCCCGGTCCGGCTCAACCGCGAGTGGGTGGAGGCCGACGTCCGGATCACCACCGGGTTCGTCGAGCCGCACTTCTTCGCCGGCTTCTCCGGCGGCCCCAAACTGGTCGCCCCGGGCCTCGCGGGCCTGGAGACCGTGTTGGTCCTGCACGACGCCAAGCGCATCGGCGACCCCCGCGCGACCTGGGGCGTCACCCACGGCAACCCCGTCCACGACGACGTCCGCGCCATCGCGGCGGGCACCGGCGTCGACTTCGCGCTCGACGTCGTCCTCAACCGCGACCACCGCATCGTCGAAGCCTTCGGCGGCGACCTGCTGCCCATGCACGCGGCGGCCACCGCCGCCGCCCGCCGCATCGCGATGCGTCCGGTCGACCACCTCTTCGACGTCGTGGTCACCACCAACGCGGGACACCCGCTCGACCAGAACCTGTACCAGTCCGTCAAGGGCATGTCGGCCGCCCACACGGTGGTCAGGCCCGGCGGCCTCATCGTCTGCGCGGCCGAGTGCCGCGACGGCTTCCCCGACCACGGCTCCTACCGGGAGGTGCTCGCCTCGGCCCCCTCCCCGCAGGCCCTGCTCGCGGACATCGGGGCCAGGCCGCGGACCGTGCCCGACCAGTGGCAGGTGCAGGTCCAGGCCCGGATCCAGTCCTCCTGCCGGGTGGTGATGCACACCTCCCACCTCAGCGACGCCGACCTCGCGACCGCCCACCTGGAACAGACCGCCGACATCTCCGCGACGGTCGCCGAGGCACTCGCCGCCGCCGGCCCGGGCGCCCGCGCGTGCGTCCTGCCGGAAGGGCCCATGACGATCCCGTACCTGCGCAGCGGCGGAGCGTCGGCGCCATGACGCGAGGACAGGTCCTGCTGTGCCTGGACAAGTTCCGCGGCTCGGCCACCGCCGTGGAAGCGTGCCGCTGGCTCGCCGAGGGGATCCGGCAGGCGGCACCGGAGCTGAGCGTCCGCGAGGCACCGGTCGCCGACGGGGGCGAGGGGACGGCGGAGGCGTTCCTCGCGGCCGGCTTCGACGCGGTGGCGGTCCGGGTGAGCGGCCCGACGGGCGAGCCGGTCGACGCCCACCTGGCCGTCCGCGGCGACCGGGCGGTCGTCGAACTGGCCCAGGCCTCCGGCCTGCACCTGCTGCCCGAGGACGGGCACGCGCCGCTGACCGCGTCCACCTACGGCACGGGCGAACTGCTGCGCGCCGCACTGGACCTGGGCTGCCGGGAGATCGTCCTCGCCGTGGGCGGCAGCGCCACCACCGACGGCGGCGCAGGTCTGCTCCAGGCCCTGGGCGCGCGCGTCGTCGACGCCCGCGGCGCCGAACTCCCGCCCGGCGGCGCGGCCCTGGCCCACGCGGACCGGGTCGACCTCTCCGGCCTGGACCCCCGCCTCCGCGGCGTCCGGCTCGTCCTGGCCTCCGACGTCGACAACCCGCTGCTCGGCGCCGACGGCGCGGCCGCCGTCTTCGCCCCGCAGAAGGGCGCCGATCCGGGCCAGGTCGCGGTACTCGAAGCCGGGCTCGCCCGCTTCGCACGACTCGTCGCGGCGCGACTGGGAACGGACTCGTCCGACCGGCCGGGAGCCGGGGCGGCCGGCGGCGCCGGGTTCGCGGCGCTGGTCCTCGGCGCGAGCCGGCGCCCGGGCGTCGACGTGCTGCTGTCCGAGCTCGGCCTGGACGCCGCGCTGGCCTCGGCGAGCCTCGTCGTGGTGGGCGAGGGCTGCCTCGACGCGCAGAGCCTGCGCGGCAAGGCGCCGATCGGCGTGGCCGACCGGGCCCGCCGGGCCGGCGTCCCGGTCACCGCCGTCGCCGGACGCGTGGAGGTGTCGCCCGCCGAGCTCGCCGCCCACGGCATCACGTCGGCCCACTCCCTCACCGACCGGGCCGGCAGCCCCGCGACCGCGATGGCCGAGACGCGACGCCTGCTCCGGGAGACCGGCGCCGAGCTCGCCCGTCGGCACTCTTCCTGACCACAGCCCCCCCGAGGAGCAGAGCCGCATGCACCCCACCCGCGTCCACGACCTCGGCTTCGCCCAGGTGGACATCGGCCGCGAACAGCGCCAGGGACTGCCCGAGGTCGTCTACGGGCCCGGCAAGACGCCCGGCCAGATCCGCGCGATCGTCGCCGAACTGCTGCGCGACAACTCCGGCCCGGTCCTCGTCACCCGGGTGGACCCCGGGACCGCCGGGGAGGTCCTCGACCACCTGCCCGCGGGTTCGTACGACGCCACGGCCGGCCTGCTGGTCTGGCGCCCGGCCGGGACGAACGGCTTCGCGCTGACCGTCGTCTCCGCCGGGACCTCCGACTGGCCGGTGGCCGCGGAGGCCGCCGCCGTGGCCGAAGCCGTCGGACTGGCCGTCACCACCGTGCAGGACGTGGGCGTCGCGGGCCTCCAGCGCGTGCTCCGCGTCCAGGAGCAGCTACGGGCGAGCGACGCGGTCGTCGTGGTGGCCGGCATGGAGGGCGCCCTCGCCAGCGTCGTGGGCGGCCTCGTCGGCTGCCCGGTGATCGCCGTGCCCGTCTCGACGGGCTACGGCGCGTCCCTCGCCGGTGTCACGGCCCTGCTGGCCATGCACGCCTCCTGCGCCGCCGGCATCACCGTGGTCAACATCGACTCGGGCTTCGGCGCGGCGATGGCCGCGCACCGGCTCGCCTGGGCGGGGAGCAGGCGCGCATGATCTGCTGGATCAACCCGTTCACCGGCCTCGCCGGCGACATGCTCCTCGGCGCCCTGCTCGACGCCGGGGCACCGCTGGAGCAGGTGCGGGCCTCGGTCGCCGCCACCGGCCTCACGGGCTGGGAGCTCCACGCCGACCGGGTGACCGTGCACGGGCTCACCGCCACCAGCGCCCGGGTGCGGGTGACGGACACCGCCACCGAGCGGCGCGCCGCCGAACTGCTGGTGCTGACCGCCGCCGCGCGGCCCGAGCCGGTGGCCGCGCTCGCCACCGCGGCACTCGCCGCGATCGCCCACGCCGAGGGCCGCCTGCACGGCACCGATCCCGGCGAGGTCCACCTGCACGAACTCGGCGGCCACGACGCCCTCGTGGACATCGTCGGCGTCGCCGCGGCCCTCCACGCCCTGGGCGTGACGGAGGTGGTCTGCGCGCCGCTCCCGCTCGGCGTCGGCAGCGTCCACGCGGCGCACGGACTGCTGCCCTGCCCCGCCCCCGCCACGCTGGAGCTGCTGTCCGGCGCGGCGGTGACCGGCACCGACCTGCGCGGGGAGACCGTCACACCGACCGGGGCCGCCCTGCTCCGCGCCGCCGGCGCCCGCTACGGCCCGCCGCCCACGATGACACCGGTGGCGACCGGCTACGGCGCCGGCACCCGTGTCCTCGCCGACCGGCCGAACGTCGTCGCCGTCACGCTGGGCCGCCCGCTGCCACCGTCCGGCGCGGAACCGGCGGGCGCGGTCGGGGCGGGCGGCGCCGCCGCCGAGGCGGTCGAGACCGTGGTGACCCTGGAGACCAACCTCGACGACGTCACGGGCGAGACCCTCGCCCACACCATCGCGCGGGCCCTGGCCGGGGGCGCGCTCGACGCGTGGACGACGACGGCCGTGATGAAGAAGGGCCGCCCGGCGCACGTGCTCCACGTCCTCGCCCGGCCCGAGAGCGCCCCGCACCTCCGGGAGCTGGTGCTCGCCGAGACGGGAACGCTCGGCGTCCGCCAGACCGTCCAGACCCGCGTCGCGGCCCCCCGGCGGACCGGCACCGTCGAGGTCGACGGCATGCCCGTCCGGGTCAAACAGGGCCCGTACGGGGCCAAGGCGGAGTACGACGACGCCGCGGCCGCCGCGCGGCGAACCGGCCTCCCGCTGCGCACCGTCGCCGACCGGGCGCGGCGGCTGGCCGAGCAGGACCACCCGGATCGATGGACGCAGGAGGACGGAACGCCGTGACCAGTGAATCCAGGGGCGGTGACGCCGTCGAGGAGAAGGCCGCCGCGCTGCTGTCGGCGGTGCGCGAAGCGGGGCCCGTCGCCGTCGCGTACTCCGGCGGCGTCGACTCCGCCCTCGTCCTCGCGGCCGCCGCCCGCGCGCTGGGGCGGGGCGGCGTGCTCGCCGTGACGGCCGTCTCGGAGAGCCTCGCCTCCGGCGAGCTCGCCGCGGCCCGAACGCTGGCCGACACCCTCGGCGTGACACACCTGTCCCCCCGAACCGAGGAGCTGAACCGCCCCGGCTACCGCGCCAACGGGCAGGACCGCTGCTACTTCTGCAAGTCCGAGGTGCTCGACGTCATCGCCGCCGTGGCGAGCGAGCACGGCTTCGACCAGGTCGCCACCGGCACCAACGCCGACGACGCGGCCGACCCCTTCCGGCCCGGCATCCGAGCAGGGCGGGAGCGCGGGATCCGCACGCCCCTGCTGGACGCCGGCCTCGGCAAGGCGGACGTACGCGCCGTCAGCCGCCTGTGGTCCCTCCCGACCTGGGACAAGCCGGCCACCCCCTGCCTGGCCAGCCGCATCCGCTACGGCATCCCCGTCACCGGCCACCGCCTGGCCCGCGTCGACCGCGCCGAACGGGCGGTGCGCGAGGCGCTCGCCGGCGCCGGACTGCGGTCCGGGCAACTGCGCGTGCGCGACCTCGGCGACACCGTCCGGGTCGAACTCGACGCCGAAGTGGTCCCCGCTGCAGCGCGGTTGACCTCCCTGGCCGACGTGCTGGCCGCCGCCGGCTTCGGTGCGGCGCCGGTCGTGATCGACGGCTTCGCCTCCGGCCGGCTCAACCACGAGCGGCCGCCCGTCACCGAGGAGCCCTGAGATGCCCACCGGCCCGTCCGGAAACCGGCCGCCGCAGAGCCGTCGCTACCGTCCCCTGAACACCTTCTTCCGCCCCGTCCACCCGGACGACGGCCCCCGCCCCGCCCACGACCGGAAGGACGCCGCGCCGATGGACACCGCGCCCACGGACACGCAGCACCCCGCCACGGACTCGCTCTGGTACCGGCGCCCCGCCGACGGCCTCCTGGAAGCACTGCCGCTCGGCAACGGCCGCCTCGGCGCCATGATCTACGGAGGCGTGCGCACCGAGCGGATCGAGCTCAACGCGGACACCCTGTGGTCCGGCGGCCCCGGCCCCCGCGACCGGGCCGGCGCCGCCGACCACCTGCCCGCCCTGCGGGAGGCGGTGCGCGACCGCGACCACGCCGGCGCCCACGCGATCGCCACCGCCCACTTCCAGGGCCCCGACACCGAGGCCTACCAGCCGCTGGGCACCCTCCTGCTGACCTTCCCGTCGCTCGGCGAGGACGGCGAGGACGGCGAGGACGGCGAGGACGACGCGGCCGACTACCGGCGCGCCCTGGACCTCGACGAGGCCGTGCACACCGTGTCGTTCACGGCAGGAGGAGTCCGGTACCGGCGGGAGAGCTTCGTCTCCGCCCCGGCGGGCGTCCTGGCCGTCCGCCTCAGCGCGGACGCCCCCGGCGCCCTGACCTTCCGTACGAGCCTGACGACGCCCCACCCGGCCACGGCCACCTCCGCCGATGCGGCGGCCCTGTCGGTCCACGGGCGCGCCCCGGCGAGCGTCGCGAGCTGGCTCGGCGGCACGGACACCGTCTACCGGGACGACGAGGGCACGGGCTTCGCCGCCGAGATACGCGTGCGGACGGTGAACGGAACCGCCCGCACCGCGGACGGCGGGATCGAGGTCACCGGTGCCGACGAGGCCGTGCTCCTGGTCTCCGTCGGCACCGGGTACCACGACTGGCGGCAGCGGCCCGACGGGCCCGAGGCGGCGCTCGCCGAGGCCCGCAACTGGCTCGACGACGCCGGGGGACAGGACTTCCACACGCTGCGCGCTGCCCACGTGGCCGACCACCGGAGGCTCTTCGCCGCGGCCTCCCTCCGGCTCCCCGGCACGGGGCCGGCGGCGGAGCTGCCGACCGACGAGCGCCTCGCCGCCGCCAACGCGGGCACCGCCGACCCGGGCCTCGCCGCCCAGTTGTTCGCCTACGGCCGCTACCTGCTCATCGCCTCCTCCCGGCCCGGGACCCAGCCCGCCAACCTCCAGGGCATCTGGAACACCTTCGTCACGCCGCCGTGGAACTGCGACTGGACGTCGAACATCAACCTCCAGATGAATTACTGGCCCGCCGAGACGACGGGTCTGTCCGAGTGCCACGAGCCGCTGTTCGACCTCGTCACGGACCTCGCCGAGTCCGGGCGTTCCACCGCGCGGGCGTACTACGACGCGCCGGGCTGGTGCTGCCACCACAACGTCGACATCTGGCGCGCCACCAACCCCGTGCTGGGGGAGCCGATGTGGTTCCACTGGCCCATGGCCGGGCCGTGGCTGGCCGCCCACCTGTGGGACCACCACCTCTTCCACGGGGACCGCGCCTTCCTCGCCGACCGCGCCTACCCCGTCATGCGGGAGGCCGCGCGCTTCCTCACCCACCTCCTCGTCGAGGACGCGGACGGCACGCTGGTGACCAGCCCGTCCACGTCGCCCGAGCACAGCTTCCGGCTCCCTGACGGCACCCTGGCCGCCGTCTCCGCCGGCTCCACGATGGACCACTGGCTCGCCGCCGAACTGCTCGACAACACCGTCGCCGCCGCCCGCGAACTCGGCGTCGACCACGACCTGGCGGAGGAACTGGCCCGGACCCGCGCCCGCCTGCGGCCCCCGTCCGTCGCCGCCGACGGCCGCCTCCTGGAATGGCGGGACGACCTCCCCGACGAGGACCCGGGGCACCGGCACCTCTCCCACCTGTACGGCCTCTACCCGGGCAGTGCCGTCGACCCGCTCGCCGACGCCTCCCTGGTGGACGCGACGCGCCGCGCCCTGGACCGCCGGCTGGAACACGGCGGAGGCGGCACCGGCTGGAGCCTCGCCTGGGTGGCCGCGCTGGCCGCCCGCCTCGGCGACGGCCCCCTGGCCGGCCACGCCGTCGACCGCCTGCTCGCGACCTCCGTCGCGGCCAACCTCTTCGACCTGCACCCGCCGCAGCTGTTCCAGATCGACGGCAACTTCGGCATCACCGCCGCCATCGCCGAGACGCTCCTGCAGAGCCACAACGGCATCGTGCGGCTGCTGCCCGCCCTGCCGCCGTCCTGGCCGGACGGCGACGTCCACGGCCTGTGCGCGCGGGGCGGCATCACGGTCGGCCTGAGCTGGCGCCGGGGCGCGCTGACCGGCGCCGAGCTGCACGCCGTCCGGGACGCGACGGTCGACCTGTACCTGCCCGAGCGGACGGGCCGTCCGGTGGCGACCGATCAGGACGGCCGCGACGCCGCACTCGTCCCGGTTCCCGGAGACCCCCGGCGCTTCCGGCTCCACCTCCCGGCCGGCGGCCGGTGCCGGCTCGCCTTCTCCGGCCCGGCGGGCAGCCAGGGTTAGTGGTGGGGCGGGGGAGGGAGGGTGTCGGCGCTCGGGGCCGGCTCCGGCCAGACCAGCAGGACGGGACAGGGGGCGTGGTCGACGACGAAGCGGGTGGCGGGCCCGAGGCTGTGGGGTCCGAGGCGCGTGCGGTCGCCGTCCCGGGCGAGGACGAGCAGCTCGGCCCCCTCCGCCGCGGCGACGACCTCGCGCTCGGTGCGGCCGCTGCGCTCCACCGGGGTGCAGGGCCGTCCCAGCCGCTCGGCCGCCGCATCGAGGAGCTGCCGCCCCGAGGCGGCTGCCAGACCCTCCACCCGGGTGCCGGGATCACGCTCGGGGTGCCCGCGCCCGAGCAGCCCGGCGAAGGCGCCGTGCGCGGCGCCGGGCACCTCCCGGCCGCTGACGTGGAGCAGGACGATCCCGGCGTCCCGCGGCGCGTGCGTCCGCGCGGCGTCGACGCAGGCGGGCCAGGTGCCTTCGGTGATCCAGACGACGACGGTCACGGTGTCAACCTCCGATGGTCTGCAACGACCCCCACAGTGCCACCACGGCCAGCAGCAGCGCAGCGGGCACGACGAGCAGCCCGAGCCGGGTGAACTCGCCCAGGCCGATGTCGGTGTCGTGCTCGCGGACGATGCGCCGCCACAGCAGCGTGGCGAGGGACCCGGCGTAGGTGAGGTTGGGGCCGATGTTCACCCCGAGCAGCACGGCCAGCACCGCGCCGGGCCCTGCCGGGGCCGCCAGCGGCAACAGGACGAGGGTGGCGGGCAGGTTGTTGATGACGTTCGCCAGGACCGCCGCCAGCGCCGCGGTGCCGAGCAGTGCGGGCAGCGCGGTGCCCTGCGGGACGAGGTGCCCGAGCGCGGAGGCGAGCCCGTTGTCGACCACGGCCCGCACCACGACGCCGAGCGCCAGCACGAAGGCCAGGAACGGCACCGCGGCCGAGCGCACGACCGCGACCGGGGTGGTGCGCCGCCGGACCAGCGCGCGGACGGCGAGCACGAGGGCACCGGCCAGGGCCGCCCACGCCGGGTCGAGCCCGAGTACGGAGGTGAGGATGAACCCGCTCAGCGTGCCGACGACGGTGAGGAGGGCGAACAGCGGCATCTCCGGCGGCGCGAGGTCGGCCGGGGCCGGGGCGCCCGCGTCCAGGTCGGCGGCGAAGAACCGGCGCAGCACCGCGTACTCGACGGCGATGGCCGCCAGCCACGGCAGCGTCATCAGGGCGGCGAAGCGGGTGAAGCTCAGCCCGCTGGCGGCGAAGGCCAGCAGGTTGGTCAGGTTGGACACCGGCAGCAGGAGCGAGGCGGTGTTCGACAGGTGCGTGCAGGCGTAGACGTGCGGCTTGGGCCGGGCGCCGAGCCGCGCCGCGGTGGCGAACACCACCGGGGTGAGCAGCACCACGGTGGCGTCCAGGCTGAGCACGGCCGTGATCACCGAGGCGACCACGAACACCTGCGCCAGCAGCCGGCGCGGCCGCCCGGCGGCGGTGCGGGCCATCCAGGCCCCGCAGGCGTGGAACAGGCCCTCGTCGTCGCAGAGCTGGGCCAGCACGAGCACGGCCGCCAGGAAGCCGACCACCGGCCCGAGCCGCTGCACCTCGGCCAGGGCGTCCGACGGCGAGATCGCGCCGACGGCGACCACCAGCCCCGCCGCCGGCACGGCGACCACCGCCTCCGGCCACCCCCAGGGCCGCACCACCGCGCAGACCAGGACCAGGACCAGCAGGCCGACGGACAATGCCTCGGCGAACGACGTACTCAGGGTCTTGCTCCCATTCGGGCGGTGGTGACGATCGACGGCCCCATCGAATCAGACACCTCGGGACCGCTGCGCACCAGCTCGGACCCCGTGTCGACCGGGACCGCACCGGCAGAGTCGTCGAGTCGACCGTCAACTGTCGACTCGCGCCAGGTGACCGCGGACGGCGTCCAGGGTGGTCGCGATGAGGAGCGACTGCGCGACCGGGACGAGGCGGGCCGCGGTGTCGCCCTGCACGGCGGAGTCGACCGACTCGACCATGAGGCGGTAGGGATCCTGGGCCGGGTAGTCGCGGAGGTCTCCGCCGGTGGTGGTGAGCGTGCTGGGGGCGGAGCCGGCGCAGAACGCCGGTGGGGTGAGGGTGATCGAGCCGCCCGTGCCGGTGGTGGTGAACGTCTCGGCCGTGCGGCCGACGAGTGAGCAGTCGACCTCGGCCATTCCCCGGCCGGGGAACTCCGGCAGGAACCGGGTGACGGAGTCGGCGGAGCCGGGGCCCCAGCGCTCCTGTTCGGCCCGCAGGACCGTCGGCGCGCGCCAGCCGAACGCGGCGAGCGCGGCGGAGACGGCGTAGTAGCCGACGTCGTAGAGGGCCCCTCCGCCGAGGGCGGCGTCGAGGCGGTAGTTGCCGGGGGCGGGGGCGCGACCGTCGAACCGGGCGGTGACGGTGTGGACGGTGCCGACCGCGCCGCGGGCGATCAGGTCTTCGAGGTCCCGGGTGCGCGGGTGCCAGCGGTTCCAGGCGGCCTCGACGAGCAGCCGTCCGGCGGCGCGGGCCGTGGCGGTCATGGCGCAGACGCCGCCGGCGCATCCCGCCCGATCGGCGACCGGGCGGGATCTCCTTGATCTGGAGGGCAGCCGGAGAGCGACTACCCGAGGGTCCGCTGGTGCTTGCCGCCGCCGTCCAGCCCCATGAAGTGGATGGCGTAGGCGGCCATCTGCGTGCCCTGGATGGGCAGTTGGTGCCCGGCGCCGGCGATGCTGTACGTCTCGACCTGGGTGATGCCGGAGCCGTTGGCGTACCGGGCCCGGTTCCAGTCGGCGGCCGGGGTGTCGGACGACGACGGGCTCTGCCTCACCCCGAGGACGTTCGTCCACTGCTTGGTCTCTTCACCGAGATCGTTGTGGTTCAGGATGGGGTCGGCGGTGCCGTGCCACAGCTGCACGCGGGGGCGCGGCCCGGTGTAGCCGGGATCGGCACCGCGCACCAGGTCGCCCCACCGCTGCGCGGTCATGGAGACCCGGCCCCCGGCGCAAGGACCGTTCCAGCCGCGCACGGTGCCCGTGTAGAAGCAGTGGTAGGGCACGCCCATGAACGCCGAGCCGGCCTTGAACACGTCCGGGTAGTCCGCGAGCATGACGTTGGTCATCATCCCTCCCGACGACTCGCCGGTGACGTACACGGCGTTGCGGTTCCCGCCGTAGCGCTGCTCGACGTACGTGATCATCGACATCAGCCCGACCGGGTCACTGCCGCCGTTGCGCGTCAGCGCCTGGTCGGACGAGACGTCCCAGCAGCTGCCGCCGGGGCTGGTCGAGGGGTAGATGACGATGAACCCGTACCGGTCGGCCAGCGCGGCGAAATCGGTGCTGGAGTACAGGTAGGGGCCCGAGCCCTGGCAACCGTGCAGTGCCAGCAGGATCGGCGGGTCGGCCTTGGCGCTGTTCGGGACGTACAGGTACATCTGCAGGTCGGTCGGGTTGGTGCCGAAGCCCGTGATCCGGGTCAACGAGGCGGCGCCGGCCCGGGGCGCGTTGGACACGTTCACACCGAGTGCGGCGCCGACCGCCAGGAGTACGGCGAGCAGGCGGGTCGTCAGGTGCCGGGAACGCAGCATGGAACCTCTTCCTCCGCGGGTGGATGACAGCGGTGGGCGGTGAGCAGGTCACGCATGTGAGCGCTCACATCGGTGCTCGCGCTCACGGCGTCGCCCTTGCTCTTGTTTCCGGAGCGTTTCGGACTGTTGACGCTGCATCAGGGGCCGCGGCCTCGTCAAGGAGTGGCTGGGCTTCTCCCTGGCTTCCAGGCGAAACGGCCGATCGGTGCGATCCCACTGGTGAAAGTTTCACGGTGGCGCCGGTGTGGACGGTCTTCGGGGCCCGGCGCGGGTGGAGCGGCCCGGATCGAGTCAGGGATCGCCTGACATCCCATGTCTGTTGCCGTGAGGTCAGATGAATCACGCCACTGTTGGGCGGCTGCTCGGCAGAAGCTGTCGAAACTCTGGACAAGCACCCGACCTTTGAGCCTTAATCCATCCCATGTCATGGACGTTTCCGACGCATGTCCTTTGGGAGAGGTGACCCCTTGTTCCGCAGTCCTTCAGGCGACACCCGGCCGGTCGGCCGGTGGCGGACCGCACTCGCCGGACTTCTCGCCCTGCTCGGCGCCTTCGCGGCGGTCCTGCTGCCGGCCGCACAGGCCCAGGCGGCCTCGGCCCCGGTGCAGTTCACCCTGGGCGGCGCCCGCACCGACCAGAACGGCAACGCGCTGCAGCTGCACGGACTGGGCATCGTCAAGGTGGGGAGCACCTGGTACGGCTTCGGCGAGGACAAGACCGGTGAGACGTCGGCGAACACCTCGTTCCAGGACATCCCCTGCTACACCTCCGGCGACCTCGGCACCTGGACCTACCAGGGCGTGGCACTGGCCAAGCAGAGCAGTGGAGATCTGGGGCCGAACCGGGTCGTCGAGCGGCCGAAGGTCATCTACAACGCGTCGACCAGCACGTACGTGATGTACGTTCACATCGACAGCGGCGACTACTCCGAGGCGAAGGCCGGTGTTGCCACCAGCAGCACCCCGTGCGGCCCGTACGTCTACCGGGGCAGCTTCCGGCCGCTGGGCAACGTCAGCCGTGACCTGGGCCTGTTCCAGGAGTCCGACGGCACGGGCTACCTGCTGACCGAGGACCGCAACAACGGCGGCCTGCGGATCGACAAGCTCTCCGCCGACTACCTCTCGGTCGACAGCCCGGTCGCGCTCCTGGGCGGCGGCAGCATCGAGTCCCCGGCCATGGTGAAGGTGGGCGGCACCTACTACCTGCTGGGGTCGCACCTGTCGGGCTGGTACCTCAACGACAACGTCTACGCCACCGCGACGTCCCCGAGCGGACCGTGGTCGGCCTGGAAGGATCTGGCCGCTCCCGGCACCAATACCTACGGGAGCCAGACGGCCAACGTCATCACCGTTCAGGGCACTTCGGGCACCGCGTACATCTACGCGGGGGACCGCTGGGACACCGGTGACCTGGGCGGATCCAGGCTGATCTGGCTCCCGCTGACCATCCGGGGGACGACGCTGAACCTCGGCCAGTACCCCACTTGGTCCCTCGACACGTCCGTGGGCACCTGGTCGGCCGGCAGCGGCCTCCCCTCCGCCGGTACCTACGCCCTGACCAACGCGGCCAGTTCGATGCTGCTGGACGTGTCCGGCGCCTCCACCTCCGCCGGAGGCGGGGTCATCCAATGGCCGTCGACCGGCGGTGCCAACCAGAAATGGACGCTCACCAGGGTCGCGGACAACGTCTACACCCTGACGAGCGCCAACAGCGGACTGTGCCTGGACGTCCCCGGCTACTCGACCGCCACCGGCGTGCAGTTGCAGCAGTGGACCTGCAACGGCGGCACCAACCAGCAGTGGGCGCTGGACCTCGCCGGCGGCAAGTACGTGCTGGTCGGCATCGCCAGCGGCCTGACCATCGGCACCGGCGGCTCGACCACGCAGGGCGGGGCCGTGGACCAGGAGCCGGGCGGCAGTTCGAGCGCCACCAGCGAGAGCTGGACCCTTTCCTGACGGGCGGCTGACGGCAGCGGGCCCGTCTGGCAACCGGGCCCGGCCGGCAGCCGGGCCCGTCCGGGGGCTCCAACATCACCGTTCAAACGCGAACTGGAGGAACAACAGTGCCGGATCCCATCTCGCGCAGGTCGCTCCTCGTCGGCATGGCGGCCATGACGGTTGCCGCGACGGTGTGCTCGGTCGCCGTGACGGCGCCCGCGTACGCCGGGACGGCGGCCGACCCGCTGCCGCTGCCTCCCCTGCGGATCCCGCAGACCGACCTGGGCCTCGAACAGCAGCCGGACTCCAAGATCCAGTGGCTGATGGACGCCAAGCTGGGGATGTTCATCCACTGGGGCGTGTACGCGGGCCCGGCGAAGGGCGAGTGGTACATGCACAGCGCCGCGGTCACCCCGGCGGACTACCGCAAGTACGTCACCGACGCGACGAGCGAGCAGTTCACCGCCGATGCCTACGACCCGGCGGCGTGGGCCCGACTGGCCGAGGACTTCGGGGCGAGGTACACGACGCTCACGACCCGCCACCACGACGGCTTCGCGCTGTGGCCGCTGAACCACCCCGACAGCTGGAACTCCGGGCAGGCGCCGCTCAGCCGTGACTTCGTGAAGGACTACGTCGCGGCGGTGCGGGCGGCCGGCCTGAGGGTGGGCCTCTACTACTCGCCGATCGACTGGCGCTACCCCGGTTACTACGATGTGAGCGGTACCAACTGCGCAGCGAACCCTTGGGGCTACACCACCGATCCCGCGCACAAGGAGAACGCGCGGATCATGAAGACCGAGGTGTACGAGTCGGTCAAGGAACTCGTCACCCGGTACGGCGTGATCGACGACCTGTGGTGGGACGGCGGCTGGATCGCCGAGCAGGGCACCGACGCGGCCGGCGCCTTCTTCTGGGAACCCGGCCGGTTCCGCGACACCGCCAACCAGTGGCCGGTGGACGCCGCCTACGGCGAGACGGACGCCGACGGCAGGCCGCTGGGGCTGATGGGCATGGTCCGCAAGCACCAGCCCGACATCGTCGCGACCTCGCGCTCCGGCTGGAAGGGCGACTACGACAGTGACGAGGGCCCGGGGGTCCCGACCGGGGCGATCCGCACGGGCAGGCTCGTCGAGAAGGTCTTCAGCGTCATCGGCACGTGGGGCTACTCCAACTCCTCCGTCATGGGCTACGGCACCGCGATGGACATCCTGGTCAACTGCTGGGTGCGGAACATGACCGTGATGGTCAACGTCGGCCCGGACCGGCACGGCACCGTCTCCGACGCCCAGGCCGCCCTGCTGCGGCAGATCGGCACCTTCATGACGGCCTGCGGTCAGTCCGTCTACGGCACCCGCGGCGGGCCGTGGAATCCGGTCGACGGCCAGTACGGCTACACGTACAAGGACGACACCTTCTACGTCCACCTGCTGCCCGGCTACAGCGGAACCACCTTCACCACCCCGCCGATCGGCGACCCGCAGGTCACCCGCGTGTTCGACGTGCGCTCGGGTGGCGACCTCAGCTACACCGTCAGCGCCGACGGCCGGGTCGCCGTCGCCGGCATCGACCGCACCACCCACCCCCAGGACAGCGTCGTCGGCGTTGTCCTCGACCGCAGCGTGCAGCCCGCCGACAGCGAGGAGAGCTCCAAGGGCAACATCGCGGCCAAGGCCGTCGACGGCGCCACCTCCACCCGCTGGTGCGCGAACGACGGCGGCACCGGCCACTGGCTGAAGGTCGACCTGGGCTCGATCCGTTCCCTGACCGGCACCCGGATCGCCTGGGAGCTGGACCGGACCAACTACCGGTACACGATCGAGGGCTCCACCGACGACGCAGGATGGACCACGCTGGCCGACCTCACCGCGACGACCGGCACCAGCCAGGTCCAGGTCGCCCAGTTCCGCACCCGCGCACGGTACGTGCGCGTCACCGTCACCGGGCTGCCGGACGGCGTCTGGGCGTCCATCCGCACCCTGGAGCTCTACGACCGGCCCTTCGGCGCGGACCTGGGCACGTTCAAGCTGGTCAACCGCCGCAGCGGCAAGGTGCTGGACGTCAGTGACGCCTCCACCGCCGACGGCGCCGGCCTCGTCCAACGGCCCTGGACCGGCGGCGCCGACCAGCAGTGGAAGCTCCTGCCCAACGCGGACGGGTCCTACCGGCTGGCCAACGCCAAGAGCGGCAAGGTGCTCGACAGCCCCGGCAACTCCGTCCAGGGCGCGAGCCTCGACCAGTGGACCGGCGACGGCGGCGACAACCAGTCGTGGCAGCTCGTCCCCTCCGCGACCGGCGGCTACTACCGGCTCGTCAACGTCCGCAACGGGTGGTGCGCCGACGTCAAGGACGCCTCCACCGCCGACAGCGCCCAGGTCATCCAGTGGACCATCACCGGAGGTGACAACCAGGACTGGCAGATCGTCGCCCTTTGACGGGGGCCGCTGTCGTGATCGCGGCATTCGGCCGCTGTTCAGCGCGGCGTGGCCACGTGGATGACCTGCGACAAGGTTCGGTCCCTAACGTCCGGTGAACCGTCCGGGGCCACACCACTCCTTGGAGCGATCATGCACGATTCCCATCCGTCCGACGCGTGCGCCTGCCCCCGGACCGCGGAACTCGACGGGGGCGGGGCAGCGGCGGCGAGCCGGCGGCGGTTCCTGCGCGGGGCCGGGCTGCTGGGGGCGGGGGTCGGCTCGGCGGGGCTCGGGGTGTTCGGTGCCGCCGCCCCCGCCGAGGCCGACGTCAAGCCCCGTACCCGCCCCGAGGGTTGGGAGCCCGACCCGGACAGCCGGCAGTTCACCTTCGTCGTCATGCCGGACACGCAGTACCTGTTCGACGAGGACCGGATCCACCCCGCCCCGCTGGAGACGTCGTTCCGCTACGTCCTCGACGGCGGGACGAACCGCGAGGGTGGCGGGGACGACAACATCGTCTTCCTCGCCCACCTCGGCGATGTGACCGAGCACGGGCTGCCCTCCGAGTACGCCGCCGTGACGAAGTCCTTCGCGCTGCTCGACGACGCCGGCGTCGCCTACGGCGTGCTCGCGGGCAACCACGACGTCCGGTCCTCGACCGACGACCAGCGCGGCAGGACCCCGTACCTGGACACGTTCACCCCGGCGAGGGCCGCCCGCACGCCCGGCTACCGGGCCTCCAGCCCCGACGGGTACAACACCTGCCACGTCTTCAGGGCGGCCGGCCGCGAGTGGATGGTCCTCTCCCTGGACTGGCGCCTGTCGGACGCGGGCTTCGTCTGGGCGAACAGGATGATCGCCGAGAATCCGAAGCTGCCGGTCATCCTCACCACCCACGAGCTGGCCTACGCGGACGAGAGCGGCAAGGCGAACCTGTCCGACTACGGGAAGCGCCTGTGGGACAAGCTCGTCAGCGGCAACGACCAGGTGTTCCTCACCGTGAACGGGCACTACTGGCCGCCCGGCCGCACCGTCCTGCGGAACAAGGCCGGGAACGATGTGCACGTTCACATCACCAATTACCAGGACCGCTACTACGGCGGCGCCGCGATGATCCGCACATACCGCTTCGACGTCGACCGGAACACGATCGACGTGTCGACGTTCTCGCCCTGGATCCAGGAGACGGCCGCGGAGGAGCGCAACGCCCTGGCCGCCCGGGAGGCCGAACTGACCTCCGACGTCGACCGGTTCTCGGTCCCGATCGACTTCGAACGCCGCTTCGCCGGCTTCGCCCCCGTCCCGCCGCGTCCGGCTCGCCCCGCGAGCGAGCTGCTCGTCCGCGACACCCTCGCCTACTGGCGCTTCGACAACGGGGGCAAGGACGGCACCGGCGTCCTGCAGACCGTCCGGGACCTGACCGGTCAGGGCAACGACCTGGTATGCCAGGCCACCCCGGGCGCGCCCGACACCGCACTCACGTGGTCGTCCGACCACCACCCGGACCAGCCCGGGCACGGCAGCCTGCTGTTCGACAGCCGCAACAAGCCGCCGATCGGCGCGTACCTCCAGACCGTGCCCACCGCGCCGGTCAACCGCGAGACGTTCGAGCACGGTTACACGATCGAGGCCTTCTTCAAGCTGCCTGCGGACTGGGCCCCGGGGGAGAACGCGTGGTCGGGGATCCTGAGCCGCTGGGGCATGAGCGGCGAGGCGGGCAAGAGCGGGGACGCGACGGATCCGCAGGAGCCGGTCGTCACGCTCAGCCTGTCCGAGGCGCCCGCGCTGCAGTGGTGCGTCTACCCGCTCGACCAGACCGGCGCGTCGACCTGTTGGGGCCATCAGCTGCCGCTGGACCACTGGTGGCACGTCGCGGTCGTCAACGACGGCCGGCTCAACCGGATGTACGTGGACGGCTGCGAGGTGGCCCGCAATCCGTCGACCCCGGCCGTCGGCCTGACCACCCTCGGGCGGCCGTGGATGCTCGGCGGGTACGAGTATGCGGGCGTGCTCGACAAGATCTTCCACGGCTGGATCGGCGACGTGCGGATCGTGAAGCGTGCGCTGTCGACGGGGGAGTTCATGATCTCGTGACGCCGTAGGCGCGCAGGCGGGCTGCTTCGCTCCCAGGTCAGGGCTGCGCCCGCTCCGGGGCGCGTTGCAGCCGGAACGCGTCCGCGAGTACGGCCTGGGCCAGGACCCGGGCCGGGCCGCGGGCCGTGGTGCGTCCCGTGGTGAGGGCGAAGTCCGTCGTGCCCAGGTCCGGCAGGCCCGGCTGGTCGGGCAGCGGCCGCAGGCCCGACGGGATCAGGCTCCGGGCGTGCGGCACCACCCCGAGACCGGCCAGCGCGGCGGCCCGGACCCCGGACAGGCTGGTGCTGGTGCAGGCGATCCGCCAGGGCCGGCCGTCGCGTTCGCAGGCCTCCAGGGCGCGCGCCCGGGTGAAGCTCGGTGGCGGGTAGACGATGAGCGGCAGCGGCTCCGCCGGGTGCTCCAGCCGGAAGTCCTCCGCCGCGACCCACACCAGCCGGTCCTGCCAGACCAGTTGGCCCTGGGCGTCGCCGCCCGGCGGGCGCTTGCCGAGCACCAGGTCGAGCCGGCCGTCGGCCAGTTGCTCGTAGAGCACGGCGCTGAGCCCGACGGTGAGTTCGAGGTCGACCTGGGGGTTGCGCCGCCGGAAGCCCCGCAGGATCTGCGGCAGTTCGGTGTCGACGAAGTCCTCCGACGCACCGAACCGCACCCGCCCGCGCACCTGCGTCCGCGCGAAGTAGCCGAGCGCCTGCTCGTGCGCCTCCAGGATCGTCCGGGCGAACCCGAGCATCGCCTCGCCTTCGCCGGTGAGCTGCACCGAGTGGGTGTCGCGCAGGAAGAGGCGCCGGCCGGCGGTCTCCTCCAGCCTCCGCACGTGCTGGCTGACCGTCGACTGCCGCAGCCCCAGCCGTTGGGCGGCCCGGGTGAAACCGCCGGTCTGGGCCACCGCGAGGAAGGACCTCAACTGCACCGGATCGAACATCCAGCCACTCTATCGGCTGATATCACGAACCATGATGACAGTGAGTGCAGCCAGCGGGATTCACAATCACCCGAACGAGCGAAAGGCTGAGACCGTCCCACCCGAAACCACCCGCGCGGAGAACCATGCCCCGCCCGCACACCCCAACCCGCTCCCGCCGCTTTCCCACCCGGCCAGTGCTACGCCGCCGCGCCCGTCTCCGCGTCGACCCGTTCATCGCCTCCCTGCTCGGCACCGTGCTCCTCGCCGCCGTACTGCCGGCCCGTGGCGACGCCGCACCGGTCGTCTCGGACGCCGCCACCGGCGGGGTCGCCGTGCTGTTCTTCCTCTACGGTGCTCGGCTCTCCGCCCGTGAGGCCTGGAACGGGCTCAAGCAGTGGCGACTGCACGGCACCGTGCTCGCGGTGACCTTCCTCCTCTTCCCCCTGCTCGGGACGGCCGCCCATCTGCTGGTGCCGACCGTCCTGTCACCGCAGCTCTACCAGGGCCTGCTGTTCCTGACCCTGCTGCCCTCCACCGTGCAGTCCTCGATCGCCTTCACCTCCATCGCCCGCGGCAACACCGCCGCTGCGGTCTGCAGCGCGACCTTCTCCAGCCTCTTCGGCATCCTCCTCACCTCACTGCTCGCCGCCGTGCTACTGCACACCAAGGGCGGCATCTCGCCGGGCACCGTGCTGGAGATCGCCGGACAACTCCTCCTGCCCTTCGCCGCCGGCCAGTTGCTGCGCCGCTGGATCGCCGCCTGGACGGCCCGCCACCGCGCCGTCCTCGCCCTGGTCGACCGCGGCTCGATCCTGCTGGTCGTCTACAGCGCCTTCGGCGCCGCCGTCGTCGGCGGGATGTGGGACACGCTCTCGCTGCCCCGGCTGGCCGCCCTGCTGGTGGCCGAGTCGGTGTTGCTGGCGCTGGTCCTGACCATCACCCTGCTGGCCGGCCGCCGGCTCGGATTCGACCGGGGCGCTCTGATCGCCATCGTCTTCTGCGGCTCGAAGAAGAGCCTGGCCAGCGGCGTCCCCATGGCCGCCGTTCTCTTCCCCGGCCCGGCCGCCGGCCTGATGGTGCTGCCCCTGATGCTCTTCCACCAGCTGCAGCTGATGGTCTGCGCCGTCCTCGCCCGCCGCTGGGGCGCGGAGGCCCAGGCCGCCGAGGCCGCGGCACGGGCGAAGCCCGTACCGGTGCTCGACCACTCGGTGTGACCTCGCTGCTCCTATCCGTGCTGGGTGGGGTGATTGGCATCTGAGTATCAACGCATTTGCTTTACGCGGCAGAAGTGTTGGCGCGGGTTCAGTACGTGCTGCGATTGGTTCGCGCTTGGCGTCGGATAGTCCCGTAGAACGCCACAATGACAACTAACTCGCTCTGGCGGCCGTCTACTGTCGGATGTCGTTCGGCAGTGCGAATGGCCCGGCAAGCGGCAGTGGCAATGTGCCTCTGATGTGTCAACTGCCTTGTCGCGTAGCGGGCGTGTCGCTGGTCGGGGAGGTGCGCCCGACGTCATGCTGAACCGGCTGATCTGCCAGGACAGCGTATCGTCTTCGACCAGACTTGAGGTGTCAGGACTTGGCCGATCGTGATTCTCGTACCGAGCGGACAGTCACGCGTGAGGACGCCATAATGGACGACGCGAGCGACATCTGGGACTTCCTCGCCGAGCAGGATGCGGCCCAGGCCGGGCTGGTATCGGCATCTCGTTCAATCGGGCAAGAGGCCCAGGCCCAGGCGAAGGACGCGTCGTTGTCCGACGGTCCTGCATCCGGCGTGTACGAGGACGGAGTGTTGTCGGGGGAGCAGCTTGAATTCGGAGCCGAACTCGACGACTCCGTCTACCTCAGTCGTGGACAGCTCGCTCGCATCGATCTTCGGGCATCTCTGGAGGCGGTACTCGCGGCCTGGGCCGAGGTGGTGCCGAGCGGACCGGAGGTCGTGGACGATCTGCGCGCCGTGCTGAGCGCAGGTATTGCGGTCCTGCAGGAGCAGCCGCAGCAGGGGCTGCCAAGTGCGTCGGGAGTTGCGGCCCGTGAGTCGGCCCCCGTTGTGGACGGAGTCAGCGCGGCGCTGAGGGAAGCCGGTAAGGACGCTGCGATCGTGCGGGACGTTCCGCAGTGGCTGGAGATCCAGACCGTCCGTGGCGCTGCACGGCACTTGTGGACGACGCTGGCGGAGCGGTCCGGCGAGTGCCTCGACCGGTTGGTCGGTGATCGTCGGGTGCTGGAGTTCCTACGCGATGTCTCGATCGTGGCCTGCGAGCGGATCGCGCGGCTCGCACACCAGGGAGCGGACTGGCTTCGGCGTCATCAGGGGCCGTTGCCGAGCGCGGAGGCCCTGCTCGCTGTCGGTGGGGCGGCCGGCGCCTACAGTGCCTCGGTTCGGAGGCAAGCGCTTCCCGGCGCGGAGGCCCTACTTGTCGGCGCGATCGCTCCGTTTGCTGTGGCGGAGGTTCCGATGCTTCGGAAGATGGGGCAGGCCTTGGATCGGCCTGGGCCGGGTTCGGTACGCGCCCGGAAGGTCTCGGCGAGCGCGGCCAAGGCCCGATCCTCGTGGAGGCCGTCGAAGCAGCCGGCCGCCACGTCCGGTGAACAGCCCGAGCATCTGCGCCGCTCGGGGCCGGCACCGGCGTCAGGCCGATCGGCAGTCGCGGTAAGACGCGCAAGTTCTGGTCGCTGGGGGAACTCGCTGCTGCCGCCCAGTCATGCAGTGCCGGGGATCGTCAGTGAAAGGAGTCGTCGATCATTGAGGCGGCGACCGCGAACGCGTTGTTCAGCTTGACGGTGAGGGGTGCCGGGAGGTCGCCTGAGGCGAGCGCTCAGCTGGCGAGAGCGTGTTCGAGTTCGGTTGCCCTTACGGGGTCGAGGTGATGGCGAACAGCTGGATGGGCGAGGAGGTCGCGTAGTGCGTAGCCGTCGCGGACCTCGCTCGTCCGCTGGGCCAGGTGGTCGATGAGGGGTCGGGCGGTGGCGGTTGTTGGGCCTGCGGCGTGGATGGCGGTGAGGGTGAGCCGTGTGGCGAATGCGGCCAGGCCGTCGCCGAGTTCCAGCGCCAGGCAGTGCTACGGATCGTGCCAGTCGCGGACGGGGAGCGCGGCCGCGGACCGACGGATGGTCAGCCGGCAGCGCGTTGCCCCACCGGCGGGTCTACGGCGTCAGCCGGCGAGCCTGAACCGCCCGACGTGTACGGAGCGTTGTCAGGTTCGGAGCCGCCGAACGGGGACTCCATCCCATCGGCGGGACGGGGGACCGGTACCGCGCGCCGCCACGACACCAGGCCCGGGAGCGGTCGGACCGCTCCGGGGCGAGGAGGAACACCATGATGGCCATCCGAAGGACGCCCAGGCGGCTCGTCGCACTCGCAAGCGCCGCGGCCGCCCTGGCCGGCGTCATCGGCCTCACCACCGCCACCAGCGCGTCGGCCGACGTCAACGGCGAGTGGAACTGCTCGCGCAACCCGCGCGGCTGGGACCACATGGAGTGGGGTAGCTGCCTGCTCCCCGGCGACACGCTGGTCTCCGGCAACGGCGACCAGCGGCTCGTCTACCAGAAGGACGGCAACCTCGTGCAGTACGACGAGAGCGGCTACGCGGTCTGGGCCAGCGGAACCGTCAACACCTCGCCCGGCAAGGTCATCATGCAGTACGACGGCAACTTCGTCGTCTACGACACTTTCAAGAACGCCCGGTGGGCCTCCGGGACCGCCCTCGGCTGCAACCCGAGCGCCAACTGGGTGCGCCTGCAGAACGACGGGAACCTGGTCGTCTACCGCCCCCACGGCGACGGTCCGTGGACCGCCGTCTGGTCCGCCCGCTCCGGCCGGGTCGGCACCTGCTGATCTGACCCGGACCTACCGGAAACCCGGCGCCGGCGGCCGTCTCGGGATGGCAGCGCCCACCATAACCGCCGGCCCCGGGCCGATGTTGCGCTGCTTGTAGGCCTGGCGGTCGAAAGACGGCGGGCGGCCGCCGTTGCTGCCCTTGCGCGTACGGTTGGCGATCTGGTCGGCGGGCTGCGGGATGACCGCGTCTTTGGGAACGTCACCGACTTCGCCACCAACCAGTACTTTGTCCAGCACGTGCTGGCGATGGACACCACTTTCCGGGACGGGAACATGATGTGTCCCTCGGCGCGGTCGGGGGTCCCGACCTGCCCACGCCCGTCGTCGACGAGCTGCCCGGCGTCTTCACGTTCACCGCGATGTTCTGGCTGATCATGAACGGTCCGGGGCCGGTGGTGGAGGTACTGGAACACGCCGCCGAGGGGCTGAGGGAGCTCCTCGGGTCCGACCCCGGCCCCGAGAGGATCCTGTCCCGCCTGCGGATGTCATGCACCGTGGTGGCCACCCTCCCCGAAGTCGTGGACATCGCCACGGATCCCGGGCCGCCCTGACACCCGCTCCTCCGTTGTTGGGTCACTCCGTTCTCACCCTGCGGGTGTGACCTGATGACCCTCTTGGCCGGGCTGGAGCAGCCCGAGATGATGGCGTGACGATGGCATCGGGGGAGGGCCTCGCCCGTTCGGCGAGGGCGGTATGTCCGGAGGGGGGCGGGATGTCTGTATATGAGAAGAGTGTGCTCCAGGGCGATGGTTTGTCTGCGGAGGACGGCTTTGAGTGCTGGCGGGACGCGCTAGCGAGGACGCGGGAGTGCGAGGCGACGAGCGCTCACGCGGACAACTTCACGGGGAAGGTGCGGCTCTTCGGCCTGGGGCCGGTGGTCCTGTTGGGGTCGTCGTTCCCCTCGGCGCGGTTCCGGCGTACGGAGCGGATGATCCGGCGTTCGGACCAGGAGTTGTACCACCTGACGCTGCTGACCTCCGGAGTCCACGGGCTCAGGCGTGGACGGGATCAGGCGGAGACGTTCGGTGTCGGTGACTTCGCCCTCATCGACAGCTCCACCCCGCACGACGTGCGGATGTTCGGGGACCGGGCCCCGGGTGCGGGTGGTCCGGACGTCGCCGGCGTGGGGATCGACCTGCCGGTGTCGCTGCTGCCGGTGCCCCCACACCAGTTGCGTGACCTGCTCGGCCGCAGGCTGTCCGGCCGGGGGGCACAAGGGCGCTGCTGGCGCAGTTCCTCCTCGGCCTGGACCGCCAGGCCGCCGTCCTCCAGCCCGCCGAGGCGTCCCGCCTCGGCACGGTCGTGGTCGACCTGATGGCGGCCTGGATCGCCGGCGAGCTCGACGCCGAGCGCACGCTGCCGCTGGAGGCCCGGCAGCAGGCCCTGGTGGAGACCATCCGGACGTTCATCCAGGCCAGACTGCACGACCCCGGATTGACCCCGCCCATGGTCGCCGCCGCCCACCACATCTCCGTCAGCCACCTTCACCGCCTATTCGCCCGCTACTCCGAGGGGGAGACCGTGGCCGGGTTCATCCGCCGCCAGCGGCTGAGGAAGGCCCACCGCGAACTCGCCGACCCCGCCCTGCTGGACCTGCCGGCCCACGCCATCGGCTCCCGCTGCGGCATCCCCAACCCCTCCGACTTCAGTCGCGCCTTCAAAGCCGCCCACGGCCTCTCCCCACGCGAACACCGCCGCCAGGCCCAGCCCGAGCCCACAACAGAGGAGACGCAGAGCACAGAACCGGAGACGCAGCGCGCATTCCACCACCGAACCGCCCACCTAACGTGAGACGTATACAGGGAACCCCGGCCCACGCGGGCCCTGAACCTGTGCAGCGAGCATGAACTCCGGGCCGGGCCCGTCGGGTTGGAGGGGGGTTGTATGAGCAAGCTTCGTCAGGTCGTTGTGGTCGTGGTGTCGACCGCTGTGGTGACCGCCGGCTACGTGGCTACCGCCACAGGAGCCTTTGCGGACCTCATCGCGGGCCACCCTTAAGCCCGCCACTTCATCCCGGAGGGGGTTGTATGAGCAAGCTTCGTCGGATTGTCGTGGTCGTGGTGTCGACCGCTGTGGTGACCGCCAGCTACGTGGCTACCGCCACAGGGGCCCTCGCGGACGCCATCGCGGGCCACCCTTAAGCCCGCCACTTCATCCCGGAGGGGGGTTGTATGAGCAAGCTTCGTCGGATTGTCGTGGTCGTGGTGTCGACCGCTGTGGTGACCGCCAGCTACGTGGCTACCGCCACAGGGGCCCT
>NZ_JBHYWI010000041.1:62243-71754 GCF_042751525.1 Kitasatospora sp. NPDC059408
CGCGGACGCCATCGCGGGCCACCCGTAGGTCGGCCACTGCGTCGCCCCCGTGCCCACTCGGGGTGCGGGGGCGAGGCGCGTTTGCGAGCTCTGCCCCTTATCGGCCAACCGCCAACCGCCCAAGACCCGCTCGCCGCCGTCCCGAGCAAAGACTCCCGCTGCGCCGTGCTGGCGAGCGGTGCCTGCGCCCGGTCGGTGCGCGACGGGTCGTCATCACGGCCGCCGCGCACGTCGGCCCCACCGCCTCGCCGCAGTCCGCGCCGCCCAGAGCGAGGGATCAGGACAGGACGGGAGGCCTCGCCGCTCATCCTGCCGCGGGATAGGCGACCAGGATGTTGGCGTCATTCTTGAGTGCGAGGCAGGCGTAGGCGTCGACGGCGGCGGGGGCGATGCCGGGGGTGGCAGGGCGGTCCGCGCCGGTACGGGTGTCGAGGATGACGGGTCCGTGGCCGGCGCTGCCGTAGACCAGCCCGTGCCAGACAGCGGTCACGGTGGGGGCGATGCGGTGGTTCGCCTCGTCCGGGAGCTTCCAGAGCACCTGCGCGTTGTCGTCCACGGCGAAAACGGAACCGTCGTCAGTGCAGACCGTGACCGAGCGGCCGTCGTGCCGGCAGTCAGCGCCTGCGCCGCCCAGCGCGAGGACCTCGTGGCCGGTCGCCCCGTCGAGCAGACGGGTGAACTGCTTGCCGTTGCCGTAGTCGCGCCCCGAGGCCACCAGCGTGGCGGGGCCGGCGGGCCGCACCTCGGTCCCGTAGCTGTCGGCCTCGGCGCTCCAGGCGATACCACCGTCGGCCAGGCTCAAACCCGCCACCCGCTGCGCCGCACCGTTCTTGAGGGCGATGCCTGTGACCTGCCGGCCGGTCACCGCCCGGGCGATGAACCGGGTCTGCTTCCAGAGCACTGTCTTGGCGGCGATGTCGATCGCGAGAACGGCACCGCCCTGTGTCTCGTCGATGGCGATGACGGCCGTTGTGCCCTGGACGGCCAGCAAGGTCGCGGACGGTGATGTGGGGTAGGCCGTGAGAGTCTCCGCGGGGAGATCGATGGTCAGATTCTGCAGGGTGTTGCCGGTGCCGGTGGCCGTGTCCACGGTGGCCAGCTCCACGACGAGGCGGTCCGCGGTGGTGCCCTGTCCTGCGGCCTTCGTCAGGAAGGCGGCCATCGCCTGCCGCTTTCCGGCCACCTCCGCGATCACCGGCGCCTCGGCAGGGTTGCCGTCCATGAGCTGATTGCTCGGCCGTAGCGCCTGGTGCAGGGCGGTGATCATCGTCTTGACGCGGCCGGTCGCCAGGTCCACCGCCTGCAGGCTGTCCGTCGCGGCGATGTAGGCGGTCGGTCCGTCCAGGGTGAGCGGCAGGGGCTTGGCGATGGAGCCGGCCATGGTGACCTTGCCCCGAGTTGCCTCGACGGGCAGTGCGACACCCTTGGTGAGGTCGAACGCTGTCGGCGGGTCGTAGGCCGCCGCCGGTGGTGCGCCCGGTGCGGAGTGCTGGGGCGTGGCGTCGGCACTGCCCGGGGCGGGCGGGTTGCCGCCTGCGCAGGCGCTGAGGATTGCGGCGGCGATCGCCGCTGCGGCGAGCCGGCCGGGAGTACGCCGCATGTGCATGTTCTTTCCCTTGAAGTTGTAGCAGCCGGCCCCCGCGGACAGGCATGGTCACATCGAGCGAGACGCGCTCGGGGACGGATGCACAGGCCAGTGGGGACGCTGAGCTGACGGCTGATCACCTTACCGTGAGGTGCCGCCGGTCCAAGATGCTCGCAGCGCGAACCCTGGCACCGGGATGCCGACCTCGAACCGGGGCGGCCGCACCGCGTCACAAGGCCTGCTGCGGTGCTGCCTTCGGCCGCAGATCCGGAGGCAGCGGCTGCGCCCGGGAGCGGAGGACGGCGGTGCCGCGGGCGGCGTCGAAGGCCGCCACCGGGTCGGGGACGCTGGTCCAGGGCCAGCTGCCGCACGACGGGCCGATCGCCCGGAACTGCTCCAGGGCGACGTCGAACTGCTTCGCCTTCAACGCGTAGTGCGCGAGCAGGTGCCGCAGCGCCGGCAGCCGCTCGTCGTCCGGCCGCACCTCTGCCAGGGCCTGCGCGACCCGCCGCAGCCGGGTCTTCGCGTCCTTGCCGGACAGCAGCTCCTTGTGCGCCCCGCGCAGCTCCATCTCGCGCAGTGCGTGCAGGTAGACGGCTGGCAGGAGGCTGCCGGGCGGGGCGGTGTCCATCGCGTGCCTGGCGAAGCCCAGCATCTGCTCGTGCGAGCCGAACCATTTGGCGCTCCAGTACTGCAGGCCTTGCACGTGGGCCTCGTAGTGATGTGGTGCCCGCCGGTGCAGCCCGACCCACAGTTCGGCGAAGTGATGCGGCACGTACTGGCAGCCGCGTGCCGCGGTGACCATGACCGCCCAGGGAGCCGGGTTGGCCGGGTCCAGCTGGGCGGCGTTCTGGGCCGCCTTGAGGGCGGAGTGCACCATGGAGCGGAAGGCCCGCATGTCCGCGTCGGGCACCTGGGGCGCGTATCCGCTGCCGCGGATCGCCCACGCGGCGTGGACCATCCGGTGGGCCTCCAGCGTTGCGGCCTCGCAGTTGCCCGGGTCGGCCGCCCTCCAGGCCTTCAGCCAGCGGTCGTCCTCGTCGGCGACGGAGTCCAGCAGCGACAGGCGCGACCAGCGCTCGTCCCAGTCCTGCCCGGCGGCCTCGACGTACGCGGCGGCCGGCTTCCAGTCGCCGCGCCAGGCGGCGTCGGCTATCGCCTGCGCCTCCTTACGGCGGTGCGGCGGCTGTGGCGGGCCCGCGTGCCGGGGGTCGAGCCGCTCGCGCGGGACGAGCCCGTAAGCCGCCGCGTCGTAGTCGACCTGCGCTGGAGCCAGTTCCCTGAGCCGCCAGTCCCGGGACTTGTGGACCCTGTGGATCACCACGCATACGGCGATGACCAGCAGATTGCCGATAAGAAGAAGGTAGGTCACGACGGAGCATCATGGTCGATCGTGCGGACACCGACAAGGCGGTTTGGCGGTGCTGTGCGGCAGGGCGAGCCGCGTGATCGAGACCGTACCTGCAGTGAACGCCGAGGACCTCGGCCGGCAGCTGCACAAGCGAGGCGGAGACGCTGTCGACCCCGCCCCACTGCCCGCCCAGACCACGACCAGGATGACGACCAGGAACACGGGCTGCTCGGCGACGCCCCCGGTCGGGTTCGCCGTCAGGTGGCCGGGCTGACCCCGGAGAACATCCGGCAGGCCCTGGAGAAGGCCCGGTTCGAAGAACGCTGCGCCGACCGGCACACCGACGCCGGGAACGAGGCCGCGTTCGCCGTCCGCGCCGAGTGGCAGCGCGTGTGCGACCACACCGCTGCCACCGAGGCCGAGTGCTACGACCCCGACCACGGCACCGCACTTCGGCTTTCCCCTGATGGAGGTCCTCAATCGGGTCACACGAGGCAATCGGCTATATTCACGCAGCCGCCACACACCATGATCAGCCACGTGCGGGCGGCATCCATCAGGGGGAGAGCCAGCCTTGCCGATTGTCGACGACCAGCCGAACGACGGCCGTCCGGATCAGGCCGGTGGCGCCGCAGCGGTGGGTGTGCCGTCCGGTGGGTGGAGCGGTTACGCGATCACCTCGCTGGTGGCCGGCATTCTCGGGGTGGCCTGCTTCCTCTGGGTCGCGGGCCTCGCCTTCGGCATCGCGGCCCTGTGCGGCATCCCCCGGCGCAACCAGCGGGGGCGCGGCCTGGCCGTCGCCGGGATCGTCCTGTCCGCCCTGTGGGCACTGTCCTTCGCGGTCGCCGCCGCCCTGGGCGCGTTCGGACACCCCCTGGTGCCGGTGCGGTCCGCCCGTGCCGAACCCTCCGGCACGGTGAGCGAGTTCGGCCTCCGGCGCGGTGACTGCTTCGAGACGCCCGACGCCGCCACCGCGAAGGACCGTACCCGCGTGCGTCCGCTGTCCTGCACGGAGCGCCACTCCGGCGAGGTCTTCGCCGTGGCGACCGCGGACGACCCGTTCTACCCGGGCCCGTACCCGCTCCAGCGCGAGACGACCAAGGCCTGCGAGGCGCAGCGGAATGCCTACGCGATGGACACCTGGGCCCTGCCGCGTTCCGTGCGCGTCCACGACTACCTGCCCGACGAGCAGTCCTGGGAGAGCTCGGGGCACAGGATCGTCTGCTGGTTCGCCGACGACGAGGGCGAGCGGACGGGTTCACTGCGGCGCGACGAGACGACCCTGACCACGGAACAGATCAGCTACCTCCAGGCTGCCGACCGCATGGAGGGCGAGCTCGCCGGCGCGCCCCGCAGTATGGACCTGGACGCCGACCCGACGAGCGCACGGCCCTGGGCGAACCGCCTGTCGGCCGCCGTCAACGCGGAGGTGGCGACGCTGGATTCAACCACCTGGAGCGACCGGGTCCGGCAGCCGGCGGCCGACCTGAAGGCCGAACTGCTCCAGATGCTGCCGGCGCTGGCGGCATTGCGGACCGCCTCCGACGGCACGAGCGCGCAGGAGGACGTCGCAGCCGTTCGCAGCCACGGCGGCCACACGCAGGCCGTCGCCATCCGGACCGCGCTCGGCCTCGCCGGCGAGTAGCCGGCCCGCCCGAATTGCGCACTGTCAGTGGGCCGATGCGGGATTCCGGTCTCACGGCGTGCGGTGGAGGGTGAGGTCCGGGTCGGCGCCGGAGGCATGGCGCAGCCCGCTGAAGCCGGAGGCGGCCACGCGGTGCTGCCAGGGCAGTTGAACGGCGAGCTCACCTGAGGCCGATGAGGCCCCAGCCGCGGGAGTCGGCTCCGGCGACCACCTCGCCCCACTCGTGCAGGAGTGCGGCGGCGTCGTCGAAGGTGGCGGGCCGGCAGGAATAGCCGGCGCATTCGGCGTCGAATGGGGCGCGGAGTTCCTCCAGCCGTGGTGCGGCCGTCTCCCAGGCGCGGGCGAGGGCGGGGATCTCGTCCGGGGTGCAGAGCAGGAGTACGTGCGGGCGCCAGGGTGAGGGGTCGTCGGGGAAACCGTCGGCCGGTGCGGGGCCGTCGTCCGGGGGCTCGGGGACCAGGGCGCCGAGGAAGCGGTCGAGCGCCGCCCGCAGGTCGGGGGCCGCCGATCCCCTGATGTCCGCCCAGGCGGCGGCCAGGTGCCAGTGAAAGCTGTAGGCGCCGGTGGTCCCGTAGAAGCTGTACCGGGCGCACCAGGCCGACTCCGGCGGCCAGACCCAGCCGTCGGGCTGGGCGACGGCGAGGGCGGCCGGGACCGGATAGCTCCAGGGGACGGGGAACACGGTGTCGTCCAGTACGTCCAGGCGCTCGTCCGCCGGTATCCGGGCCAGCCGGTTCCAGTCGGCCATGACCACGGTGATGTCCAGTCCCATCCGCGCAGGCTAACAACAGGGTCCGACACGGTTCCGGCGGGACCATCTCGGGAGTCGGGAGCCGGTGGACCTCCCCGGACGGTTCGAGGGGCGCGAGATCTCCGACGACCTCAGGCACTCGTCGCCGCCGGCGACTCACCGCGCGCCGACCTACCCAATTCGGCGGGCGGCGTGGCGTTTCGAACCCCGCTGCTCCGCCAGGCGCCTCGGACGAGCGCCCGGGGCCCAGGCCCGCCCGCCCGGTGCCATCGTCGGCGATCTTCTAGGGAGCGGGGGCCGGAGTGGCGACGGGCCGGGACAGTTCGGGTACCGCCGTTGATCAGGCCCTGGCCCGGTTCGGTCCGCTGCCGCTGCCCGCCGTGCTCCAGCCGACCGGGGGCGGGCCCCAGGCAGCGGTGCGTCAGCTCGTCTCCAGCCCCAGCCCCGTGGCGAGGAAGAAGCCCCACGCGGGTCCGAGGCAGACCCGGCGGGCGGTCACCTCGCCGTGGTCGCCGGTGAGGCCGCGGGCGGCCAGTTCGGCGATGATGAGCGCGGCGACGTCGGTGGCGGTCCGCGCGGTCGGGGCGGGGAACTCGGCTTTCCAGCGCTTGCCGGACGGCTGCCACCCGTCGGCGGTCATGGCCGCCGCCACCACCTGCGGGTCCCCGGGCCGGGGACCGACGCGGAGCAGGAACCCCTTATCGGTGTCGTACGTGAAGGAGATTCCGCCGCTGATCCGGCGCGAGGCGATGGTGAACGTGACCTTTTCCCCGGGCCGCTGGACGGGCAGCTGCTCGATCCAGGCGGCGAACTGCAGCTCCAGCGCCTCCCTCAGGTGCGCCAGGTTGCCGGCCAGTCGGCCGCCGGGCAGGTAGACGGCGGTCTCGCCGGGCCCGTACAGGTGTAGCTGCCAGCTGTACGGCAGCCGCGAGAAGTCGCTGGTCCCGTCACTGCCCGGGCCGCCCCACCGGAAGGTGCCGAGTTCCTCCGCCTCGACGGCTTCGGGCGAAGCGGTCTCGACCCACACCTCCCGCCGGTCGGCCCGCAGCCGCAGTAGCGTGGTGTCCTCGCCGCTGCCACGCCACCGAACGTCGGGCCCGCCAGGGCCGCCCCCGTACAGCGTCGGGTCGCCGAGCACGCCGCACACCGCCCGGTAGACGTCGGCGAAGACGTCCCGTCGGTGTTCGAGCGCGGGAGGCTCGGCGAACCGGTGCAGCGTCAGTCGCTGGTCCCGCTCTCCGCGATCCCACAGCGGCGGGAGGTCCTCGCTGATCCGTCCGAGGACGTCCTCGTCGACGTGCTGCGCGCCGGCGACCGCCTGGTGCAGCGAGACCCATGCCCACCGGTCGGCTGGAACCTGCACTCGACCCTGCGGCGCCATCAACGGGACCGGAGATCCGGGCCTGTGCTCCTTGGGCAGAACCTTTGTCGAGAGCGATCTCGACTGGCGAGGCTCGACGCTGACATGACCTCGCTCCGGCGAGGTCGGCGTTGTTCGCGCGAGGGATTCCTGTTGGCGGTGAACCGGGGGAGGGGTGCGGGCCGTTCAAGGTGGGGAGAGTCCGGTGCGCCGCCGTCCCCTGGGGTACGCCGCCACGTGCCGCCGACGGCCGGCCGGGCTCGCCGCTCCGCGCGTCCGCGTCCTCTCCCCCTTCGCCGGGCGCGCGGGGCGGCCCTCTGTGACCCGTGAAACCCTCCAAGGAGCACAACAGATGAAGCACGTACGCCGCGCGGCCGCGGTCACCGGTGGCGCGGTCGCCGTCCTGGCGCTGGCCGGCACCGTTCCCGCCTACGCGTGGAAGCCGAGCGACGCCACCCTGACCGTCGGCTGCCGTCCCGACGCCGGCCACGTCGAGTTCGTGCTCGGCAACGACTACAAGTCCGCGGGCGACTACACCCTCGGCCTGATCGGCGGCACCGAGGAGTACCACGGCACCATCGACGGCCACGGCACCGCCAAGGTCACGGTGAGCTACTCGGGCCACGGCGACCAGTGGCGCTACACCCTGGCGGACACCCACGTCGACAAGAAGATCGTCGACGTGCCGCTCTGCCCGTCCGGCACCCCGACGCCGACCGTGCCGTCGACGCCGGCTGTGCCCGCGACCCCGACCGCGACGCCGACCCAGCCCGCTACGCACACCCCGGCTCCGACGCCGAGCCGGACGGCCACGCCGACGCCGAGCGGGACCCCGTCCGCAGCCGCGGTCCTGCCCTCCGGTACCCCGTCCGCCTCCGCAAGCGCCGCGCCCGCCCTCGCCCAGACCGGTGGCGGCGGCAACACGACCCTCGCCGTGGCCGGTGCCGCCACCCTGGCCGCCGGCGCGGGTCTCATCGTGGCGGGCCGCAAGGTCGCCGCCCGCCGCAAGGCCTGACGGCAGGGTGTTCGTCGAAGGAGCCTGGCGGATCACGGTCGTCGGGAAGGACGCCGACTTCGACCAGCGGGCCGTGGTCCGCACCCCGTACGGCACCCTCGTGCTGGCCGGCGTGGTGGGGGAGTCCCTCGTCGTCAACGCGGACACCTGGCAGCTGTGCCTGGAACACCTGTGGCCGGGGCGCGGGTGGCGCCCGGACGTCGAGGTGACGCCCGGGCCCGTGACCACCGCGGGCGGGCGGCGCAGCCGCGAGGTCCGGGCGACGGACTGCTACTGGCCGGGGCACCCGCGGCCGGCCGTGCCACGGAACCTCGTCCTGCGACTGGATGCGCTCGGCACCGAGGTACAGGACGAGCCCGCGGCGACACGGATGATCGGACCGGCCGCGACGCCGCTGATCCGGACGACCTCTGACCCGGTGTGCGGGGCTGGACCGGCCGGGGTGGAGGCCGCGTCCTGGTGATCGGCTGACGGGAACGAGAGGGGGGGGGGGGGGAGCAGCCCGCCCACAGCAACTTGACCGACGCACAGGTTAATGTGTGCACACAACCCGGAGAACAAAAACAACACGGGGGGGGATGGGTGGGGGTCGTGTGGGGGGGGGGGGGGTCGGCGCCCCCCCCCCCCCCCTCTCCACGTTCCGTGCGTCAGTGATCGATGTGGAACGACTCGCCGTAGACCTTCCACACCAGGGGCGTGTTGAGGTCGAGGTTGCCGTTGCGCAGGAACACCGACTGTTCGGTGTCCACGCGGTCGGTCTCGTCGTGGGCGGCCTCGGTCTTCATCGCGGCCCGGCGGGCGTCGAGGAAGGCCGCGAGGTAGGTCTTCTCGTCGCCGCCCTGGGCCGGCGTCTTGGCCTTGCGCATCGCGGCGGCGCGGATGCCGCCGAAGCTGACCGGCTCGTCGCCGGGGCCGTGCATGACGATCGCGTCGTAGTAGGCGAACTGGCCGAGCGCGCGCAGTCCGTCGGTCTGCGCCTGCATGACGGCCGGGTTGAAGTAGACGCGGTCGCGCTCGTCCTGCTGCGCCTGCTGGAAGGCCGGGTCCTGGGCGGCCTTCTTCCAGTCGGAGACGAAGTCCGGGTCCAGGCCCGAGTGCGAGGCGGACCCGTTCACCTTCTGCAGCGCCGGGAGGTACTTGCTCAGGACGTTGCCCGGCTTGAGCTGCTCGTAGTGCTTCACGAGGTCGAGCATGTCTCCCGTGCCCGAGCAGAAGCCGATGATGCCGCCCGTGTAGCCGCGGCCGTCCTTGATGTCCTCGATGTACGCGAACTGGGCCTTCCAGTTCAGCGAGGAGTTCTCGGCGCTGGAGACCAGCTGCTGGGCGATGTCCTTCAGGCGGGGGTCGTTCAGGCCGGCCGCCGCGCCCGGGGTGGCGCTCGCCCCGACCCCGGAGGGCTGCGGCTGGGGCTGGGTGGTGCGGTGCGGGCGGGCGCTGGCCGCGGTCGCGGTGACGGCGGTGATCAGCACGGCGGCCATGGCGACGTGCAGGCCCTTCGGCCGGGACGGGCGGGCGGGGGTGGACGGCATGCGTGCTCCGGGGTCCAGTGGAGAAGGGATGTTTCGGTCAGGCCTCGGTGGCCGGTTCGGGGCGAGCAGCGATGCAGTCCTCCCTGATCGGCTGTCGGGATCCACCCCGGTCGGTGCCCCGCCCAGCTGTACGGCGTGCATCCGTCGGTTGGTTCACCCGGTTGGTTCACCGCCCCGGGCGGTGAACCAAACGACCAGCGAAAAGGGTCACCGGGCCGCCCCCGCCCCCCGAGACCGCAGCCCGTTTGCGTGGGCCGCGCCCACACCCAGCAGCC
>NZ_JBHYWI010000041.1:71764-77256 GCF_042751525.1 Kitasatospora sp. NPDC059408
GCCCCCGCGACCCCGGGGGGTTGCCCCACCCCGGCGGTGCCCCGCCCCCCGCCCGCCAAACCCCCGACGAGCGATCAGGGTCTCCGGTCCGCCCGAGCCGCCTGTCACGGCAGCCGGTTTGCGTGGCCCTCGCCCTCTCGCAGCAGCCATTCCCTGACCGTAGGAGAACGGTCCAGCAGTTCACTGACCCGCATGCCCTCGTCGCGGGAGGTCACCTTCGGCAGCGGCACGAAGTCGTCGGGGAGTACGTCCAGGAGGCTCATCACCCGGTCTCCCGTACGCAGGGCGATCAACAGCTCGCACCGCAGCTGACGCGGAACATCCGGGCGGTGGGACAAGCTGTTCCACAGGGCCGGCCAGAGGTAGTGGCTTCCGTCGGACGCCGCATTCGCCTTCACCCAGAGTGGGTCCAGCCTCTGGCTGAGGCCGAGTTCACCCGCCCGTGCCTCCAGCCCGAGCAGCGACGCCGTGTCGATGACCTTCACTTCACGAGGCAGCGGCTGATCCGGGTGCATCGCCCCATGCTGCCCGACGGCACCTTGCCGAAGCACACCGGGACCGCTGCACAATGCGTCGCGTGGCGAGACGTTGGCAGTTTCTGGACGCCGGCTCGTGCCATCCGTCAGGCCACCCCCTCGCCGCCGGCCCCCTCCTGCGCCAGGGCCGTCTGGAGCGGCACCGTCCGGCGCCGGGTGATGTGCAGGGCCCGGCCGGGCGGGAGTTGGCGGGGTTTGACGTTGCCGAAGAGCACGCCCTCGCTGGGCGGGCAGGACAGGAGGACGGCGGGTGTGTTGACGTCGAGGAGGCGGCGCAGGAGGGGGTCGCTCATGGCGCGGGCGATGCCGTTGGCGCTGCGGGCGACGATCAGGTGGAGGCCGAGTTCGGTGCCCTGGGCGAGGTGGTCGAGGAGCGGGGTGAAGGGGTGGCCGGTGAGCGGGGCCGAGATGAGGTCGTAGTCGTCGACGAGGATGAAGAGTTCGGGGCCGGTCCACCAGTCGCGGAGTTTGAGGCGGGCGGGGGTGATGTCCTCGCTGGGGACGCGGCCCTCCATGGCGCGGGCGGCGCCCTGGACGATCTGCTTGAGGACGTCGACGGCGACGGCGTAGCCGAGGCGGTACTCCTCGGGGACGAGGTCGAACAGGCCGCGCCGGAAGTCGATCAGCATGATGCGGGCCTCGGCCGGGGTGTAGGCCGTGGTGATGCCGTTGACGAGGTGGCGCAGCAGGTTGGTCTTGCCGGTCTCGCTGTCGCCGACGACGACGAGGTGCGGCGATTCCTCGAAGTCGTGCCAGAGCGGGGAGACTTCGCGGTCCTCCAGGCCGAGGGCGATCCGCAGCCGGCCTTCGGGGGCGGGGAGTGCGGTGGCCTCCAGCATCAGCGGAAGTGTGCGGACCTGGGGGGCGCGGGGGCCGGTCCAGTGGTCGTTGACGGCTTCGACGAGGTCGGCGACGCCGTCGGCGAGGTCGTCCGTGTCGCCGGTGCCGTCGATGCGGGGCAGGGCGGTGAGGTAGTGGAGCTGGTCGTCGGTGAGGCCGCGGCCGGGGACCTTGGGGACGGTGGCGGCGGCCCGCATGTTGATCATGGAGTCGACGGAGTCGCCGAGCCGGAGCTCGAACTTGGTGCCGAGCTGGTCGCGCAGGGCGCTGGTGACCTCGGCCCACCGGGTCGCGGTGATGACCAGGTGGACGCCGTAGTTGAGGCCGCGTCCGGCGATCAGGCCGAGGACCTGGACGAGCTCACCGAACTCCTGGCGCAGCGTGTTCCAGCCGTCGACGACGAGGAAGACGTCACCGTGGAGGTCGTCGGCCAGTTCGGGGTCGCCGGCCGCGCGGCGGCGCCGGAAGGCGGCGGCGGAGTCGATGCCGAGCCGGGCGAAGCTCTGTTCGCGGCGCGCGATGATGCCGTTGATCTCGGCGATCGTGCGGCCGACGCGCTCGGGGTCATGGCGTCCGGTGACGCCGCCGACGTGCGGGAGGCCGCGCAGGGCGGAGAGGCCGCCGCCGCCGAAGTCGAGGCAGTAGAACTGGACCTCGCGCGGGGTGTGGGTGAGGGCGAGGCCGGTGATCAGGGTGCGTAGGAGGTTGCTCTTGCCGCTCTGCGGGCCGCCGGCGATGCCGACGTGGCCGCCGGCGGCGGAGAGGTCGGCGGTGAGGAGGTCGCGCATCTGCTGGAAGGGGCGGTCGACGAGGCCGATGGGCACGCAGAGGCCGCCGCGCTGGGGCGCGCCGTCGACGGTCAGGCCGTGGTCGGGGTGCGGGGCGAGCGGGGGCAGGAGTTCGTCGAGGGTGGGCGGGACGTCGAGCGGCGGCAGCCAGACCCGGTAGGCGGGCGGGCCGGCGTCGGTGAGGCGCTCGGCGGCGAGCTCCAGCAGCGTCTCGGTGGCCTCCTCCGGCTCCGGCTCGGCGGCGACCGGTTGGTGGCGGGGCGCGACGTACTCGGTGCCGTACGGGACGACCTGGCCGGCCACCGCCGCCTGCCGGGCCGGGCTCGGCCGCTGCCGACGGTACGGGCCCGAGACGTAGGCGGCCTTGAAGCGGGTCAGGGTGGAGATGTCGCTGCGCAGGATGCCGTTGCCGGGCTGGGAGGGCAGGTGGTAGGCGTCGGGGACGCCGAGCACGCCGCGGCTCTCCATCGCGGAGAAGGTGCGCAGGCCGATCCGGTAGGACAGGTGGGATTCGAGGGCGTGCATCCGGCCCTCGTCGAGGCGCTGCGAGGCGAGCAGCAGGTGGACGCCGAGGGAGCGGCCGAGCCGGCCGATCATGATGAACAGTTCCATGAAGTCGCGGTGTGCGGCGAGGAGTTCGGAGAACTCGTCGACGATGACGAACAGCGTCGGCAGCGGGTCCAGCTGGACGCCGGAGGCGCGTGCGGCCTCGTAGTCCAGCAGCGAGGTGTAGTTGCCGGCCGACCGCAGGAGCTCCTGGCGGCGCATCATCTCGCCGTGCAGGGCGTCGCGCATGCGGTCCACCAGTGCGGCCTCGTCGGCGAGGTTGGTGATGACGGCCGAGGTGTGCGGCAGCCGGTCGAGGCCGAGGAAGGTCGCGCCGCCCTTGAAGTCGACGAGCACGAAGTTCAGCGTCTCGGAGGAGTGCGTCAGGGCGAGGGCGAGCACGAGGGTGCGCAGCAGCTCGGACTTGCCGGAGCCGGTGGCGCCGATCAGGAGGCCGTGCGGGCCCATGCCGCCCTGCGCGGACTCCTTGATGTCGAGGTCCACCGGGGTGCCGTCGGAGCCGAGGCCGAGCGGCACGCGCAGCCGCTGCTCCTTGGGGCGTTCGGACCAGGCCTGGCGGACGTCGTGCCGGTGCAGGTCCTTGATGCCCAGCAGCGCGGTGAGGTCGAAGTCGGTGGCGAGCGGCTCGGCACCGTCGGTGGCGTCGCCGAGCCGGTAGGGCGCAAGCTGGGCGGCGTAGCGGCGGGCGGCGGCCGGGCCGAGGGCGTCGGGGCGGCCGAGCGCGGTGACGCTGTCCTTGCGGTTGCGGTCGATGCCGACCAGCTCCAGTACGCCGGCCGCGGTGGTGCGCAGCCGCAGCCGGTGCTTGGCGTGCTTCCACTCCAGGGCGCCGGCCACGTCGAGGACGGTGGCGTTGCGGTAGCCGGCGAGGGCGCCCCGGCCGCCGGAGGGCAGCGGCACGCCGTCGACGACGATCAGGGTGTACGGCTCCTCGCGGCCGGGCTGCGCGTCCGGCTCCCACGGGCCGCGGCCGGCGAACTCGGTGCCGAGCAGCTGTTCCAGCTCGACCAGCGAGCCGGCGACGAGGCGGACCGGTCCGGCGCCGTCGGTCTCCCCGGGGTGCAGGGCGTGCGGCAGCCACTTGAGCCAGTCCCAGTCGGCGCGGCGCTCGGGGGAGGCGACCAGGCCGATGCGCAGTTCGTCCGGGGCGTGGAAGAACGCGAGCTGGGCGACGATCGCCCGGGCGAGGGCGCGGGGCGCCTCATCGCCGCCGGGCGCCTCGCCGTCGTCCTCCGGCCCTCGCACCAGGACGTGTGCGTAACCGCGGACGTGAACGGCGATCGGCTGCTCGGGCAGCGTGCCGTACGCGTGGATGAACCGCCGCAGCGCGTGGGCGCACAGCGGTTCCAGGTCCTCGACGGGCTTGGTGGCGAGCGGCGCGAGGCGCACGGCCAGGCGCTGCGCGCCGACGGCGATGCGTACGTCGCCGAAGTCCGGGTGGCCCGCCCGGCGCTCCCACAGCCGCGAGGTGCGGACCATGGTGGCCAGCGCGGCGGGCTCGGGGTGGCGCCAGGCCAGCGCCTGCTGCTGCTTGACGGTGTGGCGGCGCACCTGGCGGCGGATCTGCGACAGGTAGCGCAGGTAGTCGCGCCGTTCGCCGCGCAGCTGCCGCTTGCGGTCACTCTCGCCGCGGATCAGCTGGGTGACCAGCATGCCGACGGCGGACAGGCCCATCATGCCCATCGCGACGTACGTCAGCGGGCCGCCGCCGGCGTTCGGGTTGAGGAAGATGAACACCATCGAGAGCGAACTCAGCGCCATCGGCGCCATGGTGAGCATCGTGGCGAGCCCGCTCTGCGGCTCGGGCAGGCCGGGCGGCTCCTGCAGCTGGATGTCCCCCTCCGGCAGCTCCGGCCCGGAACGCCGGGGCGGACGGTCGACCACGACCTGACTCAACGGGGCTCTCCTCACACGTGCGTCGACGTCTCCGACCGGTCGCACGGACCGCGACCCCGTTCCGGTTCATCGGGGTTCTCCCCGCCCGGGTGAACCGCCGCCGCCGGGGCGCACGTATTGCCGGTCGGAAACCCGCGGAGACCCGCGGATCGGGCTGGGCCAGAGAGAGTGGTGGGGCATGAGTGGTGGAGCCGTGGCCGGCCTGTGCAGACTGAGGTTCCGCGCGCCCGAGGCCGCCTTCGAGCTGGCCGTGCCGTCCGACGTCGTCCTCGGCGACCTCATGCCGGCCGTGCTTGCGCACGCCGGCGCCGAGGCCGAGGAGGCCGGCGCCGAGCACTCCGGCTGGGTGCTCCAGCGCCTCGGCGGCGAACCCCTCGACGACGAACGGACCCTGGACGCCCTCGGGCTGCGCGACGGCGAGGAGCTGTACCTGCGCCCGCGCACCGCCGAGCTGCCGCCGGTCCACTTCGACGACCTGGTCGACGGCGTGCGCAGCGGCATGCTGGAGCGCCGCGACTCCTGGCGCCCCGAGCTCACCCACCACCTCGCGGTGGCCGCCGCGCTGGTCGCCCTGGCCGGCGGCGTGGCGCTGCTGCTCCTGCCCGGCCCCGACCGGATGCGCTGCGCCGCGGCCGCGGTGGCCGCCGTGCTGCTGCTGTTCTCGGCCGGCGGCGCCGCCCGCACGGTCGGCGACGCCGTGGCGGGGACGGCCCTGGGCGTGGCCGGGATCGGCTACGCCGTCACCGCGGCCACGCTGGTGCCGGGCCTCGGCGGCGCGGACCGGCTGCTCGCCGGCGGCTCGGCCGGGGCGGGGGCGTGCGTGCTGGCGCTGGCCGTCGTCGGCGCCTCGGCCCCGCTCTTCCTC
>NZ_JBHYWI010000042.1:0-76774 GCF_042751525.1 Kitasatospora sp. NPDC059408
CAGGACCAGCCGCTCCGGGTCCGCGAGTCCGGACGCCACCGACCACTCCCGTACGGCCGCGATGTCCTCCAGTTCGATCAGGCCGACGCGGTGCTTCAACGAGCGGCCCCGCCGGCGCGGGGGTCAGGAGGCGGTGCCGCTCTTGCGGCGCAGGCCGATCACGCCGACGGCGGTCCCGATGACGCCGACGACGATGCCGACGACGCCGAGCACCCGGGCGGTGGAGTCGCTGCTCTTCTTGTCGCCGTCCGAGGCCTGGGCCTGGTCGGCGCTGTCGCCGTGCCCGTGGCCGCCCGCGGCCGGGGAGGCGGTGGCGGAGACGCCGTGGCCGTCGTCGCCGGCGGCCTTGGTGAGCTTCAGGACGGGCGCGGGGTGGGCCGGCTCGGGCTGGCCGGCCTGGGACTCGTCGATCCAGCGGACGACGTCGCCGTTGTCGTAGGTCTGCAGGGCCTTGAAGGCCATGCTGTCGGCGTCGGACGGCAGCGGGCCGAGCGAGACGCGGAACTCCTGGAACTGCCCGGGGGCGATCTTGGTGCCGGCGTCGGCGGTCCAGGTGATCTTGGAGACGGCCTCGTTGACGTCGGCGCCGTGCACCTTGATCGGCTTGTCGAGCTTGGCCTTCTCGACGGTCGCGGTCCAGCCCGGCATCGGCAGCGTCCGGACCGAGGCGAGCGGGTGGTCCAGCGGGAGGTTGACCTCCAGCTTCACGGTGCTCGCCGAGTCGCTCTCGTTCGGCACCCGGAAGTCGACGGCCGTGTAACCGCCCTGGGCGGCCGAGCCCGGGTTCACGGTGACGTGCGCGAAGGCCGGTCCGGCCAGCACCACGACGGAGGTGGCGGCGACGGTGAGGGCGGCGGCGATGCGGCGGGTGGGAAGGGAACGCATGGGTTCGGGGTCTCCGTTCGGAGCTCGGCGGACCGGCCCGCCGGGATCAGGCCCGGTCGGGGTCCGCGCGTGGGGACGTGTGGGGGTGGAACGGCGCACGGACCGCCGCGACGTGAACGCGGGTGCGGCCCGGCGACCTGCGCACGCCCGGTGCCCGGCAGGAACGGGGCACCAGGGGGC
Source organism: Kitasatospora sp. NPDC059408 (assembly GCF_042751525.1). NCBI lineage: Bacteria > Bacillati > Actinomycetota > Actinomycetes > Kitasatosporales > Streptomycetaceae > Kitasatospora > Kitasatospora sp. NPDC059408. The sequence goes on from NZ_JBHYWI010000042.1 coordinate 1,066, forward strand.
CGGTCAGTACGCGAACACCCCGGCCGGCGGCCCGCGCCGCACCACGCTGTGCCGCAGCACGGCACCCCCGGGCAGCGGGTGCTCCCCGCCCCGGACACCGAACCGGCGGGCCGGGCCCGCCGCCCCGAACAGACCCCGCAGCAGCGCCGCGACCAGCGCGAACGCCGACCGCAGGGGCGCCGCCCAGTGCTCGCGCGCGGCCGTCGCGGCCACCCGCACCAGCCGCCACAGCGCCGCCTCGCCGCGCCGCAGCCACCAGCCGGCCACCAGGGCCGCGGCCAGGTGGCCCGCCAGCATCGCCGGCGTCATGCCGAACACGCCGCCCTGCCACCACGGCACGGCGGGGAACGCGGCCGGGTCCAGCCCGGCCGACGACACCAGCTGCTCGGCCGTCGGACCGCCCGGCAGCCCGGTCAGCGTGCCCGGGTGCGCCTCGTTGCAGATCAGCCGGCCGGCCACCTGCGGCAGGGTCAGCGGGCCGGAAGCGCCGTGGTGCATCCCGGCCATCGACCCGGCGCCGGAGTCGCCGAAGAGGGCGCCGAAGCCGTGGAAGAGGCAGTGCAGACCCAGCTGGCCCGCGCCCAGCGCACCGGCGATGGCCGCCAGCGAACGCTCCCGCCCGCCGAACGCCACCGCGAGCACCAGCACCGCCGCGAAGCCCGTCGCGAGGGCGGGCAGGGCGACGTCGCCGCCGCCCGTCAGGGCGTGCCCGGCGGCCGCGATCAGGGTGCAGACGAGGGCGAACGGAACGGCCCTGGCAAGCCGCAGGTCCCAGGCGGCGGCCCCCACCGGCGCGTCCGGTGCGGGGGCGCCCGGGTGCGGGGCGGCGGCGAGGGCAGTCATGGCCGGGCCATCATCTCATCGCCTACCACGCCACCGGGGGCAGGGTGGGAAATGCCTACGAATCCCCCGTCCGGCCGAGGCGCGTGCGCTCGCGTGTGCGCCGCTCGGCACAGACCACCGCGCCAGTCCATCCGCCGAACGGGCGGTCGCGGACCTCCGTCACGGTTCACCGGCGGAACGGCCGGAGATACCTAGTTGTATGTGGAGCCGCAGCCAGGAGGGACCTCCCGTGGACATCTGGTGGACTCTGCACCTCAAGCGCGACCCGGCCAGCGTCCCGCTGGCCCGGCGCATCCTGCTCGGTGCCATGGCGACGGCGGGCGTCGACCCGCAGATCGCCGACGACCTCGGCGTCGCGCTCAGCGAGGCCTGCGCCAACGCCGTCGAGCACGGCGCCGGCGGGCGGCCCGACGAGGGCTTCCAGGTCACCGCGTCGATCTGCGGCGACCGCCTGCGGATCGAGGTCACCGACTCCGGCCCGGGCCTGCCCGCGCCGACCGCGGCCCCCTCGCCGCTGCCCCGGCGCCGCCCGCCGGCCCCGCCCCAGGCGCAGGCCCACCCGGCCCCGCGCCGCTCCCGCCGCGGGCGCGCGACCGTCCCCGCCCGGGTGCTGACCGGGCACCGCCCGCGCCGCGACGGCCGCCCCTACGACACCCACGTCCTGCCCTGTCGCCCCCAGCCCCCGACGCTGCGTCCGGTGGACCTCGACACCCTTCCCGACCTCACCGCCGAATCCGGCCGGGGCCTCTTCCTCATCCACGCGCTCACCGACCACGTCCAGCTCCGCAACCACCCCCTGCGGGGGGCGATCGTGAGCTTCGACAAGATCCTCAAGTGGCAGGACGGTGCGCTGCTCCAGGCGGCGTCGTAGTCGCCCCCCCGGATCAGTCCTCTTCGACCGCGGTGGTGCGCCGGCGGGTGAGCAGCAGGAGGGCGGCGCCCAGCGCGATGGTGGCGGCGCCGGTGACCGCGATGGGGGTGGAGCCGGTGCCGCCGCCGGTGTCGGCGAGCCGGTCGGCGGTGCGGGCCGGGCTCGGTGCGGCGGCCGGGGCGGTCGTGCCGGAGGCGCCGGCCGGGGCGTGGTCGGTCACCGTGAAGGTGCCGCCGGTGCTCGCGGTCAGCTGGGGGCAGGTGTACTTCTTCGCCGGGGCCGAACCGATCGGCAGCACCTCGGACCTGGCCGCGAACGCGAAGCGGTAGTCCCCGGGCGCCGCGCCCGCTCCGGCCGTCACCCGCACCTGGAGGGTCAGCTTCTGGCCGTGCTCGATCCCGTAGGTGCCGGTGTTCGTCCCCGTGAGCGGCTTCCAGTCGCCGCCGGGCGCGCGCAGCTTGACGTCGAGCCCGGTGGCCGCGCCGTCCTTGCCGGCCAGCGTGAAGGTCGTGGCCAGCTCGCGGACCGTGGCGCTGCTGGTGTTGTCGAAGGTCACCGAGAGCTCGCCGGGTGCTCCGCCGGTCACCACGGCGCCGCCGGCCGGGCCGACGGCGGTGGCCGGCATCGGGGCGGCCATCGGGCCCTCGGGGCAGTTGTAGGGCCACGGCGAGCCGGTGGCCGTCGGGGTCGCGGCGGTGGTGGGCGTGCCGGTCGCGGTGGGCGTCGCCGCCGCAGTGGTGGCGGGCGCGGTCGGTTCCCCGGTGGCCGGGGCGGTCGGGCCCGCCGAGGTCGTGGGGGCCGGGTCGGCGAGGGCCGGGGCGGCGCCGGCGGCGACCGTGCCGGTGGTGAGCACGAGCAGGGCGCAGGCGGCGGGCAGCCGGGGGGAACGCATGGTCGGGGCTCCAGCGGTGGGGTCGGGTGTCGCTACTCCGGCTGGGAAGACCACCGGGGGGCGGGAACGGTTGTCCCCGCCCCCCGGTGACTTGGTCAGCTGTTCGTGCCGGCCTTGCGACGACGCAGGAAGAACAGGGTGCCGGCGCCCGCGACGAGCACCGCGGCACCGCCGACGGCGATCGGCAGGGTGGTGGACGAGGCACCGGTCTCGGCCAGGTGCGGGCCCGCGGCGGCCGGGGCGGACGGCGACGCGGAGGCGGCGGTGGCCGGGGTGGTGGCGGCCGGGGCGGCGGTGGCCGGGGCGGTGGCGGCACCCGCCTCGGCGACCTGGAAGTTGCCCTCGAAGTCGGCGAGGAACTGGGTGCAGGCGTTCGGCTTGGTGTTGGCCGGAGTGGGGACCTTGTCGTTGTCGAACGCGTCCGAGCCGGCCTCGTAGTTGCCGCCGTACTTGCCGGCCGGGGCCTTGGCGTTGGCGGTGATCCGCAGCTGGACGGTGAACTTCTCGCCCTTGGCCAGCTTGAAGTCCTGCATCTGCAGGACGCGGTCCTTGTCGGTCAGCTGCTTCCAGCCGCCGGCGGTCTTCAGCTGGACGGTGAAGAACTCCGGGCTCCAGTCGACCGGGCGCTCCTGCATCTCGTCGGTGAGGTAGAGCGAGTTGTGAACGACCGGCAGGTCGACGCCGCTGTTGTTCTCCCAGGTCAGGCTGACCTCGGCGGCCGGGCCGCCCTTGACCAGGGTGGTGCCGTACAGGCCGGTGCCGGTGACCTTGAGGAGCCCGCTCTGGTAGACGCCGCCGTTGCAGCGGTCGCTGTTGGTCGGCGTCGGGTTGGGCAGGCCGGTCGGCTTGGTGGTCGGCGCGCCCGTGGGGGCGGTCGGTGCCGGGGTGCCCGGGGTGGCCGTCGAGGTGGAGGTCTCGGTGGCGGTCGGGGCCGGCGTGATGCCGACGGCGCTCGCGGTGGCGGTGCCAACCGTGGCGCCGAGCGAGAGCGCCACGAGGGTGGACGCGGCCAGGAGGCGGGAAGAGCGCACGGTCAATGCTCCAGCTTTGGGTGAATTGTGTCCGTTTTCAGGCGACTTGGGGCGGCGACGGCGGGGCGTCGGCGGTGGTCGCGCCCGCGAACCATACCGGCCGGTGGTGGCCTGATCTCGATCAGGGGCTGTCGAAATACGATCGATATAAAGGGACGCTCGGTGCGGCCCGTGGTCCGGCCCGGGTCCGGCCCGGGTCCGGCCCGGTTGCCGGGCCGTTCGGGGGGTCGGACGATGGGGGCATGATGCACCAGATGCGAGCCGAGTACGGCGCCGGCGGTCCGTCGGACGGGGTGCGGCTGTGGCACGTGGTCCGGGGTGCCGAGCAGGTCGCGATGTGCGGCCGGGAGCTGGAGGCGGGGGCGCCGGTCCGGGACGCGGTGGACTGGGGGAAGACCCCCGAACTCTGCTGCCACACCTGCGGGGCGTACTTCCTGCGCGAGTCGCCGTACCTGGGCGCCGAGCACCAGTAGCGCCCCCGGCGCGCGGGCTACCGTGATCGGCATGGAGGAACCCCTTGTCCGGCCCCGGTCGCTGACCCGCGAGGCCGCCGAACTGCGCGCCGGTGAGCCGCCGTTGACCGAGTACGTCGAGCGGCTGTGCGCCCGCGTCGAGCGGATCGACCCGCTGATCCACGCCTTCGTCCCCGAGCCGGGGCGCCACCACCGGCTGCACGAGGAGGCCCGCGCGCTGGCCCGCAGGTACCCCGGGCCGGCCGGGCGGCCGCCGCTGTACGGGGTGGCGGTCGGGATCAAGGACATCATCCACGTGGACGGCCTGCCCACCCACGCCGGATCCGCCCTGCCGCCGGGCGTGCTCGCCGGGCCGCAGGCCGTCGTCGTGGACCGGCTGCGGGCGGCCGGGGCGCTCGTGGCGGGCAAGACGGCGACGGCCGAGTTCGCGGCCACCGCGCCGGGTCCGACCCGCAATCCGCACCACCCGGACCACACCCCGGGCGGGTCGAGCAGCGGTTCGGCGGCGGCGGTCGCGGCCGGGCTGGTGACGCTCGCCGTGGGGACGCAGACGGTCGGCTCGGTGATCCGGCCCGCCGCGTACTGCGGGGTGGTGGGCTTCCGGCCGACGTACGGGCGGATCCCGATGGCGGGGGTGATCCCGAACGCGCCGTCCTTCGACACGCTGGGCGTGTTCGCCGCGGACGTGGCCGGGGCGGCCCTGGCGGCCGGACTGCTCTGCGACGGCTGGGAGCGGGCCGGGGCGGGCGCCGTCCGGAGGCCGCCGGTGCTCGGCGTGCCGGACCGCCGGTACCTGGAGCGGGCCGACGCGGAGGCGCTGCGGGCGTACGACGCGCAGGTGGAGCGGTTCGAGGCGGCCGGGATGACGGTGCGGCGGCTGGGCTTCGGCATCGGGTTCGAGGAGATCGTCCGGCAGTTGCAGACGGTCAACCGCTTCGAGCTGGCCCGCAGTCACGCCGACTGGTTCGCCCGCTTCGGCTCCCTCTACCGCCCGGAGACGGTCGCGAGCATCCGGCAGGGCCAGGCCGTCGCGCCGGAGGACCACGAGGCCGCGCTGCGGGCGCGCGAGCACCTGCGCGAGCTGGTCGCCGGGTCGATGCGCGAGCACGCGGTGGACCTCTGGCTGGCGCCGTCCGCCACCGGCGGGGCGCCGAAGGGCCTGCACGGCACGGGGGACGGGGCGATGTCGCTGCCGTGGAGCCACCTGGGCCTGCCCGCCGTGAGCCTGCCCGCCGGACGGACGGCGGACGGGCTGCCGCTGGGCCTCCAACTCGTCGGCGCGGCAGGGCGGGACGAATCCCTGCTGTCCTTCGCTGCCTTCCTGGAAACGGAGTTGGCGAAGCGCCCGCTCTAGGTGGTGTCGGCCGGTCCTGGCCTTATGCGGCAGTGGAACGGGACTTGACGCATCGTCTGGAGTGCGAGCCGTTCGCCGGAGTCGAGAACCCGTGGCAGCGCGCCTCGACGCCGCTCACCGTCCGGGAAGAGTCCGAAAGAGATCGACGCCCGGATCCCCGTCGTGCACGATGAGGGCGACACCGCGGTCGGCCCGGACCACGCCCACCGGCTCAAGGCCGCCCACGGCGACCGCCCCGGCCTGCTGCTCACCCGGGGCCGGGCCACCGCAGGATCGTCACCGAACCCACCGTCATCGACCAAGCCGTCGGCTGCGTGGCCGCCGGCCAGGAGAGTGCGATCCGATGGAACTGACAGCGCTGTACGCCCGCTCGGTGGAACTGGCCGCCGAGGTCGTCGACACCGTCACGCCGGAGCACCTGGAGCTGGCGACCCCGTGCGGGGACTGGAACCTGCGCCGGCTGATGGAACACGTGGTCGGCCAGCACCAGGGCTTCGCCGCCGCCGCGCGCGGCGCCGGGCCGGACCTCGCGCTGTGGGCCGACGCCCCGGTGGGCGACGACCCGGCGGGCGCCTTCCGGCGCACGGCGGAGGACCTCAAGGCGGCGTTCGCCGAGGCCGCCGCGGCGGACCGCAAGCTGTGGCTGCCCGAGATCCGCGACGGCGGCCCGTTCCCGCTGGAGCTGGCGGTGGGCTTCCAGCTCGTCGACACGCTGGTGCACGGCTGGGACGTCGCGGCCGCCCTCGGCACGCCGTCCGGCCTCGCCGCGGCCGTCGACGCCGACCCGGTGCTGGCCGGGGCGCTGGTGTCGGTGTCCGAGCTGGTCCCGGCCGGGCCGGAGAGCCGCGGGCCGGACCGCGCGTTCCGCGAGCGCCTCCGGCAGGACGGCGCCCACGGGCCGTTCGAGCGCGCGCTGGCGCTGCTCGGCCGCGACCCGGCCTGGACGCCCTGAGCCGGCGGGGCCCCGGACCCCGCCGGGCGGTCAGCCGCGCGGCCGCTCGGGCCCGCGCTCCTCGTCGGGGAAGCGCGGCCCGCCGATCAGGAAGAGCAGTGCGGCGGTCGGGAAGCCGAGCCCGGCCGCCAGCACCACGATGAACTGCCAGAACATGTCCCGCTCCTCGTCGATCGGGAGCCGTCGGGGGCGGGGCCGCCGGAACCGTCAGTCCCGGGTGCGGCCCGCCACCCGAAGGTGGACCGCAAACCCGACCGGCCCTGATTGGCCGAATTGTCCACTCGGTATCCGACGGTATGGCCGGATTGCCCCGGCTGCCACCGGACGCCGGTCACCCCGAGGGCCCCGGCTCGCGCCACACCGGCGCAAGGGTCTGGGCGCGGGCCGGGGGAGGCGGCCACACTGTCGGGATGCAGCTACAGCTCGCAGGGGAAGCACGGCGGCCCGGCCGCGAGAGCGAGGACTTCGCGGCGGCTTCGCCGGAAGCGCTGGTACTGCTGGACGGTGCGAGCTCACCGGCCGGCCTGGAGTCCGGCTGCCGGCACGGGACGGCCTGGTACGTCCGCCGGCTGGGCGTGCACCTGCTCGCCCGGCTCACCGACCGGGTGGACCGCTCGATCGCCGAGTGCCTGGCCGACGCCATCGTCGAGACGGCCGCGCTGCACGGCGGCCGGTGCGACCTGGCCCACCCGAACACGCCCGCCGCGATGGTCGTCGCCGCGCGGCGGCACGGCGAGTCGCTGGAGTACCTGGTGCTCGGCGACTCGCTGCTGGTGCTGGAGTTCAAGGACGGCCCGCCGCGGGTGATCGGGGACAACCAGCGCTTCCCCGGCGGCGAGGGACTGCGCCGGCAGATCTGGCAGACCGTGCCCGGCTCCACCGAGCGGGCCGCGCTGCACATGGAGTACGCGCTCGCCGTCCGCGCCGCGCGCAACACCGGGAACGGCCCGTGGATCGCCGCGGCCAGCCCGCGCGCGGCCGGGCACGCCGAGACGGGCTTCGTCCGGCTGGAGCGCCTGCGGGCGCTGGCGGCGCTGACCGACGGCGCCTCGCGCTACACCGAGCGCTTCGGCCTGGGCAGCTGGGCGGACGCCCTGCGGCTGCTCGCCGAGTCGGGACCGGGGGAGCTGATCGCCCAGGTCCGCGAGGTCGAGCGGGCGGACGCCGCGTGCGAGCGGTGGCCGCGCGGCAAGGCGCAGGACGACGCCTCGGCCGTCTACGCGTTGCTGTAGGCGACCGAGGCGTCCGGGTCCGCGGGTCCGGTCAGTCGACCGGGTGGCCGAAGCTGCCGGACTGGAAGTCCCGCATGGCCTGCTCCAGCTCGCGGTGGCTGTTCATGACGAACGGCCCGTACCAGGCGACCGGCTCCCGGATCGGCTGCCCGCCCAGGAGGATGACGTCCAGGTTGGGGTGCCGGGAGTCCTGCTTGGCGTCGGCGGCGATGGTGATCGTGTCGCCCTCGCCGAACACCGCGGCCTGTCCGCTGCGGATCGGCCGGCGCTCGGCGCCGATCGTGCCGTCGCCGTTCAGGACGTACGCCAGCGCGTTGAAGTCCTGCTTCCACGGCAGGGTGATCTGAGCGCCCGGGGTGATGGTGGCGTGCAGCAGGGTGATCGGGGTGTGGGTGACGCCCGGCCCCTGGTACCCGTCCAGCTCGCCCGCGATCAGCCGCAGGATCGAGCCGCCGTCCGGGGTGGAGAGCAGCTTGACGTGGCCGCCGTGGATGTCCTGGTAGCGCGGGGCGGTCATCTTGTCGGACGCCGGGAGGTTGACCCACAGCTGGATGCCGTGGAACAGGCCGCCGGACAGCACCAGCGACTCCGGCGGGGTCTCGATGTGCAGGATGCCGGAGCCGGCCGTCATCCACTGGGTGTCGCCGCCGCCGAGGTGGCCGCCGCCGCCGTGCGAGTCCTTGTGGATGAACTCGCCGTCGATCAGGTAGGTGACGGTCTCGAAGCCGCGGTGCGGGTGCCAGGGCGTGCCCTTGGGCTCGCCGGCGGCGTACTCCACCTCGCCCATCTGGTCCATCATGATGAACGGGTCGAGGTACTTGGTGTTGATCTTGGCGAAGGCGCGGCGCACCGGGAAGCCCTCGCCCTCGAAGCCCTCGGGCGCGGTGACCACGGTGAGGACGGGCCGTGCACTGGTGGCGGCGGGGTCGGGGGTGGCGACGCGCGGGAGGGTCAGCGGGTTCTCGACGGTCACGGCGGGCATGTCGGCCTCCTTCGGGGGGTTCCTCTGGCCTACGTCCACGAGAGTAGTTCAATTCTCAACAAGTAGCAAGTTGAAAGTTGAACTATGTGGGTGTGGCGGAGTTCGGCTCCTGCTTCGGACGTCCCGCTCCAGGCTGTCTCAGCCGTACATGCGGCGCATGGTGAAGTCCACCATCTGCTCCACGGCCTTCGCGTCGAAGACCATCCGGTGCTCGCCCTCCATGTCCAGTGCGAAGCCGTAGCCGGTCGGCAGGAGGTCCAGGACCTCGGCGCCGGTCACGGTGAAGTGCTTGGAGTCCTTGCCGGCGTAGCGGCGCAGCTCCTTCAGCGAGCTGAACATCGGGATCACCGGCGTGGGCGTGTTGTGCAGCGCCAGGAAGCCGGGGCGCTCACCGCGCGGGCAGTGCACCTTGGAGGTGATGAAGATGGCCTGGAAGTCCTCGACGGCCATCGACCCGGTGGTGAAGGCCCGGACGGCGTCCGCGAGGGACGGCGGGGACGGTTCCGGGTAGAGCGACTGCTGGGACGCCTGGGACTGCGCGCCGTAGGCGTCGGCGCCGGGCATGCCGTTCATGCCCGGCTGCGGACCCGCCTGCTGCTGGTAGGGGTCGCCCGGGTATGCGTTCTGGTCATATCCGTACACACGGACAGGCTAGCGGGAGCGCACCCGCCCGTGCTGGCGTCGATCCTGACAAGGAGTCGTCGTCCCGCCTTGTGGGACGTGACCACGTTCATAGCGGATTCACCGCCGGGGGCTTGCCCAAGTTACCGCTGGGTAGCATCATGATGCCTACTGGTGGGTACGGGACGCCCGAACGCGGCGGTCACCCGGAAGCGACGAACCGGAGAAAACGGCCATGGGTCACTACAAGTCCAACCTGCGGGACGTGGAGTTCAACCTCTTCGAGGTGTTCGGCCGCGACCAGGTGTACGGCACCGGACCGTTCGCCGACATGGACGTCGAGACCGCGAAGAACATCCTGAGCGAGATCGCGCGCCTGGCCGAGAACGACCTCGCCGCGTCCTTCGTCGACGCCGACCGCAACCCGCCGGTCTTCGACCCGGAGACCAACACCGCCCCGGTCCCGGCCACGTTCAAGAAGAGCTACCAGACCTTCATGGACGCCGAGTGGTGGCGCCTGGGCATCCCGGAGTCCATCGGCGGCCAGGTCACCCCGAACTCGCTGATCTGGGCCTTCGCCGAGCAGATCCTCGGCTCGAACCCGGCCATCTGGATGTACTCCTCCGGCCCGGCCTTCGCCGGCGTCATCGCCGAGGAGGGCACCGAGGAGCAGCTGGAGGTCGCCAAGCGGATGACCGACCGCCTGTGGGGCTCCACCATGGTCCTCACCGAGCCCGACGCGGGCTCCGACGTGGGCGCCGGCCGCACGAAGGCGATCCGGCAGGAGGACGGCTCCTGGCACATCGAGGGCGTCAAGCGCTTCATCACCTCGGGCGAGCACGACATGTCCGAGAACATCATCCACATGGTGCTGGCCCGCCCCGAGGGCGGTAAGCCGGGCACCAAGGGCCTCGGTCTGTTCATCGTCCCGAAGTTCGACTTCGACTGGGAGACCGGCGAGCTCGGCGAGCGCAACGGCGTCTACGCCACCAACGTCGAGCACAAGATGGGCCTCAAGGCCTCGAACACCTGCGAGATGACCTTCGGTGCCAAGCACCCGGCCAAGGGCTGGCTGCTCGGCGAGAAGGTCGACGGCATCCGCCAGATGTTCAAGATCATCGAGTTCGCCCGCATGATGGTCGGCACGAAGGCCATCGCCACCCTCTCCACCGGCTACCTGAACGCCCTGGAGTACGCCAAGGAGCGCGTGCAGGGCGCCGACATCTCGCAGTTCCTGGACAAGACCGCCCCGCGCGTCACCATCACCCACCACCCGGACGTGCGCCGCTCGCTGCTGACCCAGAAGGCCTACGCCGAGGGCATGCGCGCGCTGGTCCTGTTCACCGCGTCCACCCAGGACGACATGATGGCCGCCAAGCTGCGCGGTGAGCGCGACGAGGCCGCCGAGCGCCTGAACGACCTGCTCCTGCCGATCGTCAAGGGCTACGGCTCGGAGAAGTCCTACGAGCAGCTCGCCCAGTCCCTGCAGACCTTCGGTGGCTCCGGCTACCTGCAGGAGTACCCGATCGAGCAGTACATCCGCGACGCCAAGATCGACACCCTCTACGAGGGCACCACGGCGATCCAGGGCCAGGACTTCTTCTTCCGCAAGATCGTCAAGGACGGCGGCCAGGCCCTCACCGCGCTGTCCGAGCAGATCCAGAAGTTCCTCGCCTCGGCCGAGGGCGGCGACGCCCTGGCCGCCGAGCGCGAGCTGCTCGCCAAGGCCGCCGGCGACCTGGAGGGCATCGTCGGCAAGCTGCTGGCCGACCTCTCCTCGGTCGAGCAGGACGTCAAGAACATGTACAAGGTGGGCCTCAACACCACCCGCCTGCTGATGGTCTCCGGCGACGTCGTGGTCGGCTGGCTGCTGCTGCGCCAGGCCGCGGTGGCCCTGGCCAAGCTGGAGGCCGGCGCCTCGGAGAAGGACGTCCCGTTCTACCAGGGCAAGGTCGCGGCGGCCCGCTTCTTCGCCAAGAACGTCCTGCCGACCGTCGCCCCGCAGCGCCTGATCGCCGAGGGCATCGACAACGAGATCATGGACCTGGCGGAGGAGGCCTTCTAAGGCCCTCGCGCTACCTGAACCACCTGGCGAAACCCTCATGGCGAAGGGCCCGACCCACTCGGTCGGGCCCTTCGCCATTCCCCGCTCACCCGCTCCGCAGGGCCTTCAGCGGGTCCGTGCGGGCCGCCCGGAGCGCCGGGTACAGGCCGGCCAGGAGACCCACCAGCGTGCCGATCAGCGGGGCCGGCAGGGTGGCGGCGGGCTGGAGCACGGCGGTCCAGCCGCGGGCGGCGGCGACCCCGACCACCGTCACCACGCCGAGGCTCGTGCCGACCAGGCCGCCCAGCGTGCCCAGCGCGGTCGACTCGGTGAGGAACTGGGCCGCGACGTGGCCGGTGCGGGCGCCCAGCGAGCGGCGCAGCCCGATCTCCTCCGTCCGCTCCAGCACGGCCACCAGCGTCGTGTTGGCGATGCCGACCGCGCCGACCAGCAGGCAGATCCCGGCCAGGCCCAGGAACAGGCCGGTCAGGTCGGAGGTCACGCCGTCCCGCAGGCCGTGCGGGTCCGGCGGCGGCACGACGGTGAACGCCTGCGGGGCGTCCGGCCGCAGGGCGAGCGGGATCTGCGCGGCCACCACCGGCGCCGCGCCGACCCTGGTCGCCACCAGGGCCTGGACGCCGCGGTCCGGCTGCGGGGCCGGGTTGCCGTAGCGCTCCAGCGCCGTACTGGCGGGGATCACCAGGCCGAGCAGGGCGCCCGGCTGCCGCCGGACGTCCGCGTAGACGCCGATCACCGTGTACGGGACGGCGTCGATGAACACCGCGGGCCGGGCGTCCAGCCGGCTCACCCCGAGGCGCCGCGCCGCGGCCTCGCTCAGCAGCACCACCGGCTGCGCCGTCCGCTGGACGAACGGGTCCATGGTGACGCCGGCCGTCAGCGTCGGCTCCATCGCGGCCACGGCGCCCGGCGTGGCCGCGAACACGGACAGGCCGGCGCCCTCGTCCGGGCCGTCCGGGCGGGCGGAGACCGCCGGGGCGCCGGGGAGCGGCCACCAGACGCCGCCGGCCCGGACGCCGTCGATCGCGGCGAGGCGCCGGTCGGTGTCCGCCGGGAAGTCGCTCGGCGGGTTGGTGCCGGGGGCGGCGCCGTCGGTGCGCGGGTGGCCGGTCACCGTGACGGTGGTCGCCGCGGTCAGGCTGAACCGGGCGCCGATCTGGCCGGCGGCCGTCGCGGTGAGGCCGAGCACGGCGACGAACGCGCCGATGCCCAGCACCGTGCCCAGCATCGTCAGCGCCGAGCGGGCGGGGCGCTGCAGGACGCCGGCGAGCGCCTCGGCGAGGAGGTCGCGCGGGCTCAGCCGGGAGGGCGGCCCGGGCAGTGCGGGGCGGCGCCTCACGGGGCCGCCGCCCCGGCCTCGGCCAGCACGCCGTCGCGGATGGCCACCCGGCGGTCGGCCCGCGCGGCGACGGCCGGGTCGTGGGTGATCACCACCAGCGTGTAGCCCTGGGCGTGCAGGGCGTCGAACCGCTCCAGGACGGTCTCCGTGCCGGCCGAGTCCAGGTTCCCGGTCGGCTCGTCGCACAGCAGCAGGCTCGGCCGGTTCACCAGGGCGCGGGCGATCGCCACCCGCTGGCGCTCGCCGCCGGACATCGTGCCGGGCAGCGCCTCCGTGCGGTGGCCGAGCCCGACCAGGCGCAGCGCCTCCAGGGCGGCGGCGCGGCGGGCCCGCGGCGGGGTGCGGTTGTAGACCTGGGCGAGGGCGACGTTCTCCGCCGCGGTGCGGTGCGCCAGCAGGTGGAAGGACTGGAAGACGAAGCCGATCCGGCGCCCGCGCAGCGTCGAGCGGTCCCGGTCGCGCAGACCGCCGGTGTCGATGCCGTCCAGCTCGTAGCGGCCGGTGGTGGGGGTGTCGAGCAGGCCGAGCAGGTGCAGCAGGGTGGACTTGCCGGAGCCGGACGGGCCGGTGACGGCGAGGTACTCGCCGCGGCGGACGGTCAGGTCACAGGGGCGCAGGGCGACCACCGGCGGGTGGCCGGGGTGGGTGCGGCCCACGCCGGAGAGGGCGATGACCGGGGGCCCGGGGGTCACTTCCCGACCACCACCCGGTCGCCGGGGCGCAGTCCGGCGCCGTCCGCCGGGGTCACGGCCACCATGCCGTCGGCGGAGACGCCGGTGGTCACGGGGACGGTGGTCCGGCTGCCGGCCGCGTCGACCCTGGTGACGGACGTCCGTCCGGCGGCGTCGGTCGAGACGGCGGCCACCGGGACGGCGGTGACGGGAGCGGTCGCCGCGTCCCGGCGGATCGTGAGGCGGACGTTCTTCCCGTTCAGGGCGGGTGGGAGCGGGCCGCTCGGGGCGATCGTGACGGGGACGTAACTCGGCGTGCCGGCCGCGTTGTTGGGTGGTGCCCCGGCGGCGCCGCCCGTCGCGCCGCCGGCCGCGCCCGGCCCGCCCGGGGGTGCGCCGCCGGGCGCCGCCGCTCCGCCGCCGAGGGTGATCACCCTGCCGGCCGGGGGCGCGGTCGTCGGGGCGCCGACCTCGGTGACCGTGCCGGACACGGTGGTGCCGGTGTCCTCGGCGAGGATCTCCGCGGCCATGCCCGGCTTGACGCCCGCCGCCTGGCCCGGTGTCAGCTGGCCGGTGACGTCCAGGCCGCCGCTGGTCAGCGACAGCAGCGTGCCGGCGGCGGGCGAGCCCACCGACCCGTTGACGGCGGTGACGGCGGCCGGGAGCACGGGCAGGAACAGCACGTGGGCGGCGGGCACCATCGGGCCGTTCACCGCCCTGGCCTTCTCCAGTGCGACCTGGTCGGCGGCCAACTGCTTCCTGGCGGCGGCCAGTTGCTGGTCGATGTCGATGTCGGTGTCGGGGCCGGGTGCCGGGGGTGTGGCGGGAGTGGCGACCGGGGCCGGGGCGGGTGCCCGGGTGGCGCCGGCCCGTTTCCGCGCGGTGAGGCCGTCCACCGTCCGGCGGTCGGCGTCCACCGCCTTCTGCGCCGTGTCCACAGCCTGCTGGGTGGTGGCGCCGGTGGTCGGCACCGGGTAGCCGAGCCCGCGGTAGAACGCCGTCACCGCCGCTGCCGTCCCCGGGCCGAACGTCCCCTTGTCGTCGTCGCCGATCGGGTGCCCCAACCCCGACAGCGCGTCCTGGAGTTCGGCGACGTCCGGGCCGGTGGCGCCCGGCCTGACGTCCCGGTACGCGGGCACCGGCCCCGGCAGCGCGAACAGCGGCTGCCCGGACACCTCCGCGAGCAGCCGACCCGCCGCCGCGGTGTCCCCGGTCCTGACCCCGAGCTTCGACACGAACAGCCGGGTGATCTCCGGCGACGCGGCCGACGGCACCACGTCGTACTGCGCCGGCGGGTACACCACCGCCCGCGCCGTCACCGACCTCGTCAGCACCTGGCTCACCACGGGCGCGGTGAGCAGGCTCTCCGGCGGCGGCGCCGTCCGGGCCGCGCGCTCGGCCGGCGACTTCACGAACGCCGCGGCCCCCAGCCCGCCGACCGCCACCAGCGCCGCCGCCACCGCCACCCCCACCAGCACCCGCCTGCGCCGGGCACCCCGGGACGGCCCGGCCGGTGGATCGGCGACCTCGTCGTCGGCGCCCCCGGCGGTCATCGTCGTTGCGGTCAACGCGCCCCTCCCCACGGTGACTTCACTGCACCGAAGTATCGTCGACCGGACGCCGCCGCGGTCCGGAATCGGCCGCCCGGCCCGTCCGTCGCGCCACCGCCGGCGCCCGCGGCCCCCGGCGGGCGGATGACCGTCTGCGACCAGGGGCGTTCACTGGGTGAAAGGTGCTGGGGGCGACGGTACTTCACGGTTGTGTCTGTGTTTCGCATCCGTTGCGACGTTGCGAGTGCCCTGTCCGTGTACGGGCATATGCTCAGGGTGCGAAGCCGACCCCCATTCGGCTCCGACCCTCCATCGACTCAGGAGCAGTATGTCGCCCGCCGCCCGACAGGCGTTCTTCGACCGGACGCACACCGATGATCTGATCGCGTTCCTCGGAACCTCGCCTTCCCCGTACCACGCGGTCGCGAGCGCCGCCGAGCGGCTGGAGAAGGCGGGCTTCCGGCAGGTCGCCGAGACGGACGCGTGGGACGCCGCGGCCGGTGGGCGCTACGTCATCCGCGGCGGCGCGCTCATCGCCTGGTACCTGCCCGAGGGCGCCGGGCCCGAGACGCCCTTCCGCGTGGTCGGGACGCACACCGACTCGCCGAACCTGCGGGTCAAGCCGGTGCCGGACACCGGCTCGGCCGGCTGGCGGCAGGTCGCGGTGGAGATCTACGGCGGCGTCCCGCTGAACACCTGGCTCGACCGGGACCTCGGCCTGTCCGGCCGGCTGGCCCTGAAGGACGGCAGCTGGCGCCTGGTGCAGCTGGACGAGCCGCTGCTGCGCGTGCCGCAGCTGGCGATCCACCTGGACCGCCAGGTCAACGACGGCATGAAGCTCGACAAGCAGCGCCACCTCACCCCGATCTGGGGCCTCGGCCCGGTCGACGAGGGCGGCCTGATCTCCTACGTCGCCCAGCGGGCCGGCCTGGAGCCGGCCGACGTGGTCGGCTGGGACCTCATGACGCACGACGTGCAGCCCGCCTCCTACCTCGGCCGCGACCGCGAGCTGCTGGCCGGCCCGCGCCTGGACAACCTGCTGTCCGTGCACGCGGCCACCGCGGCGCTCGCCGCCGTCGCCACCGCCGAGGGCGCCGCCGACCTGCCGTACATCCCGGTGCTGGCCGCCTTCGACCACGAGGAGACCGGCAGCGAGTCGGACACCGGCGCGCAGAGCCCGCTGCTCGGCAACGTCCTGGACCGCACCGTCTACGCGCGCGGCGGCTCCCCGGAGGACCGCGCCCGGGCGCTGGCCGGTACCGTCTGCCTCTCCTCGGACATGGGCCACGCGATCCACCCGAACTACACCGAGCGGCACGAGCCGGGCCACCACCCGATGCCGAACGGCGGCCCGATCCTCAAGGTCAACGTCAACAACCGCTACGCGACCGACGGCGTCGGCCGGGCCGTGTTCGCGGCGGCCTGCGAGCGGGCCGGCGTGCCGTGGCAGTCCTTCGTCTCCAACAACGCCATGCCCTGCGGCACGACGATCGGCCCGATCACCGCGGCCCGCCTCGGCATCAGGACGGTCGACTGCGGCATCGCGGCGCTGTCCATGCACTCGGCGCGCGAGCTGTGCGGCGCGGACGACCCGTACCTGCTGGCCGGCGCGATCAAGGCCTTCCTGGAGGGCTGAGCCGCCCGGACGTGCGGAAGGGCCCGACGGGAGACTCCCGTCGGGCCCTTCCGCACGTCCTGCGGGCTACTCCATGCCCGCGAGCACCAGCGGCAGGCGGCGGGCGCCGTCGGCGACCAGCTTCACCGGCACGCCCCAGTCCTGCTGGTGCACGTGGCAGGCCGGGTACTCGATCTCCGGGTCGTCGTCGCAGGAGGCGGCCATCGCCGACACGTGCAGCACGCCCTCGGCGACCTCGCCGGACAGGACCAGCTCGCGCGAGAGGTCGGAGTCCGCGCCCGCGCCCGAGACCAGCAGCTCCGGCGGCGTGGAGCTGACCAGTAGCCGGGTGGACGGACCGTAGCGCTCGTCCAGCTTCTGGCCGCTCGGTGCGGAGAAGACCACGTCCAGCCGGAACGGGCCCGGCGCGACCTCGGTGGCCGCGCGCTGGGTGCGGTGCGCGACCGACTCGACCCGCACCGCCTCCTCGGGCAGCCGCAGCCTGGTCAGCCGGTGCCGGGCCGACTCGACCACGACGATGTCCTCGTCCACCAGGACGGCCCCGGACGGCTCGCGCAGGTCGGTGGCCAGCGTGCTGACCTCGCCGGTCGCCGGGTCGAAGCGGCGCAGCGCGTGGTTGTAGGTGTCGGCGACGGCCACCGAGCCGTCCGGCAGGACGGTGACGCCCAGCGGGTGCTGGAACAGGGCCTGGTCGGCGGCGCCGTCGCGGTGGCCGAAGTCGAACAGGCCGGTGCCGACGGCCGTCTCGACCGTCTTGGTTTCACGTGAAACCCAGCGGAGCGCCGAGGTCTCGGAGTCGGCGACCCAGAGCTTCTCGCCGTCCGCGGAGACCGCGAGGCCGGACGGCTGGGCGAACCAGGCCTCGTCGGCGGGCCCGTCCACCAGGCCCTCGTTGGTCGTGCCGGCCGCGACGGCGACCGTCCCGGCCGCCGGGTCGTACGCCCACAGCTGGTGCACGCCGGCCATGGCGATCCACACCCGGCCGTCGAACCAGGCGACGTCCCACGGCGAGGAGAGGTCCACCTCGCGGGCCGGGCCCTCGGTGGCCGAGCCCTGCCACCACTGGCGGCCGGTGCCGGCCAGCGTGGTGACGTGGCCGTCGGCCAGCCGGACGCCGCGCAGGGCGTGGTTGACGGTGTCGGCGACGATCACGTCGTAGTCGTACGGGTGGCCCTCGGGCAGCAGCACGAGGCCCTGCGGCTCGCTGAACCGCGGGTCGGTGCCGTCCACCAGGCCGCGCTGCCCGTCGCCGATCCGGCGCACCACCGTCTCGCCGTCCTCGGCCAGCTCGACCAGCGAGTGGTGGCCGGAGTCGGCGACCAGGAAGTGGCCGTCGCCCAGGCGCACCGCCTTGCCCGGGAACTTGAGGTCCCCGGCGGTCGGCTCCGGCGCCACGTACGGGCCGTCGCCGCGGCGGAGCGTGCCCTTGGCGGCGTGCTCCTCCTCCAGCTCCTCCACCAGCCGCGCGATCGCGTGCGCGTGGCCCTCGCCGGCGTGCTGGGCGACGACGTACCCCTCGGGGTCGATCACCACGAGCGTCGGCCAGGCGCGCACCGCGTACTGCTTCCAGGTGACGAGCGCCGGGTCGTCCAGGACCGGGTGGTGCACCTCGTACCGGGCGACGGCGTCGACGACGGCCTGGTGGTCGGCCTCGTGCACGAACTTGGGCGAGTGCACGCCGACGATCACCACGGTGTCGCGGTGCTTCTCCTCCAGCTCGCGCAGTTCGTCGAGGACGTGGAGGCAGTTGATGCAGCAGAAGGTCCAGAAGTCCAGGACGGTGATCTTGCCCCGGAAGTCGGTGAGGGTGAGCTCCTTGCCGCCGGTGTTCAGCCAACCGCCTGCGCCGACCAGCTCGGGGGCGCGTACTCGTGCACGTGATGCCATGGCTGTATCCAACCCCATCGGGTGGGGGCGGCATTCCGGGGAGGGTGGGGCAGGTGGTGGCGGTGGGGTCAGGCGGCCGGGCCGACGCGTGCCTGCCAGCGGGTCTCGCCGTCCTGCTGCTCGGCGGTCGGGGTGAGGCCGAGGGCGCGGGCCACGGCGGCGGAGGCGTGGTGGTCGGGGTGGATGTGGGCCGTCACGGTGGTGATGCCGGCGGCGGTGAGGTGGGCGAGCAGGGTGCGGGCGGCCTCGGCGGCGAGGCCGCGGCCCTGCCAGGGCGTACCGACCACCCAGGCGAGCTCGGCGCCGTCCCCGCGGACCGTGGCCTGGACGTAGCCCGCGAGGCGGCCGTCGGCGTGCAGGCGCAGCGCCCAGTTGCCCCAGGTCTCGGCGGGGTCGGGGGAGCCGACGGCGAGCCGGGCGTAGCGGGTGCGCAGGGCGTCGGCGCCGTCCGGGGTGCCGCCGGTGAAGGCGTGCAGGGCCGGATCGGCGAGGGCGGCGGCCATCTCTTCGGCGTGTTCGGGCCGCAGCGGGACGAGGTCGAGGCGTTCGCCGTGCAGGGTGGCGGTGGTGTAGGGGTGCATGGGTCCGTCCGGGGCCTTTCAGTGCGGGTGCGGGCTCGTGCCGAGGACGTGGTCCCGTCCCCACGCGCCGAGTGGCGTCAGTGCCGCGTTGAGGCGCGTGCCGGCGTCGGTCAGCGTGTACTCGACCCGGGGCGGGACCTCGTCGCTCACCTCAGGGTAACCACCCACTTCCACGTGCGTACTTGATCGCCAACGGTGCCGCGAAGAGGCTGATTCCCATGGGAAGCACCGAAGTTGAGAAGACCCCCGGCACCCTGCTCGGGCTCGGCGCCATGGGCACCGCCCTGGCCCGTGCCTGGCTCGCCGCCGGGCACCCGCTGACCGTCTGGAACCGCGGCCCGGCCAGGGCCGGGGTGCTCGCCGCCGAGGGCGCGGTCGTCGCCGCGAGTGCCGCGGAGGCCGTCGCGGCCAACCGGCTGGTGGTCGTGTGCCTGCTCGACGACGCCTCCGTGGCGGAGGCGCTGGCCGACGCGGACCTCGCCGGGAAGGACGTGGTCAACCTGGTCACCGGCACCCCCGCCCAGGCCCGGGCCCGCGCCGGGTGGGCCGCCGGGCGCGGCGCGCGCTACCTGGACGGCGGGATCATGGCCGTCCCGCCGATGATCGGCGTCCCGGCGGCCGGGCCGTACGTGTTCTACAGCGGTTCGTCCGCGCTGTTCGAGGAGCACGCGGAGGTGCTCGCCGTGCCGGCCGGCCCGCGGTACGTCGGGGCGGACCCGGGGCACGCGGCGCTGCACGACGTGGCGCTGCTCAGCGCGATGTACGGGATGTTCGCCGGGGTCGCGCACGCGTTCGCGCTGGTCAGGGCGGAGGGCGCGGTCACGCCCGGCGACCTCGCGCAGCTGCTGGCCGGGTGGCTGACGGCGATGACCGGGTCGATCGCCAGGACGGCGGACCAGCTGGAGAGCGGCGACTACGCCAAGGACGTGGTCTCGAACCTGGCGATGCAGGTGGCCGGGCGCCGGACGCTGCTGGGCACGGCCGAGGAGCAGGGCGTGAGCGACGAACTCCTGGCGCCGTACTTCCGGTTGATGGAGCGCAGGCTCGCGCTCGGCGGCGGTGAGGAGGACCTGGCGGGGGTGGTCGACCTGCTGCGGGGCTGAGGCCCGGCCGGTAACGTACCGGCATGGCTGACCTTGAAGAACGCGCCAACGTCGTCGCGTCCGGTGCCCGGCAGACCGGGGCGGGGGTGCCGGTCCGCCGGCGCCGCGTCCCGGACCTCGCCGAATGCGTCCGGCTGCTGGGCGACGTCCACGCCACCGACGGCTACCCGTCCGACTGGCCCGACCGCCCCGCCGCCTGGCTCACCCCCGAGGGGCTCCTCGCCGCCTGGGTGGCCGAGGCGGACGGCCGCATCCTCGGGCACGTCGCCCTCTCCCGCAGCGCCCCGGGGGACGCCGCCCCGGTGCTGTGGAGCCGCCGCACCGGCGCCCGGCCCGAGCTCACCGCCGTGGTGAACCGGCTGTACGTCGCCCCCGCCGCGCGCGGGCGGGGCGTCGGGGCGCGCCTGCTGGCGAACGCGCTGACCCACGCGCGGGCGCTCGGACTGCACCCGGTCCTCGACGTCCTCGCCACCGATGCGGCGGCGGTGGCCTGCTACCGGCGTCTCGGCTGGACCTGGCTGGGCAGCGCCGACCAGCAGTGGGGCGGCGGACGGACCGTCGTCGTGCACTGTTTCGCGGCGCCCCGGGAGCCGTGAGGGCGGCGGGGGAGCCGGCGGCACCGGCTCCCCCGCGGGGGCCCGTCAGTCCGCGGAGCGGTCCGCGGCGGGGCGGCGGCGCAGCGCGGGGGTGGTGAGTGCGGGCGGCTGCCAGACGCCGTCCGCCCGGTAGAGGTCGGTGCCGGGCGGGACGATCGCGTCGATGCGGTCGAGGGTGGCGTCGTCGAGGACGAGGTCGGCGCCCTTGAGCGCGGATTCGAGCTGCTCCATCGTGCGCGGGCCGAGGATCACCGAGGTGACGGCCGGGTGCGCGAGCGGGAAGGCGACGGCCAGCTCGGGGAGCGTGCGGCCGAGGCCCTCGGCGAGGGCGGTGAAGGCCTCGACGGCGTCCAGCTTGGCCTGGGTGAGCGGCAGTTCCGGGTCGAAGCGGCCCGGGTGGAGGGCGGCGCGGCCCTGCGTGAGGTCGATCGCCCGGCCCTTGCGGTAGCGCCCGGTGAGGAAGCCGCCGGCCAGCGGTCCCCAGGTCAGCGCGCCCATGCCGAGCTGCTGGACGGTGGGCAGCACGTTCGCCTCGATGCCGCGGGCGAGCAGCGAGTACGGCGGCTGCTCGGTGCGAAAGCGCGGCAGGCCGCGGCGCTCGGCGACGTGATGGGCGTCGACGATCTGCTCGGCGGGGAAGGTCGAGCAGCCGAAGGCGCGGATCTTGCCGGCCCGGACGAGGTCGCCGAGCGCGGAGAGGGTCTCCTCGACGTCGGTGGTGTGGTCCGGCCGGTGCACCTGGTAGAGGTCGATCCGGTCGGTGCGCAGCCGCCGCAGGCTCTCCTCGACCTCCCGGACGATCCAGCGCCGGGAGTTGCCGCCCCGGTTGCGGCCCTCGCCCATCGGGAAGTGCACCTTGGTGGCGAGCACGATGTCGTCCCGGTCGCCGCGGGCGGCCAGCGCCTTGCCGACGATCTCCTCGGACTCGCCGGCCGAGTACATGTCGGCGGTGTCGACGAAGTTGATCCCGCGGTCGAGCGCGGTGTGGATGATCCGGACGCAGTCGTCGTGGTCGGGGTTGCCGATCGCGCCGAACATCATGGTGCCGAGGCAGTAGGCGCTGACTTCGATGCCGGTGCCGCCGAGGACGCGGTAGCGCATGGTGGTTCTCCCCCGAAGGTCTTGGGTGTCCCGTTCGTTGCGTCAGAGGCTAGGAGTTGGAGTGCACTCCAACGCAAGCGTCCGTCCGCGGCCCGGCGCGCGGGATCCCCCGGCGGGGGGAGCGGGTTCGTCGGGGCGGAGGAGGCCGGGGCGGGGCCGCGCGGGCGAGCGTGGGGGCATGACGAGGAACGCGTGGGGTGTGGTCGGCTGGGGTGTCGCCTGTGCCGGGTTCGGGACGGGCTGCGCGCTGAGCGGGACGGAGCTGTTCGGGGCCGTCTGGCCGGGCTGGGCGGTCGCCGGGGCGGGGGTGGTCGCGGTGCCGGCCGGGGTGGCGTCGGCCCGGGGGAGGCCGGGGCCGGGGTTGCGGGCGGTGCTGTGGGGGCTGGCCGGGCCGGCGGCGGTAGCGGCCTGGGGGCTGCTGATGGACGTGCTGATGCTGCTGACCGGGGAGGCCGTGGACAGCGGACCGGGGGCGGTGCTGCACGTGCTGTCGGCGGTCGGCGTCGTGCTGCTGGTGGGTGCCACGCGCGTGCGGCCGCCCGCCGGGCACCGGGCTCCGGCGCCGGCTCCGTCGGAGGCCCCGGCGGCCGTTCAACTCACCGCATGGGCAGGCACGTTGGCCTTCGTCCCGTACGTCGTGATGAAGCTCGACTGGGCCTTCGGCGGCAGCTTCGCGGGGATCGACGGCGCCCGGATGCGGGTGACCAACGAGCGCAACGGAGCCTCCGGGCTCTGGCTCATCCTGGAGGACTGGGGGATCGACGCCACCGCGCTGATGGCCGTGCTCGGGGTGTTCCTGCTGTGGGGCCTGGTCCGGCCGTGGGGGCAGGTCTTCCCGCGGTGGACCCTGGTGCTGAGCGGCCGCCGGGTGCCGCGCTGGCTGCCGCTCGCCCCCGCGCTGATCGGGGCCGGCACGCTGGCGCCGTACGGGCTGCTGGGGGTCGGCTACCTGTCGCTGTGCACGGTCGGCGTGACGACGATCCGGACGGGCGACCTGCCGACGCCGGACGACGCGCTGATGGTGGGCTGGGTCGGGATGAGCGCGTTCGCCGTGTACGGGGTGGCGCTGGCGGTCGCGGTCCGGTCGTACTGGCGGCGCACGGGCGGCTGAGCGCGGGGCCGCGGCTGGGCCCGATTTGCGGGAACGGCAACAAAGCTTGCCGATTCGGCGGCGACGGCCGCAGCCTGGCGGTGGAACGGCCGCAGCCTGGCGGTGGAGGTGACCGCGCACCGCGCGTCCGCCGCCGCGCCGACGGCCCGAGCGGGGAGGCTCCCTCCCGTACGCCGCACCACCGCACCGACGACCACGACGATCGGAGACCCCGGATGTCCGGCCACCACCATCACCACCCCACCAAGGGCCAGGGCCACGAGCACGGCCACGACCACGTCCCCGCCGCCGACTTCGACTGGGACGCGCTCGCCGCCCACCTGGAGCGCGAGGCCGAGCTGAAGGCCCCCGCCGTCACCGCGGCCGCCCACTGGCTGCGCGGGCTGACCGGCGGCGAGGTCCGCCGGGTGCTCGACGTCGGCAGCGGCCCGGGCGTGCTCGCCGGGCTGCTCGCCGAGGCCTTCCCGGCCGCCGAGGTGGTCGCGGTCGACCAGTCGGCGGCGCTGCTGGATCGCGCCCGGACCCGCTCCGGCGGTCGGCTGAAGACCCGGCAGGCCGATCTGCCCGAGGAGTTCGGCAAGCTCGGCGAGGCCGACCTGATCTGGTCCGCGAACGCGATCCACCACCTCGGCGACCAGCAGACCGCGCTCACCGGCCTGGCCGGCCTGCTGCGCCCCGGCGGGCTGCTGGCCGTCGCCGAGCGCGGGCTGCCGCTGCGCTACCTGCCGCGCGACTTCGGCCTCGGCAAGGCCGGCTTCCAGGCCCGGCTGGACGCGGCCCACGAGGCGGGCTTCAGCACGATGCGCGCCGAACTGCCGGGCGCCACCGAGGAGATCGAGGACTGGCCGGCCATGCTCGGCCGGGCCGGCCTGACCCCGACCGGCACCCGGACCTTCCTGATCGACCACCCGGCCCCGCTCGCCGCCCCCGCCCGCCAGCACCTGCACGCCCAGCTCGCCCGCCTGCACGACCAGCTCGCCGACCACCTGGACCCGCAGGACGCGGCGACGCTGGCGGCCCTGCTGGACGAGGACGCCCCGACCGGGATCCTGCACCGGACGGACGCCTTCTACCTGTCCGCGATGACGGTCCACACCGCCCGCGCGGCCCGGTAGCCCCGGAGCCCCCCGGGGTGGCGCCGGGACGCCGGTGCCGCCCCGGGGACCAACGCGTCCGGGGACCGGTACCGTCGCCACATGACCGCCGACGAGCACGAGAACGAGCACGAGAACGAGCCCGGAACCGGGCTCGGAACCGAGCACGCGGACGACCCCGGAACCGCGCCCGGCTTCGTCGTCGTGACGACCACCCACGAGACCGAGGACCTGGCCCGGGCCCTGGCGTCCGCCGCCGTCCGCGAGCGGCTGGCCGCGTGCGCGCAGGTGTACCCGGTCCGGTCCGTCTACCGGTGGGAGGGCGAGGTGCAGGACGCCGAGGAGTGGCGGATCGACCTCAAGACGAGGGCCGGACTCGCCGACCGGCTGAGTGCGTTCCTCACCGCGCGCCACGCGTACGAGACGCCCGAGGTGATCGCCGTCCCGGTGGTCGCGGGCAGCCCCGGCTACCTCGCGTGGGTCACCGCCGAGACGGCCGCTCCCTGACGCCCCGCGTTCCCCGGGAGTCCGCCCGCGAGCCCCTACTCGCCGCCGAAGCGCGTCGTCCACGCCGCCAGGTCGTCGTCGGTGATCTTGGCGAACAGCACCGGCGGCACGGTGAACCCCGTCCCG
This sequence comes from Kitasatospora sp. NPDC059408, assembly GCF_042751525.1. Taxonomy (NCBI): domain Bacteria; kingdom Bacillati; phylum Actinomycetota; class Actinomycetes; order Kitasatosporales; family Streptomycetaceae; genus Kitasatospora; species Kitasatospora sp. NPDC059408. Next base: position 25,681 of record NZ_JBHYWI010000042.1, read on the forward strand.
GCCGGCACCAGGTCGAGCGACCGCGCCTCCTCCGGGGCGACCCAGCGCCGGGACGCCGCCGGGGAGTCGTCGGCCACGGCGAACGCGCCGCGCATCGCCGCCGCGGTGGCCGGGACGAACGGCTCCGACACCACCGCGTACAGGTGGATCAGGTTCATCGCCGTGCGCAGCGTCAGCGCCGCCGCCTCCGGGTCGGTCTTCACCTGGAGCCACGGCGCCTTCTCGTCCAGGTACGCGTTGCCGGCGCTCCACAGGGCGCGCAGGGCCTGCGCCGCCTTGCGGAAGTTGAGCGCGTCGAGCTGCGCCTCGTACTCGGCGAGGAGGCCGGCGACCTGCGCGCCGAGCCGCTCCTCCGCCTCGCCGGCGGCGTGCCCGCCGGGGACGTCGTCGCCGAAGCGCTTGCGGCTGAAGGTCAGCACCCGGTTGACGAAGTTGCCGAGGGTGTCGGCGAGGTCCTTGTTGACGACGGCGGCGAAGAGGTCCCAGGTGAAGCTGGAGTCGTCCGACTCGGGCGCGTGCGCCATCAGGAAGTAGCGCCAGTAGTCGGCCGGCAGCAGCTCCAGGGCGACGTCGGTGAAGATGCCGCGCTTCTGGCTGGTGGAGAACTTCCCGCCGTAGTACGTCAGCCAGTTGAAGGCCTTGACCTGGTCGACCTTCTTCCACGGGCGGCGCGAGCCGAGGATCGTCGCCGGGAACATCACGGTGTGGAACGGGACGTTGTCCTTGGCCATGAACTCGGTGTAGCGGACGGCGTCGTCGGCCTCGTACCACCAGGACTTCCAGTCCCGCAGCTGCCCGGCCGGGGCCGCGTCCGCCCACTCCTTGGTGGCGCCGATGTACTCGATCGGGGCGTCGAACCAGACGTAGAACACCTTGCCCTCGGCGGCCAGCTCCGGCCACACGTCGGCCGGCACCGGGACGCCCCACTCCAGGTCACGGGTGATCGAGCGGTCCTGCAGGCCCTCGGTGAGCCACTTGCGGGCGATCGACGAGGCGAGCACCGGCCAGTCGTCGGCGTGGGCCGAGATCCACTCCTCGACCTCATCGGTCAGCTTCGACTGGAGCAGGAACAGGTGCCTGGTCTCCCGCACCTCCAGGTCGGCGCTGCCGCTGATGGCCGAGCGCGGCTCCAGCAGGTCGGTCGGGTCCAGCACGCGCGTGCAGTTCTCGCACTGGTCGCCGCGGGCCTTGTCGTAGCCGCAGTGCGGGCAGGTGCCGACGATGTAGCGGTCCGGCAGGAAGCGGCCGTCGGCGTTGGAGTACACCTGGCGGATCGCGCGCTCCTCGATGAAGCCGTTGCGCTGGAGCTCGCGGGCGATCTCCTGGGTGATCTCCCGGTTCTGCGGCGAGGAGCTGCGGCCGAAGTGGTCGAAGGAGAGGCCGAAGCCGTCGTACACCGCGCGCTGCGCGTCGTGCGCCCGTGCGCAGAACTCGGCGACCGGCAGTCCGGCCTCCTGCGCGGCGAGTTCGGCGGGCGTGCCGTGCTCGTCCGTCGCGCAGATGTACAGCACCTCGTGGCCGCGCTGGCGCAGGTAGCGGGAGTAGACGTCCGCCGGGAGCATGGACCCGACCATGTTGCCCAGGTGCTTGATCCCGTTGATGTACGGAAGGGCGCTGGTGATCAGGTGCCGAGCCATCCTGGGATGCTCCGATTTCTCCCGCACGCGCACCCCGCCCGGGGTGCCGTGCCAGGCGCAGGGTTCCACTGTGGGTGCCAAAGCCTACCGTCGCGGGTGCGGCCGGACCGTGGATTAACGGCGCGCCCCGGCGGTCAGGGCGCGCCCGGCGCCTGGAACCCGCCGAAGTCGCCGTGGCGGTCGAACTCCCCGGCCTTCACCCCCCGCACGAAGGCCGCCCACTTGCGCGGGGTGGTGCGCACGACGACCTCGGCGCTCTCCGACTCGCGGATCTCCACCAGCCCGTCGGCGGTGCGGATCTCGACGCACTCGTTGGCCTCGGCGCTCGCCGAGGACTTCTGCCAGCTGTTCATGAGGACGCTGTCTTCAGTATGGTCCGGATGAACTCCCGTGATTCGTCGGCGCCGAGGGCGATCGCGTCGGTCTCCGTCCTGATCTCGCGGTAGGCCCGCAGGTCGGCCTCGGTGTGCACGAACTTCGGCCCCTGCGAGAGGTCGATCTGGACGGTGTCGAGCTCCGGAACGGGCCCGCAGGCGAGGTACATGCTCTCCCCGGAGCCGGGGAACGTGTCCACGCTGAACGGGATCGCGCGGATCTCCACGCCGGGGCGCTCGGAGTCCTCCAGCAGGCTGAGCAGTTGGTCGCGCAGCACGACCGGGCCGCCGAACTGCATGCGCAGCGCGGACTCGTGGACGAAGGCGGTGTACGGCTTCGGCCGTTCGACCAGGACGCGCTGGCGCTGGATCCGGAACGCCGTGCGCACGTCGGTCTCCTGCCGGGGCAGCGGCGGGCGCAGGCGCGCGAACACGGCGTTGGCGTAGGCGGAGGTCTGCAGGAGCCCGGGGATGAAACTGGTGTGCAGGATGGTGAGCGACTCGGCGTGGTGCTCCATCTCCGCGATGTCGATGATCCCGCTCGGGATGCGCCCGCGGTAGCCGTCCCACCAGTACTTGCGGCGGTCCTGGGTCATCGTGAGCAGCGCGTCGAGGTAGCGGCCACCGGTGAGGCCGCAGGTGCGCGCCCAGGCCCGGAGCCGGTCGGCGCTGATGCCGGACTTCCCGTTCTCCATCTGGGAGATCTTGGGCAGGTCGGTGCCCAGGGCGGCGGCCAGGGTCTTGGGCGTCACGCCCACGCGTTCGCGCATCTTGCGCAGCTCGATGCCAAGGCGCTGCTGGCGCACGGTCGGCGACAAGCGGGGTGGCATGACTCTCTTCTCCGGGTCGCGGGGTCCGTCGATGCTTCCGGTGAAGTGTGCCGTGCAAACCGGACCCTAGCTACCGAAACGGGGGATACCCCACGATGGAGTGAACGTCCACTCTCTCGGTAGCAAGTCTTGTACTTCGACCCTAGGGTCGAAGCCGAGTCACTCGCCGACCGGTTGTCGCCCACGGCCCGTCAAGCGGCCCTGAATCCCGACCAGATGAACGGCCGGCAGGCTCGCCATCCCCGACCGGAGACACCCATGCCGCTTCCGTCGCCCCTCCGTCGTTCCCGACGCGTCCCGGTGAGCCGGTGAACGCTCTGATCGTCGCCGGCCTCTCCCTCCTGCTGCTCGCCGTGCTGTTCGTCGGCTGGCTGGTCTGGCTGGTCAACGTCCAGCCCAGGGAGCCCCGTTCGGCGAAGCCGGAGTTCGCCGCCCGGCACTCCCGCTCCGCCGACGAGAACTAGACGAGAACCAGACGAGAACCAGTGGCCGGCGCCCGCGGGGCGCCGGCCACCCGACCGGCCGTCGTCGTACCGTCAGACGTCGGCCACGAAGTGGTCGAACTCCCCGGCCTGGACGCCGAGGAGGAAGGCCTCCCACTTCTCCGGAGTGGTGCGGACGACGACGCCGCTCCCGTCCGACTCGCGGATCTCGACGACGCCGTCGACGAACCGCACCTCAAGGCACTCGCCGGACGGGTCGCCGGTGGAAGGCCGCTGCCAGTCGCTCATGGTGGCTCCTCGGTGAAGGCTCGGGTCTGCGCCCCAGCTTGCCACCGGGAGCCGCGCGGCCGTCAGCCGCGGGCGAGCCGTTCGACCAGCCGGGCCTCGGCGGCGGGCCACTCGTCGGCGAGCATCGAGAAGTAGGCGCTGTCCCGCCAGACCCCGTCGGCACGCAGGCGGTCGCGGCGGAAGGTGCCCTCGTACTGGGCGCCGAGCCGCAGGATCGCGTTGCGGGAGCGGTCGTTGAGCGCGTCGGTCTTCCACATGACCCGGCCCATGCCCAGCTCGCCGAAGGCGTAGCGCAGGAGCAGCAGCTTCGACTCGGAGTTCACGGCCGAGCGCCACACCGAGCGGGCGTACCAGGTGCCGCCGATCTCGACGAGCTCGTGCGTCGCGCTGAAGTCGTAGAAGCCGGTGATGCCGACGGCCCTGCCGCTCGCCAGGTCGATCACGGCGAACTTCACCGCCGTGCCGGCCGCCACCTCCCCGATCCGGTGCTCGATGATCCCGCCCAGTTCCTCCTCGCTCTGCGGCGGGAGGAAGGGGATCCAGCGCCAGACGTCCGGGTCGGGGCCGACGGCGGCCCAGAGCTCGGGGACGTGGTGGCGCCCGAGGGGCTCCAGGCGGACGTGGCGGCCGGTCAGGGTGACGGGCTCGGGCAGCTTCGCGGTCATGACCCGAACGTACTGCCGAACTGCACTAGATGCAACGGAGTTATGTCCTAGTGCAAAAGCCCGGGGCAAACGGAAGGGGCCCTGCGGGATCGCTCCCGCAGGGCCCCTCGGGCCGGTGGTCCGGACGGCGGTCCGGAGCCGGATCAGATGAACGAGTTGATCTGGATCGTCTCGTCACGGCCCGGGCCGACGCCGATGGCGGAGATCGGCGCGCCCGACATCTCCTCCAGCGCCTTCACGTAGGCCTGCGCGTTCTTCGGCAGCTCGGCGAAGGTCTTCGCCTTGCTGATGTCCTCGGTCCAGCCCGGCAGCGTCTCGTAGATCGGCTTGGCGTGGTGGAAGTCCGACTGGTTGTAGGGGAGCTCCTCGACCCGGCGGCCGTCGATCTCGTACGCGACGCAGACCGGGATCTGCTCCCAGCCGGTCAGGACGTCGAGCTTGGTGAGGAAGAAGTCGGTGAGGCCGTTGACCCGGGTCGCGTAGCGCGCGATCACGGCGTCGAACCAGCCGCAGCGGCGGTCGCGGCCGGTGGTCACGCCGCGCTCGCCGCCGATGCGGCGCAGCGCCTCGCCGTCCGCGTCGAGCAGCTCGGTCGGGAACGGGCCGGAGCCGACGCGGGTCGTGTACGCCTTGAGGATGCCGATGACCCGGTCGATCTTGGTGGGGCCGATGCCGGCGCCGGTGCAGGCGCCGCCCGAGGTCGGGTTCGACGAGGTCACGAAGGGGTACGTGCCGTGGTCGACGTCGAGCAGGGTGCCCTGGCCGCCCTCCAGCAGGACGACCTTGTTCGCCTTGAGGGCCTGGTCCAGGACGAGGGTGGTGTCGGCGAGGAAGGGCTTGATCTTGTCCGCGTAGCCCAGGTACTCCTCGACGACCAGCTCGGCCGGGACGGCGCGGCGGTTGTAGAGCTTGACCAGGATCTGGTTCTTGTCGTGCAGCGCCGCCTCGATCTTCTGGCGCAGGATCGACTCGTCGAACAGGTCCTGGACCCGGATGCCGACGCGGTTGATCTTGTCCGCGTAGGTCGGGCCGATGCCGCGGCCGGTGGTGCCGATCCGGCGCTTGCCGAGGAAGCGCTCGGTGACCTTGTCCAGGGTGCGGTGGTACGGCGTGATCAGGTGGGCGTTGCCCGAGATCAGCAGCTTCGAGGTGTCGATGCCGCGCTCGTTGAGGCCGGCCAGCTCGGAGAGCAGCACGCCCGGGTCGATCACGACGCCGTTGCCGATCACCGGCGTCACGTTCGGGCTGAGGATGCCGGAGGGGAGCAGGTGCAGGGCATACTTCTGGTCGCCGATGACCACCGTGTGACCGGCGTTGTTGCCGCCCTGGTAGCGGACGACGTAGTCGACGGAGCCGCCGAGGAGGTCGGTCGCCTTCCCCTTGCCCTCGTCCCCCCACTGAGCGCCAACGAGCACGAGTGCCGGCACAGGCGTACACCCCTTCCGGTTGGGGCATCCTGCGTAGGCCGCAGTCTGCCCCGAGATAGACGAAGCCCCTGGCGCAGTAGCGCAAGGGGCTCTTGCACCGAGAGATTACCTGAGGAAGGACCGGTCGTGTCGTCCCTGTCCACGCCTGCAACCGGCGGCTCCGAGCCGCTCCTGCTGCTCCTCGACCCGGTGGCCCGGCAGACCGACGGGGAGTCGGTGCGGATCGCGAAGGACGTGCTCTGCGGAGGTGCGGACGTCAAGGTGGCGTACCCGGAGAGCCCTTCCGAACTCGATCGGGTGCTTTCGCACCGGGGTCGGCGGCGACCGGTGGTGATCGGTTCCGATCTCGCCCTGCAGCGGGTGCTCCAGGCCCTGCACCGGCACCGTGAGCTGGGCACGGATCCGGTGGGCATGGTTCCGGTCGGCCGCTCGGAGGAGCTGGCGGCGGCCCGCGCGCTCGGGGTCCCGGGCGAGCCGGTGCCGGCCGCGCGGGCGGTGCTGTCGGGGACGCCGCGCAAGCTCGACCTGCTGGTCGACGACGGCGGCGGGGTCGCGCTGGGCGGGGTGCGGATCGCGGGTGCGGGAGCCCGGCGGCTGATCGGCCGTCCGGGCGGCTGGCGTTCGCTATGGGCGAAACTGGCTGCGGCCGAGCAGGGGAACGCACTCACCGTCGAGGCCGCCGAGCAGAGCTCCCGGATCCGGGTCGAGGCCGACGGCCGGCTCCTCGCGGACGTCCACCGGCCGGTCCGGCTGGTGCAGGTCTCCCTCCCCTTCGGCGCGTCGGACGGTTCGGGCGTCATGGAGGTCGTCGTCCGCGCGCCCGGCGCCCTGGTGCGCGCCCGCGCCGCGAGCGTCTCGGTGGCCGGCCGCGGCTTCGGCTACGAGGTCGACGGCCGCCCGGTCGGCCCGGTCCGCGCCCGCACCTGGACGGTCCACCCGGGTGCGTGGGGCCTGCTGCTGCCGGCGGCGTGAGGGTGCCCGGTGACGCCTTCGTGAACTCCGGGTGAGCAGGCTCACGTTCGCCCCGGTCCCGAGGACCGGCCCTTCGCACCCGGAATGCCCCAACAGGCGCGAACCACAAGGCCATCCCCGGCCCGCGGGAATTCCCCCGGGTCGAAATACCCACCCGGTAAGGGGTTTTGTCTACGCGCGTTGCCGAACGATCGCCCAACAATCCCGGCATCCCGGGTTCCGGAAGCCTGTGCCAACTGCCCTAGACTCGAAGGCGTGCCACGTGGTGACGGAAGACTCAACCACGATCTTCTTCCCGGCGAGAAAGGCCCCCAGGACGCTTGCGGCGTCTTCGGTGTCTGGGCTCCCGGCGAGGAGGTCGCCAAGCTCACGTTCTTCGGCCTTTACGCCCTGCAGCACCGCGGTCAGGAATCCGCGGGCATCGCAGTGAGCAACGGCTCCCAGATTCTCGTCTTCAAGGACATGGGACTCGTCTCCCAGGTCTTCGACGAGGCCTCCCTGGGGTCGTTGCACGGGCATATCGCCGTCGGACACGCCCGCTACTCGACCACCGGTTCCTCGGTCTGGGAGAACGCCCAGCCGACCTTCCGCGCGACCGTCCACGGTTCGCTGGCCCTCGGGCACAACGGAAACCTGGTGAACACCGCCGAACTGGCGGCCATGGTCGCCGAACTGCCGGGCGAGGAGCACGTCTCCCGCTCCGGCCGGACCGCCGCGACCAACGACACCGACCTGGTGACCGCGCTGCTCGCCGGCCACCCGGACCTCTCCATCGAGGAGACGGCCAAGGTCGTGCTGCCGAAGGTCAAGGGCGCGTTCTCGCTCGTCTTCATGGACGAGCACACCCTCTACGCCGCCCGCGACCCGCAGGGCATCCGCCCGCTGGTGCTCGGCCGGCTGGAGCGCGGCTGGGTGGTCGCCTCCGAGACCGCGGCGCTGGACATCTGCGGCGCCTCGTTCATCCGCGAGGTCGAGCCCGGCGAGCTCATCGCCATCGACGAGAACGGCATGCGCAGCTCCCGCTTCGCCGAGGCGAAGCCCAAGGGCTGCGTGTTCGAGTACGTCTACCTGGCCCGCCCGGACACCAGCATCGCCGGCCGCAACGTCCACCTCTCCCGCGTGGAGATGGGCCGCCGGCTGGCGAAGGAGGCCCCGGTCGAGGCCGACCTGGTGATAGCGACGCCCGAGTCCGGCACCCCCGCCGCGATCGGCTACGCCGAGGCCAGCGGCATCCCGTACGGCTCCGGCCTGGTGAAGAACGCCTACGTCGGCCGCACCTTCATCCAGCCCAGCCAGACCATCCGCCAGCTCGGCATCCGGCTCAAGCTGAACCCGTTGCGCGAGGTCATCCAGGGCAAGCGCCTGGTGGTCGTGGACGACTCGATCGTCCGCGGCAACACCCAGCGCGCGCTGGTGAAGATGCTGCGCGAGGCCGGCGCCGCCGAGGTCCACATCCGGATCTCCTCGCCGCCGGTGAAGTGGCCCTGCTTCTTCGGCATCGACTTCGCCACCCGCGCGGAGCTGATCGCCAACGGCATGACCATCGAGGAGATCGGGCGCACGCTCGGCGCGGACTCGCTCTCGTACATCTCGATCGACGGCATGATCGAGGCCACCAAGCAGCCCAAGGACAAGCTCTGCCGGGCCTGCTTCGACGGCGAGTACCCGATGGAGCTGCCCGACCCGGCGCTGCTCGGCAAGCTCCTGCTGGAGGCCGAGATCAAGGGCGGCCAGCAGCCGCCCGCCGTCCGCGGCAAGCCGACCGGCAGCGACCTGGACGGCGTCCAGTCCCTGCTCGGCGGAGCGGGCGCGGCCGACGCGCTGCGCCGCCCGTAGCGAAACCATGGTGGGGTCCCGCGAGCCGGGGCCCCACCGTCGTTCCGACCCCTTCCGCCGTACCGAACCACCCCCACCAGACCCGAGAGGGCCGCACCGCAGTGACCTCCCACCCGTCGCCCACCGCCACCCCCAACGGAGACGCCATGCGTCACACCTCTGACGGCGCCACCTACGCCGCCGCCGGCGTCGACATCGAGGCGGGTGACCGCGCCGTCGAGCTCATGAAGCAGTGGGTGAAGAAGGCCAACCGCCCCGAGGTGGTCGGCGGTCTCGGCGGCTTCGCCGGCCTCTTCGACGCGTCCGCCTTCAAGAACTACGAGCGGCCGCTGCTGGCCTCGGCCACCGACGGCGTGGGGACCAAGGTGGCCATCGCCGCCGCCATGGACAAGCACGACACCATCGGCCACGACCTCGTCGGCATGGTCGTCGACGACCTCGTCGTGTGCGGCGCCGAGCCGCTGTTCATGACCGACTACATCTGCGTCGGCAAGGTCGTCCCGGAGCGCGTCGCCGCGATCGTCAAGGGCATCGCCGAGGGCTGCGCGCTGGCCGGCTGCGCCCTGGTGGGCGGCGAGACCGCCGAGCACCCGGGCCTGCTCGGCCCGGACGAGTACGACGTCGCGGGCGCCGGCACCGGCGTCGTCGAGGCGGACGCGCTGCTCGGCGCCGACCGCGTGCGGGCCGGCGACGTGGTGATCGCGATGGCCGCCTCCGGCCTGCACTCCAACGGCTACTCGCTGGTCCGCCACGTCCTGCTGAACCAGGCCGGCTGGCAGCTGGACCGCAAGGTCGAGGAGTTCGGCCGCACCCTCGGCGAGGAGCTGCTGGAGCCGACCCGGATCTACTCGCTGGACTGCCTGGCGCTCACCCGCGCCACCGAGGTCCACGCCTTCTCGCACGTCACCGGCGGCGGCCTGGCGGCCAACCTGGCCCGGGTCATCCCGGCCGGCCTGCACGCCCGCCTGGACCGCGGCACCTGGACCCCGCTGCCGGTCTTCCAGACCGTCGCCGAGGTCGGCAAGGTGAGCACCCTGGAGATCGAGAAGACGCTCAACATGGGCGTCGGCATGGTCGCGGTCGTCCCGCCGCACTCGGTGGACGTCGTGCTGTCGATCCTGGAGGACCGCGGCGTCGAGGCCTGGCTGCTGGGCGACATCGTCGACCGCACCGACGAGCACGACGGCGGCGCGGCCCTCTACAACGCCTACGAGGGCTTCACGGCGGGCTGAGACAGGCTCACCGCGCCCCCGGCGCGCCAGGTGTGTCAGATGTGACGAGAGGGCCCCTCCGGTGCACCGGAGGGGCCCTCTCGCGTCCCCGGGCCGCCGGCGGCCGACGGCCCGTCAGGGGGAACGCCGAAGACCGGCCCGGCGCCCTGGGGCGCCCGGACCGGTCCGGCGGTACGGCGGTTACGAGCGGCGGGAGGCCTGCGACGGCCCGGTGCCCGGCTCGGTGTCGTCCTCGTCGTCGAGGTCGGCGTAGCGGGCGGCGTACTCCGCGTACGGGTCGTCGTCCTCTTCCTCCTCGATCGGCTCGGGGTCGATCGAAGCGGTGGACGGCGATACGCCCAGCTCGTTGGACAGACGGTTAGCGTCGAACCCGCCGCTGTTGTACTTCAGCTCGCGGGCGACCTTCGTCTGCTTGGCCTTGGCCCGGCCGCGCCCCATGGGTCGACCCCCTCAACGATGGGGCTCACGGCCCCGAGTCTGACACGTGTTCATGATCAGGACCGGCCTGCCCGAATGGGGAGGACCGTCCCTTGGAGCATTAACGGTACCTGTTTCCGCCGCTGGACGGTACGTCGTCGGTGTGACGTGGCGCGCACCGACCGCACCCGCGACCAGGTCTTCCCAGGTCAAGGGAGGTTTTGCGGCGGTTTGCGCGCTGTCCGGAGGTGTCTGAGGTCCGTCGTTCCGGGATCGATTATCCCCCCAAGGGGGACCTCGGATCACCCGTTCGGGCGCAGAAGTGAGAATCCGGTTCCACATCGTGATGCGCGGGGGACGGAGGAGGACCGTCCCCCGCGCACGGAGTGACCGGATCGGCTCCGGACGGGGCCGGATCAGGCGCGGCGGGCGCCCGGGAGCAGGACCGTGCGCAGCGCGCTGATCTCGCGCATCCGCTTCTCGGCCAGGCGGTCGGCGGCGACCGCCGGCGGGACGCCGTCGGCGGCGGCCCGGGTGAAGATCTCCAGAGTGGTGTCGAAGATCTTCGTGGCCTTGTTCTTGGCCCGCTCGAAGTTGAAGCCGTCGATCTCGTCGGCGACCTGGATGACGCCGCCGGAGTTCACCAGGTAGTCCGGGGCGTAGAGGATCCCGCGGTCGGCGAGGTCCTTCTCGACGCCCGCGTGGGACAGCTGGTTGTTGGCCGCGCCGCAGACGATCGAGGTGCCGGACTCGCCGAGCGCGGCGACGACGTCGTCGGTCAGGGCGCCGCCGAGCGCGCAGGGGGCGTAGACGTCCAGCTTCGCCTGGAGCAGGGCGGTGGTGTCGGCGACGACCTCCACCTCCGGGTGGGCGGCGCGGACGCGGTTGACCGCGGCCTCGAACGGGTCGGTGACGACCACGGTGGCGCCGTCCGCGACGAGGTGGCCGACCAGGTAGTGGCCGACCTTGCCGACGCCCGCGACGCCGACCCGCTTGCCGCGCAGGGTCGGCTGGCCCCAGCGGGCCTGGGCGCTGGCGCGCATGCCCTGGAAGACGCCGAAGGCGGTCAGGATGGAGGAGTCGCCGGCGCCGCCGTGCTCGGGCGAGCGGCCCGTCACGAAGCCGGTCTCGCGGGCGATGACGTCCATGTCCTGCACGTAGGTGCCCACGTCGCAGGCGGTGATGTAGCGGCCGCGCAGGGACTCGACGAAGCGGCCGTAGGCCCGGAGCATCGCCTCGTTCTTGTCCTTGTTCGGGTCGCCGATGATGACGGCCTTGCCGCCGCCGAGGTCGAGCCCGGCGAGCGCGTTCTTGTAGGACATCCCGCGGGACAGGTTCAGCGCGTCCTCCAGGGCCGCCTCCTCGGAGGCGTACGGGAAGAAGCGGGTGCCGCCGAGGGCGGGGCCCAGCGCGGTGGAGTGGATGGCGATGATCGCCTTGAGCCCGGAGCTGCGGTCGTGGCAGAGGACGACCTGCTCGTGGCCGTCGCCGGGGGCGCCGTCCTGCTCGGTACGGAAGATCCTGCTGAGCACGCCGGGTGCGGGGTGCGTGGCGGATGTCTGTACGTCGGTCACTGTGGTGACTCCAGTATCGAAGGCCCGCTGCTGTGGTGCGGGCGCCTAAGGCGAAGCGTAGTCGCGTGCCCGTCGACGATCGGCCCTCTTGTCCGAGCTTGTGCCGGTTGTCCGAGGGGTGAGACGGGAGGGCCCCCGGAGTGCGGGCGCGAACCGTTCGGGGGCGCGCCCTCCCGGCGCCGCGCCCCGCGTGCGACCATGCAGGACGTGACCGTCGTCCGTACTTCCGTACAGCCGCCGTACGCCGCCCACCTGCGGGTCTACGAGCCGCTGGCCGCCTATCCGGAGCCCGAGCGGGCGCGCTGGCAGGCGTACGCGGCGCAGCACGGTCCGGACGCCGCGGAGGCCGCCCGGCCGGTGGCCGAGGCGGTGCTGGCGGAGCAGCGCGAGGCACTCGCCGGGCTGGTCGGGCGCACGCCCCGGGCACTGCCCGAGCGGGAGAGCGAGCGGGCCTTCGTGCGGCTGGTGGACGGCGTCCTCTACGTCTGCCCGTGGGCGACCAGGCTGCGCAGCTGGCAGGCGCTGGAGGAGCTGCGGGCGGGGACTCCGGTGGCGCTGCTGGACACCGCGCTGCCGCCGGTGGCGCGGGCCGCCGCGGAGGCGGACCGGGAGCGCTGGCGGGCCGAGCACCCGGACGCCCGGCCGTGGATCCTCACCAGCCGGTGGGAGGTGCCGGTGCGGTGGTTCCTGCCGTTCGGGGAGGAGGACCGCTGCTTCGTTCCGGCGGAAGCGGGGGATAAGGGGGAGGGGGCGGGGCACCGGGCGCCGGCGCTGTTCTACTTGACGCCGATGTCGCAGGCGCGCCGACGGGTGGCCCGGGCCTACCGGGCGTTGCGCGAGGCGGTTCCGGAGGGGGAGCTGGTGCGGGGGGCCGAGCAGGTCGGGCGGTGGCTGGAGGAGTTCCATCCGCGTTCGCTGGTGGAGCTGGACTACGGGGGGCTGGTGCATCTGCTGGGACCGGAGCGGTTGTTGGCGGACCGTTCGGCGGGGGAGCTGGAGGACGGCCTGCGGGCGCTGCGGGCGGGGGACGACGCGGAGGCGCTGCGGGTGTACGGGGAGCTGACGGTGCGCTGGCGGCGCGTCCTGGCGCTGCGGTACGCGAACTAGCGGGCGAACTGGCGTCCGAGCGCCCGTGTATGACTGGAAGGGTCCTTCGGCCCGAGCCGCATGACGAAGGTCCCGGTTCGGGTCAATACCTGTCGAACGTGACACTACTCACCGTTGACGCGAACTTACCCCTATGTGCAAAAATGGGACAACCAGCCCAACTCCACGCGAGCGTGCCCACTTTTGGGTGGTTCTGGAGTCGATGCGCGCTTTGCGGGGAAACGGAGGGTCTGGTCCCCTCGTAACCGGATGTCACTGGCGTGTGACTGTCCGTTATGGGGTGGTCCATCGCCATCCGTCGGCCTTGAACCCGTGAGGGGTCAATTTTGGCGGTTTGGTCGATAGGGCTGGACGGATGGTGTAGTTGTAGACACCAGGACAAGCCGTTCGTCCTATAACCGACTCGGCCCGTCTATGCCATTTCGGGCATCGCGGGCCAAGGTGCAGAATTTGAAGGATAGAACCGCCCTGGTTCGGTTCTCCCGAGGAGGCCGCTCATGACCGCTCGTACCCCTGATGCTGAGCCGCTGCTGACGCCGGCAGAGGTTGCCACCATGTTCCGCGTGGACCCGAAGACGGTCACCCGCTGGGCCAAGGCGGGCAAGCTGACGTCGATTCGCACGCTCGGCGGTCACCGCCGTTACCGCGAGGCGGAGGTGCGCGCACTGCTGGCCGGGATTCCCGCCCAGCGCACCGAGGCCTGATAGGCCGAAGGCTCTTTAAAGGGGCTGCTTACCGGACTCCGCCGGGTCCGGTAAGCAGCCCCTTTGCCATGCCCGGGGCCGGTCGCCGATCTGTCGGAATGTTGAACTCCGGATAACGATTTGATGCCCATGGGGCGGGGGGGATTTACAGTGAATAACTGTACAATTTTACATATTAAATTAGTGGCTTCCGAGCGAGGTCGTGCCGCGCCGGTTGTGGGGAAAACGTAAGTGACGACCGTCACGCGCTCCGTCACTTGTGGTCCAGACCAAGTGCGGGGTAAAGGGGTGTGCGCCCAAAACGCGAGAGGCCCGGAACCTGAACGGTTCCGGGCCTCTCGCACTGCGGCGATCCCGACGGGACTTGAACCCGCGACCTCCACCTTGACAGGGTGGCGAGCTAACCAACTGCTCCACGGGACCAGAGTTTTCTGATCTCGTTCACTCGCTTGCCGCGCTGCGAACAAGACAGATCGTAGCCCATGGTGGGCCCCCAGGTCGAACTGGCTCCTGAGGGCCCCACCCCCGGCCACCGGCGGGAACTCAGAGCGCGGCCCGCGCCGCCTCCATCGCCTTCATGATCCGCTTCTCCGACACCGGGGTCGGCGTGCCCAGCGACTGCGCGAAGAAGCTGACCCGCAGCTCCTCGATCATCCAGCGGATGGCCCGCACCTCCGCGGACGGCTGCCGCCCGGCCGGGACGGCCGCCAGCAGCTCCCCGTAGGCCTGCTGCACCTGCTGGACCTTCAGCAGCTGCTGGGCGTCCCGCTGCGGGTGGTTGGGCAGCGCCTCCAGCCGGCGGTCCACCGCCAGCAGGTAGCGCTTGAGGTCCGGCAGGCGCTGCCAGCCGGTGTCCGTCACGAAGCCCGGGTGGACGAGCGAGGCCAGGTGCAGCCGGACGTCGTTCACCGCGTTCAGCAGCACCGGGCTGCCGACCGTCCGCAGCCGGGTCGAGGCCTTGTGGAAGGCGATCAGCGCGGTGGCCGTCTTCAGCGTGGCGTCCGCGGACAGGTCGTAGAGGTCCGCGCGCACCTTGTCGTGCAGCTTGCCGAAGGCCGCCTCGTCCCAGGCCGGGCCGCCGCCCAGGGTCATCAGGCGGTCCGTCGCGCAGGCCACCACGTCCTCGAACAGGGCGGTGATCGAGCCGTGCGGGCTGTGCGAGAGCGCCAGCTTGGCCTGGTTGCCCAGGCGGCCCTGGATCGACTTGGCGGGCGAGTTGGTGGTCAGCATCAGCAGCCGCCTGGTGCCGTCCCACATCGCCCGCTCCTGGGCCTGCGGGGTGTCGAACAGCTTCACGCCGACCGACTGCCCCTCGTCCACCAGCGCCGGGTAGGCGCGCAGCGAGTGGCCGCGCGAGCGCTGCTCGAACGTGCGCTGGAGCACCGGCAGGCCGGCCGGCCAGGCGGTCAGCCCGCCCTGCTCGATGCCCTGGCCGGATGCCGCCGAGGACAGCGTCTCCTTGAGCTTCGGCTTGAGCCGCAGCCGCAGCTCCTCCAGGTCCTTGGACTCGGCGAGCTTGCGGCGGCCGTCCACGACCCGGAAGGTGACCTTGAGGTGGTCCGGCACCCGGTCGTCGTCCCAGGCCTCCGGCGGGACGGTCACGGCCGTCAGGCGCTTGAGCGCGTGCTCCAGGGACGGGAGCAACGGCTCCTGGCGGTCCTTCACCGCGCGCAGCGCGGCCTTGGCGAAGTCCGGCGCGGGCACGAAGTTGCGCCGGACCGCCTTCGGCAGCGACTTGATCCACGCGGTGACGAGCTCCTCGCGCAGGCCCGGGATCTGCCAGTCGAAGCCCTCCGCGGTGACCTGGTTGAGCACCGGCAGCGGGATGTGGACGGTCACGCCGTCCGCGTCGCTGCCCGGTTCGAACTGGTAGGTCAGCGTGAAGCGGAGCTTGCCCTGCTGCCAGTGGTCCGGGTAGTCGGCCTCGGTGACACCGTCCGCGGCGTCGTTGATCAGCATCGACTTCTCGAAGCTGAGCAGGTCCGGCTGCTCGTGCCGGGCCTTCTTCCACCACGCGTCGAAGTGCCGGGTGGAGACGACGTCCTCGGGCAGCCGGGCGTCGTAGAAGTCGAAGAGGGTCTGGTCGTCGACCAGGATGTCGCGCCGGCGGGCCCGGTTCTCCAGCTCCTCGACCTCGCCGAGCAGCCTGCGGTTCTCCGCGAAGAACTTGTGGTGGGTCTCCCAGTCGCCCTCCACCAGCGCGTTGCGGATGAAGAGCTCGCGGCACAGCTCCGGGTCGATCTTCCCGTAGTTGATCTTGCGCTGGGCGACGATCGGCATCCCGTAGAGCGTCACCCGCTCGTAGCCGAGGACGGCGCCGGCCTTCTTCTCCCAGTGCGGCTCGCTGTAGCTGCGCTTGAGCAGGTGGCCGGCCAGCGGCTCGACCCACTCCGGCTCGATCTTCGCGTTGATCCTGGCCCACAGCCGGGACGTCTCGACCAGCTCGGCCGACATCACCCAGCGCGGCGGCTTCTTGAACAGGCCGGAGCCCGGGAAGACCGCGAACCTGGCGCCGCGCGCGCCGCCGTACTCGCGCTTCTCCACGTCGAACAGGCCGATGTGGGAGAGCAGCCCGGCGAGCAGCGACTGGTGGATCCGGTCCGCGTCCGGCTCGGCGTCCGGATGCGGCTCCTCGATCGTCACCCCCAACTGCTTCGCCACCGTGCGCAGCTGGGTGTAGATGTCCTGCCACTCCCGTATGCGCAGGTAGTTGAGGAACTCCGCCTTGCACATGCGGCGGAAGGCCGAGGACGAGAGCTCCTTCTGCTGCTCCCGGACGTAGCGCCACATCGCCAGGTAGGAGAGGAAGTCGGAGGTCTCCGAGGTGAACCGGCGGTGCCGGTCGTCGGCGGCCTGGCGCTTCTCGGTGGGGCGCTCGCGCGGGTCCTGGATGGACAGCGCGGCGGCGATCACCATGACGTCGCGCACGCAGCCGTTCTTGTCCGCCTCCAGCACCATGCGGGCCATCCGCGGGTCCACCGGGAGCTGCGCCAGCTTGCGGCCGAGCGCGGTGAGGCGCTTGCGCGGGTCCTTCTCGTCCGGGTCCAGGGCGCCGAGCTCGTGCAGCAGGTGCACGCCGTCCTTGATGTTGCGCGAGTCCGGCGGGTCCAGGAACGGGAACGCGGCGATGTCGCCGAGGCCGGCGGCCGTCATCTGCAGGATGACCGAGGCCAGGTTGGTGCGCAGGATCTCGGCGTCGGTGAACTCCGGCCGGGAGAGGAAGTCCTCCTCCGAGTACAGCCGGATGCAGATGCCGTCCGAGGTGCGCCCGCAGCGGCCCTTGCGCTGGTTGGCGCTGGCCTGGCTGACCGCCTCGATCGGCAGCCGCTGCACCTTGGTGCGGTGGCTGTAGCGGGAGATGCGGGCGGTGCCCGGGTCGATCACGTACTTGATGCCGGGGACGGTCAGCGAGGTCTCGGCGACGTTGGTGGCCAGCACGATCCGGCGGCTGCCGGAGCGCTGGAACACCCGGTGCTGCTCGGCCGAGCTCAGCCGGGCGTACAGCGGCAGGATCTCGGTGGACTTCAGCTTCAGGCGGGTGAGCGCGTCGGCGGTGTCGCGGATCTCGCGCTCGCCGGAGAGGAAGACCAGGATGTCGCCCGGCCCCTCGGCCTGGAGCTCCTGGGCGGCCTCGCAGATCGCCTGGATCTGGTCCCGGTCGCGGTCGGCGTCGGTGGAGTCGTCCTCGGCGTCCTCGTCGAGGATCGGGCGGTAGCGGACCTCCACGGGGTAGGTCCGGCCGGAGACCTCGATGATCGGGGCGTCGTTGAAGTGCCGGGCGAAGCGCTCGGGGTCGATGGTCGCGGAGGTGATCACGACCTTGAGGTCCGGGCGGCGCGGCAGCAGCTGCTTGACGTAGCCGAGGATGAAGTCGATGTTGAGGCTGCGTTCGTGCGCCTCGTCGATGATCAGGGTGTCGTACTGGTGCAGGTCCCGGTCGGTCTGGATCTCGGCGAGCAGGATGCCGTCCGTCATCAGCTTGACCAGGGTGTCCTGGCCGACCTGGTCGGTGAAGCGGACCTTCCAGCCGACGGCCTCGCCGAGCGGGCTGCGCAGCTCCTCCGCGACGCGCTCGGCCACCGTGCGGGCCGCGATCCGGCGGGGCTGGGTGTGGCCCACCAGGCCGCGCACGCCCCGGCCGAGCTCCAGGCAGATCTTCGGGATCTGGGTGGTCTTGCCGGAGCCGGTCTCGCCCGCGACGATCACCACCTGGTGGTCCCGGATCGCCGCCAGGATCTCGTCCTTCTTCTGGCTGACCGGGAGCTCGGCGGGATAGGTGATCTTCGGGACGGCGCCCCGGCGCTGCTCGACCAGCAGCTCGGCGCGTTCGATGTCGGCGGCGATCTCGGTGGCGATCTTCTGCCGGGCCTCGGGTTTGCGGACCCGGCGGGCCCCCTCCAGCCGGCGTCCGATCCGCACCTCGTCGCGCAGGGTCAGCTCGGGCAGGCGGGCGGCCAGCTCGCCGATACCGGGGCCCTCCGCGGGAGCGGCGGCGGACTGGACTGCGGGAGAACTCACTGCGGGCATCCCTCTAGGTTCGCAAGGAGGCACGGCGGCGCGCACCTCGGTTTTCGAGCCCCTCCAGTGTCACAGTCGCCGGTGGCGATCCGCGAACGGCGGGTGGCCGGGTCGGTGCGAGAACGCCACGGCGGGCCCGGAGGATTCCGGGCGGGTGCGGGCAACGGTTTCCGGGCGCCCCGGACTCAGGTGGGGTGAGGAGGTGCTCATGGGAGCCCACAAGGCCGCGCGGGACGACGAGTTCCGCGCGTTCACCGGCAGCGCGTGGACGCGGCTGCTGCGCACGGCGTACTTGCTGGCGGGGGACCGGCACGGCGCCGAGGACCTGGTCCAGCAGGCGCTGGAGCGCGCGTACGTGCACTGGAACAAGGTCCGCGCGGCGGACGACCCGAACGCGTACGTGCGCCGGATCCTGGTCAACGAGCACGCCCGGCGGTGGCGGCGGCGCAGACCGGCCGAGTACCTGGTCGAGGCCCCGCCCGACCGGCCCGCCCCGGCCGGGGCCGACCCGGACGACCGGGCCGTGCTGCTCGCCGCGCTCGCCGCCCTGCCGCCGCGCCAGCGCGAGGCCGTGGTGCTGCGGTACTGGGAGGACCTCAGCGAGTCCCAGACCGCTGCGGCGATGGACTGCTCGGTCGGGAACGTGAAGAGCCAGGCGGCCAGGGGGCTGGCCAAGCTCCGGGAGTCCTCCTCGCTGGACGGACTGACCACCATCGGAGGTAGCAGATGAGCACGGAGTCCATGCCCGGGAACGAGCACGCGCCGACGGCGGCGGAGGAGGCCGCCGCCTCGTGGGCGCTGGGTGACCTGGCGGGGAGCATCGAGGCCGACGCGGTGCCGTACGACCGGCTGGTCGCCGGCGGGAGGCGTCGGCTGCGGTGCCGTCGGCTGCTGGCCGGGGCCGCGGCCGCGGCGGCGGTCGTCGCGGTGGCCGGGGTCGCCTCGGCGTTCGGCGGCCACGGGCCGGGGACGGGCGGCGCCGCGGTGGCGGCGGCTCCTTCCACGGCTGCCGCTCCCTCCGCCTCCCCGGCTTCGTCGGGTACGCCGTCCGCCCCGGGCAGCCCGGCCGGGGCCGCGCGGGACCCGTTCACCCCGATCCGCGTCAAGATCGGCGAGGGCAGCGCGAACGGCCACACCTGGCAGGCCTGGGTCGCCGAGTGGCCCGGCCCGGCCACCGAGCAGGACGCCCTCCGGCAGATCGAGACGATGCGGAAGGAACGGACCGCCGCCGACCCGGACCCGCGCTCGCTGCTCCCGCAGGACGCGGCCGGCAACTGGGCCCCGCACAACGACCTGGCGAACCTCTACTACACCGTGGACGGCAAGCGGCAGCCGGACGACTCCGTCCACGTGGTCAACGAGCCGGGCGGACCGTACGAGGGAGGGGTCGCCGGCGTGAGCACGTCGCTGGGCCTCAAGGACGCGGCGGAGTCCGGCCTCCCGCCGGTGGTGGCCGGCGGCGTCGGGCCCGAGGTGGCGAAGGTCGTGATCACCTGGGCGACCGGCGGCTCCACCGAGGCGGTCCCGGTCGCGGCCGGGGACTCCACGCTGCGCTGGTTCGGCCTCATGGCGAAGCCGGGCTCCGGCGTCAAGACCTTCACCACCTACGCCGCGGACGGTTCGGTGCTGCGGACCACCGACCACTGGCTCCGCACCAACTGAGCCGCGGCAGCCCCTTCCCGCCCCGTTCCGCCCCGATCGTCGCCGCCGTGCGCCATCGTGGTGCCGGACGAGTCGATCGACGGACCGTCAGCGGTCCGGAAGGGCGGTGGACGATGAGCGGGTTGTCGAAGGAACGGCTGGAGCGCCTGCACCGGGTACTGGCCGGGCACGTCGAACGGGGTGCCGTGCCCGGCCTGGTGGCGGCCGTCGCCCGGGACGCCGACGAGCACGTCGAGGTCCTCGGCAGCCACACGGCCGGGGGCGGCGCGCCGGTGCGGCGCGACACGATCTTCCGCATCGCGTCCATGAGCAAGCCCGTCACCGCCGTGGCCGCGCTCACCCTGGTCGAGGAGCGCGTCCTGCGCCTCGACGACCCGCTCGACGACCTGCTGCCCGAACTCGCCGGCCGGCGCGTGCTGCGCCGGCCGGACGGCCCGCTCGACGACACCGAGCCCGCCGCCCGTCCGATCAGCCTGCGCGACCTGCTCACCTTCCGGCTCGGCTACGGACTCACCACGCCGAGCGGCGCCCCGATCGCCGCCGCCATGGCCGAACGCGGCGTCAACGTCCTGCCGCCGCGCGCCGACTACCCAGCGCCGGACGAATTCCTGCGCCGGCTCGGCGAGTTGCCGCTGCTGCACCAGCCCGGGGCCGGCTGGCACTACCACACCGGCTCGGTCGTCCTCGGCATCCTGCTCGCCCGCGCCTGCGGCAAGCCCCTCGGCGACGTGCTGCGCGAGCGCGTCCTCGGCCCCCTCGGCATGCGGGACACCGGCTTCACCGTCCCGGCCGACCGGTTGCACCGGCTCCCCGTCGAGTACTGGCACGACCCCGCCCGCGGCCTCGTCGTCTACGACGACCCCGCCGACAGCGCCTGGTCCCGGCCCGCGGCCCTCGACGACGGCGGCGCCGACCTCGTCTCGACCGTCGACGACTACCTCGCCTTCGCCCGGATGCTCCTCGCCGGCGGCACCCACGGAGACGTCCGGATCCTCTCCCGCCCCACCGTCGAGCTGATGACCACCAACCAGCTCACCCCCGCCCAACTCACCGCCTCCGCACCGCTGCTGGGCCGCGACGAACTCACCGGCTGGGGCTTCGGCGTCTCCGTCGCCACCACCCGCGACGGCCTGCCCACCCCCGGCCGCTACGGCTGGGACGGCGGCCTCGGCACCACCTGGTTCAACGACCCGAAGGAGCGGCTGACGGGCATCCTGCTCACCCAGCGCATGTTCGACGGCCCCACCCCGCCCGCGGTCGCACGGGACTTCGAGGTGCTCGCGTACCAGGCGGTGGCGTGACGGGGCCAGGGGGTCCTACGGGATGAGCGCGGCCTCGTCCGGGTCCGGCAGCCAGTCGCGGGCCGGGTCGTACTCCAGCCACCTGCTGCGCCGGGCCTCCTCGGCGAACGCCCGCAGCAGCGGCTGGAGCCGGGGGTGCTGGTCGGCGGCCGCGCCGTCACCCGGGCCGCCCTCGGTGCGCCAGAGCAGCGACCACGCGTACAGCGGCGTCGGCTCGACCAGCGGGACGGTCCGCACGCCCGGACGGTCCGGGAGCGGGACGTCGGCGGGGACGAGGGAGAAGCAGTCCGGGGCGGCGCGGACCTGCTCGACGAAGTGCTCCAGCCCCAGGTTGGTCGAGCCGGCCCGCCGCTCGATGCCGAACCGGTCCGCGAACCTGGTCAGGAAGTCCAGCCGGTCCACCGCCGCCGGGTAGCGCAGCACGCTGCCGCGCAGCTCGGCCGGGCGCAGCACGTCCCGGCCGGCCAGCGGGTGGCCGGCCGACAGCAGCACGTCCACCGGCTCCAGCCGCACCAGCCGGTGCGTCAGCCCCGCGTCCCGGCCCTCCGGCAGCGGGTGCACCCGCCCGAAGCCCGCGTCCGACTCCCCGCGCAGCAGCGCCGCCGCGACCGACGGCAGGTCCCGGCCGGGCACCGGCTCCACCTCCAGCCCCGGCGCGCCGTCCAGCGCCTGCGCGACCGTGCGCATCGGCGCGAACAGGTGCCCCCAGACGTCGATCCGCAGCGGCCGGGCGGCGCACGTCACCGCCGCCACCGCCCGGTCCCCCTGGTCGAGCACCCGTCGGGCCGGCTCCAGGAACCGCCGGCCCTCCTCGGTGAGGCCCACGCCCCGGGCGTCCCGGTCCAGCAGCCGCACCCCGAGGGCGCCCTCCAGCCGGGCCACCCGCTTCGACAGCGCCTGCTGGCTGACCCCGAGCCGCCCCGCCGCCCGCCCGAAGTGCGCCTCCTCGGCGGCGGCCACGAACGCCCGCACCTGCGCGAGATCAAGATCCATGAGGCATCAGCTTAGGACGTGCCTTTCGGCTCAGGCCGGGTGCCGCCGTTCCCCGGACGACAACCGCCCGTTGTCGGCGGCGCCCGGCGGTTGTTGGACCGGCTCCGGGCCGCCGCGGTGTGCTGGGCCGGTCAACGGGACGCACGCCGAGAGGGGCGAACGGGATGAAGGCGCTGGTACCGACCGGCCGGGCGGACGCACCGGTCGGGTTCGCGGAGGTCGCGCAGCCGGAGCCGGGACCGGGGGAGGCCCTGGTCAAGGTCGAGGCGTTCTCGGTCAACCGGGGCGAGACCTTCAAGCTGGAGGCCCCCGAGCCGGGCTGGCGGCCGGGCAAGGACGTCGCGGGCCTGGTCGTCCAGGCCGCCGCCGACGGCTCCGGGCCGGGCGTGTGCCGCCGCGTGGTCGGCCACCCGCCCGCGGGCGGCTGGGCCGAGTACGTGCGCGTGCCCACGAGCTCGCTCGCCGAGCTCCCCGACTCCATCGACGCCGTCCGCGCCGCCGCCCTGCCGCTGGCCGGCCTCACCGCGCTGCGCCTGCTCCGCACGGCGGGCGCGCTGGCCGGCCGCCGGGTGCTGCTGACCGGTGCCTCCGGCGGCGTCGGGCACTACTTCACCGAGCTGGCCTCCGCCGCCGGGGCCGAACTGACCGTCGTCGCCGCCTCCCCCGAGCGCGGCCGGCGGCTCGCCGAGCTCGGCGCGGCCGAGGTGGTCCACGAGGTCGGCGCGGCGCGCGGCCCGTACGACCTGGTGCTGGAGTCCACCGGCGGTGACGCGCTGCCGCTCGCCCTCGCCCGGCTGGCCCGGCGCGGCACCCTGATCTGGTTCGGCCAGGCCTCCCGGCGGCCCGCCACGCTCGACTTCTTCGACTTCTTCACCGGCCCGGAGTCCGCGACCCTGCGGCACTTCCACTACGCCGACTCCGACGTGCCCGACGGCCGCGACCTCGCCACCCTGGTCCGCCTGGTCGCGGAGGGCCGCCTGACCCCCGAGCTCGGCCGGGTCGCGCCCTGGACCGAGACCGCCGCCACCCTCACCGACCTGCGCGACCGCCGCATCCGCGGCAAGGCCGTCCTGACCGTCAACTGATCCGCGCCGAAAGGGAACCGACGATGTCCGACGACTCCTTCTTCTCCTTCCTCGACGACCC
This sequence comes from Kitasatospora sp. NPDC059408, assembly GCF_042751525.1. Classification (NCBI taxonomy): domain Bacteria; kingdom Bacillati; phylum Actinomycetota; class Actinomycetes; order Kitasatosporales; family Streptomycetaceae; genus Kitasatospora; species Kitasatospora sp. NPDC059408. Next base: position 48,807 of record NZ_JBHYWI010000042.1, read on the forward strand.
CGGCTTCCTCGCCGCCTTCGTCGAGGTCAGCCGCCCCCGCGCCCACGGCGCCGGCCTCGACCCGTACGACTACGACCGGGTGACCGCCCCGCTGGCCTCCGCGCACGACTGGCCCGCCGCGTGCGCCGCCGCCGGGCAGCGCCACGCGGAGGCCGCCGGGCGCGCCGCCGCCGAGGGCCGGGGCGTCACCGCCGGCGAGGCGTACCGGACGGCCGCCCGCTGGCACCACGTCGCCGGGTGGCTCCCGCACCCCGACCGCGAGGCCGCCGCCCGGACCGCCGCCGACGCGGACGAGGCCATGCGGCGGGCGCTGGCCCACCTCGACCCGGCGGCGGAACGGGTCGAGGGCGACGGCTTCGCGGGCTGGCTGCGCCGCCCGTCCGGCGGCCCGGCGGCACCCCGGCCGGTCGTACTGGTCGTGCCGGGGATGGACTCCGGCAAGGAGGAGTTCCACGCCGTCGTCGAGGCCCTGCTGGCCCGCGGCTCGGCCGTCCTCGCGATCGACGGCCCCGGCCAGGGCGTCCTCGCCGCCGGCAGCGCCCCCGAACCGGACTACCACCGCGTCGTCGGCCGCGCGATCGACGCCCTCGCCGGCCGCGACGGCCTGGACCCCGACCGGATCGCGGTCGTCGGCCTGAGCCTCGGCGGCTACTACGCGGCCACGGCCGCCGCCCACGAGCCGCGCGTACGGGCCGCCGCACTGGTCAGCGGCCCGTACCGGCTGGCGTGGGACGAGCTCCCCCCGTTCGTCCGCGCGACCCTCGTCCAGCGCTGCGGCGGCCCCGAGGCCGCCCGCGCGTTCGCCGCCCGGCTGGACGTGACGGGCCTGGTGCCCGCGCTGACCGTGCCGGTCCTCGTCGTCGAGGGCGGCGAGGACGTGATCCCGGGCGTCACCAACGCGACCCCCCTCGCCGCCGAGGCCCCCGCCGCCGAGCTCCTCCTCGTCCCGCACGGCAACCACCTGCTGGGCACCGCCCTCCCCGACTGGCTCCCCACCACGGCCGACTGGCTCACGGGCCGTCCGTAGGGCGGGGATTCCCCGGAGGCGACGTCAGCCGTCGACCACGAGTCGCCACGGGTCGAGCACGGCCGCTCTGGCCAGGTGGGTCAGGAGGTCCGTGCTCCCGGTCGCAACGACCGCCATGCCCTGGTCCCCCGGTTCGGCGCCGGTGGGGCGGGAGAGCGTGTACACCTTCGCCGACAGCGAGCCGGGGACCCCCGTGACCGGGAGGAAGGGCTCCGCCGGGACGGTCTCCGTGCCCGTGGAGGTTCCGGTGACCGCGGTGCCGACGGGCTGTCGTCCGAGGATCCCCAGGTGCACGAGGGAGACCTCGCCACCCGGCTGGGGGGCGCGGATTCCCGGTGCGTCCGGGAGCAGCAGACGGACGCCGTCGCCGGTGACGGTGTAGGCGCCGTACTCGGTCTCGGTGTACGGGCGGGCGTGTGCGAGGCCGGCGAGGACCGCCGCGCCCGCGCCCAGGGCGAGCAGACCGCGCAAGGGGGTGCGGGCGCCGCTCGCACGGTAGGCGTGGAACAGCCGGACCGCGATGTGGAGGGCCAGCGCGGCGAGGACGCACAGCCAGGACAGCGCCCCCATCGGCCCGAAGCCGATCAGGGCCGCCCGCCCGGCGATGAGCAGGTTGCCGAGCAGCAACCAGGGGAAGAGCAGGCAGACGGCCCCGTACACGGCCCAGCCGTCGGCCAGGGTGCGGGCGGGCCGGGGTCCGCCGAAGGCCACCCAGCCGGCGAGGGCACGGACGTCGGCCATGCTCTTCTCCCGCAGATTCGGGATGTCCACCCACGCCATGAGGGCGATGTAGCCGTCGAGCTTGATGAACGGCAGCAGGTTGAACAGCCCCGCGAACGTGGTCATCGTCGCGCACACGCCGAGCAGGTCGCAGGCGGCGCCGGCGGTGACCGCCGAGCCCAGCGCGAGCACGCCCGCGCAGCCGAGCTGGCAGGTGACCCCGGCCAGCGCGACCATGACCCGCTGGCGGCGGTCGCGCAGCCGCCACACGTCGGTGACGTCGCAGAACATCGCCGGCGTCAGGTACAGCAGCATGACGCCGATCCGGCGGGCGTGCCCGCCGTACCGGGCGAGGCAGGCGCCGTGGGCGAGTTCGTGCAGGCCGTTGACCGCGATCACGACGCCCATGGCGATCGCCCAGTACTGCCAGGGCTGGGGCCGCCAGGCGGCCTCGGAGATCCGGACGGCGCCGGAGAGGACCACCGCCAGCCCGGCGAACACGGCGGCACCGCACAGCGCGGTGCTCACCCGGTTGGCCATCAGCCGGGGCAGCGGGCGGCCCGGAGCGAGGAAGCCCGGGCGCCGGAACACCGTGAACTGCAGGGCGGCCGGGCGCCTGTACTGGAAGCGGCCGTTGCCCGGGCTCTCGGGGGCGGTGCCGGTCAGCAGCCCGAGGTCGGTGAAGCGGCGCAGCGCGGTGTCGAGCACCTCCGCGGGGACGGACGGGGCCAGGTCGGCCCGGAGCCGGTCCAGGTCACGGGTGCCGTCGAGGCCCTGGAGGAGGGTGGCGGCGCCGGCGCCGAGGCGGGTGAACCGGCCCGAGTCGTGGTCGGCGGCCGTCCAGGCCCGCTCGCCGTTCTCCGGCGCGATGAGCTCGATCCCGGGCCGCACCTGCGGCCTGGCGGGGACGTCCCGGACGGGTGCGGCAGTGGCGGTCCCCATGTCAGTTCGGCTCCGCCGTGCGCTCCCGGAACACCGCACCGAGGAGGGCCGCCGCGATGTAGCAGAGGAGCAGGGCCAGCGCGGCCCAGCCGGGCAGCGGCGCGGTCAGCTCGGGGTCGTGCAGCAGGGACAGCTGGGTGCCGCCGGGCAGGAAGCGCCCGAAGTCGGGGAGCGCGACGATCACGACGGCCTCGATGCCGCTGGTGTACGCGACGACGGCGAGCACGGTGGCGACCTGGTTGCGGATCAGGTAGCCGAGGGCCACCCCCCAGGGGCCGGCGAGGGTGCTGACCAGCACGATCGTCAGCAGCAGCCGCCACACCTCCCAGGTGTTGACGGGGGCGTGGCCGAAGCCGGCCGCGATGGCGGTGCTCACGAGCGCGGACAGCACGCCGACCGGGAGGCCGACGGCCACCGAGGCCGCCGCCTTGGCGGCGAGCACCCGCGTCCGGTCCGGAGTGACCAGGTAGGTGCGGGTCCAGGTGCGGTGCCGGTACTCCCCGGTGACCAGGAGCGAGCCGGTGATGGTGGCGAACAGCAGCCCGGCGAAGCCCTGGCGGATGACGGCCAGTGCCGCCTCCTCGGCCGGCATGGCCGCCTCGGTGGCGTGCCGGGCCGAGCCGATGGCGGCCAGGGCGATCAGGGCGAGGCCGGTGCCGACGGTGTAGAGCAGGCCGCGGCCGGCGCGCAGCTTGCGCAGCTCGGTGCGCAGGACGGTGGTGAACCGGGCGGGGTGGGTGGGTCCGGCGTTCACGCGGCGGCCCCCTCGGTGTCGCGGGTGCCGTCCAGGAGGTGGTGGAACGCGTCGTCCAGACTGGCGTGGGCGTCGTCGAGCAGGCCGTCCAGCGGGCCCGCGTACCGGACCGTCCGGTCGAGCACGACCACGTGGTCCGCGGTGCGCTGGACCTCGTCCAGGCTGTGGCTGGAGACGAGCACGGCGCCGCCCCCTTCGGCGAAGGAGCGCAGGAAGCCGCGCAGCCAGCGGATCCCGTCCGGGTCAAGGCCGTTGGCGGGCTCGTCCAGGACCAGGATCCGGGGCGAGCCCACCAGGGCGCAGCCGAGCGAGAGCCGCTGGCGCATGCCGAGGGACAGCACGTCGATCCGGCGGTACTCGGCTTCCTCCAGGTCGATCGTCCGCAGGACCTCGTCGACGGCCCCGGGCGGGGCGCCGACGGCTTCGGCGACCAGGCTCAGCTGGGCCCGCACGGTGAGCGCGGGATGTCCGGGGACGTCGGTGACCGCCGCGCCCACGACCCGTGCGGGGCAAGGGAGTTCGCGGTACGGGACCCCGTCGATCAGCGCGCTGCCGGAGGTGGGGGCGGTCAGCCCGAGCAGCATCCGGAGCGTGGTGGACTTGCCGCACCCGTTGCGCCCGAGGAGGGCGGTGACGCTGCCGGCGGTGACCTCGAAGGAGACCCGGTCCACGGCGCGGAATCCGCCGTATTCCTTGGTCAGATCTGTGCAGACGATCAGAGGCTTCAAAATGTGGCTCCAGATGGAGCCCGGGCGGTCAGTTCCTGCGGGCCATGACGGCCAACGCGGCCACGCACTCGACGCCGACGAGCACCCAGAGGCCGGTCTGAAGCGGGCCGTCGGTGTGCCGGGCGAGAAGGCTGGTGAGGAGTATGGCCAGGCTGACGATGCCCAGGCTTACGTAAAAGCTTCGCATGGTCGGTCGGAGGTGCGCCGCCATGGTTGGAACCGGAGCACCCCCAGCTCCTTTCGGACATGAGGTGGCGGTGCATCGGTCTCGCAGCGCCTGCTGTGGCGGCGGGCACGGGGTCGCCCCCGTCGCCCGCCCCCACAGCCTACGGTGGATCAGGTGATGCTCAGGCCAATGACGAAGGCCGCGCCACCGAGGGCGGTGATCTGCGTGACGTCATGGGCGGTGTCCAGCCAGCCCGGGGCGGCGAGGGTGTCGAGCTCCTCGACCGCGAAGTCCGCGGCCTCCGGCTGGGTGGTGATGTCCTGGTTCACTGGTTCTCCTTGACTGGTTGATCGGTCGACCGGTCGACCGGTGGGATTTCTCGGGTGTCGACCGCGGTCAGGTCAGGGCGATGACGCCGGCCGCCTCGAGGATGGCGGCGCCGCCGCCGACGATGGTGATGCCGGTCCCGAGGCCGTCCATGAAGCCGGGGGCGTCCAGCTCCTCCAGGGGCTCGACCGCGAAGTCGGGGCGGGTGGCCGGATCCTGGTCCTGGTTCTGCTGCATGTGATTCTCCAATTGGCAGTCGTTTATCGGGCGTGGTCTATCGGGCGTGGTCCATCAGGTGTGGTCCATCGGGTGTCGCTCGTCAGGTCGCGAGGATTCCCGCGCTGATGCCGGCGCCGACCGCGAAGCCGGCCCAGGTCTCCTTGTCCCAGCCGAGGAAACCCGGCGCGTCGAGCATTTCCAGCTCTTCGACGTCGAATTCCGGCAGGTTCTCAAACTCGACAGCGGGCATTCCGTGCCTCCAGTCCGGTTGCGGTGTTGCTCCCAATCCTGGCCCCCGGTACGGCCGGTGGGAACACCTTGCGGTTTTTGCTTCGGGGATCGCTACGTGTCCGACGGCTCTTCGCTGCGGAGGTGCGGACAAATACCTGTGGTCGACTCCAGGGTCGTTCAACGGTGTTCCCGATGGGCTTTCCGGCCGTACGTTCGTCCTGATCGGGCACGCCGGGAAAAGGCGGCGCCGGCGGCAATCGGAGAGGGAGAACAGCGGTGGAGGAAAAGCTCCGCGAGGGCGTGGACCGGCTCTGTGAATGGTTCGCCGGCGACACGGCGCCGGCCCGGCGGAATCCGGGCGGCGTGCTGGTCGAGCCGGGCGGCGACGTGGACCCGGTGCTCGCCGCCGGCCTGGTCGCTCCCGGGGCCTGGCTGTTCGCGGAGGACGCCGACGGCGGTGGCACCGGGGTGCCCGGGATCTCCGTCGGGGGCGGCCTGGCGCACCCGGGTGACGAACTGTCGGTGGCCGACGAGGTCTACGTGCAGACCTTCGACTACTGCTCGCTGCCGTACCTGTCGATCGCGGGCCCGACGGTCGTGCGGATCACCGGCGAGGCGGACCACGCGGCGTTCCTCGCCGACGCGGACCGGGCGGCGCACGGCGGCGTCTGGGCCGCCGCGCTCGGCCACTCCTCCGTCCACCCGGCCGACATCGGCGCCCTGGCGGCGCCCGCCCGCCGGCCGGGCACCGGGCGGCTGTACGTCACGACGGACGGAACGGTCCGCACCGGGATCGGCGGCAGCGACCTGGCCCGGGTGGAGGACGGCGCGGAGGCGGTGGCCATGGCCCTGGCCGCGCACGGCGGCGATCCCACGCTCGACGGCGTGCTGGAGCGGTCCGTCCTGCTGGCCGGCGCGGCCTCCCGGCCCTGGCTCGGCCGCTACCTCCGGGCGCTCGACGTCCGCCGGCGGCTGGCCGGCCGGTTCGGCGGCGAGCCGACGGTGTCCGGGTTCGGCGTGCGCCTCACCCCCGGGCTGCCGACGGCGCCGGTCGAGGCCGTGGACGCGCCGCTGATCACCGAACACGACGGCACCTGCTACGCCGTGCCGGCCGACGGCTCCCGGCTGTTCCGGCTCGGACGGGACTCCGCCCGGCTGCTGGAGGTCTTCGCGGTGCTGGACGAGGCGGAGCAGGCCGCGGCCGAAGCCGCCCGGCTGTTCCAGGTGACCCCGTCCCGGGCGGCGGAACTGCACGCCGACCTGACCGCCCGCCTCGGCGGCAGCGGCTCGCCGGCCCGTGCGGAGGGCGACCGATGAGCGCCGGCACCATCGAACCGGCGGCGCTGCCCGGCCTGGCCGGCCGGATCGCCGCCGCCCTCGGCACCTCGCTCACCGTCACCGACATGTACGGACCCCTGGGCGGGCCGGTGTACCACCGGCTCACCGTCCACGACACCAGCGAGATCCCCGATCTGCTCACCAGGCTGCGCGGCGTGTCCGGCCCGGTCCTCGAACTCGCCTGCGGCTCGGGCCGGCTGACCATCCCGATGCTCGCCGCAGGGCACCGGGTCACCGCGCTGGACCTGTCCGCCTCCCTGCTCGCCGAGCTGACCCGGCGCCTCGCCGACCCCGCCGCCCGGCACCTGGCGCAGCGGCTGGAGACCGTCGAGGCCGACATGTTCGAGCTGGACCTGGGCCGGACCTTCCGGGCCGCGGTCCTCGGCACCACCACCATCGGACTGGTGCCGCCCGAGGTACGACCGGCGTTCCTGCGCCGCGTCCACGACCACCTGGAGCCCGGGGGCGAGTTCGTCCTCAGCCTCCACCCCCCGGCGGCCGCGGCCACCGAGGCCGTGCACCCCATGACCACCGCCGACGCCGTGGACTTCCTCGTCGAGTACCAGGAACCGCACCTGCAGCGCCGCCGGGTGGCCGTCCTGCACCTCGGGCGCGAGGGCCGGCCCCTGCTGCTGACCTCCACCGTCCACACGCCCGACCTGGACACGCTCCGGCAGGAGCTGTCCGACGCCGGGTTCCCGGCCGTCGAAGTCCACCCCGTGCGCCGGATGGCCGAGGGCTCGCCCCTGTTCGTGCTGACCGCCAGGAGGCCCGCGTGACCACCGTGAACACCTATCCGCTCTGGGAGTTCCTGCTCCCGCCCAGCGAGTTCGGCCGGGTCGACCGCCGGGCCACCGGCGCCCGCGGCACCCGGCTGCGCTTCGCCGACGGCACCGAGGTGCTGGACGCCACCAGCGGCCTGTGGAACGTCAACCTCGGCTACGGCAACGACGCGATCGGCGACGCGATCGCCGCCACCGGCCGGGACGCCTCCTACCTCAGCCTGTTCCGCTACTCGCACGACTACGCGGTCAGGGCCGCCGAGGACCTCGTCGCCGCCGCCGGAACGGCCTACCGGCGCGCCGTGTTCTCCACCTCCGGCGGGGCGGCGAACGACCTCGCGATGAAGCTCGCCCGGCAGTACGCGGTGCTCCGGGGCCGGCCCGAGCGCAAGCTCGTCGTCGGCCTGCGCGGCAGCTACCACGGGCTGACGTACGGGGCCCACTCCCTCACCGGGGAGGCGCTCGACCAGCAGCTGTACGGCGTCGACCTGCGCAACGTCCGGCACGTCGACCCGGCGGACCCGGAGGAACTCGAGCGGTTCATGGCCCGCCACGGCTCCCGCGTCGCCTCGCTGGTGTGCGAGCCGGTCCTCGGGTCCGGGGCGCACCCGCTGTCCGACGCCTTCGTCGAGGCCATGATCAGGCTGCGGCGCGAGCACGGCTTCCTGCTGGTCGCGGACGAGGTGGCGACCGGCTTCGGCCGGACCGGCCCGCTGTTCGCCAGCTCGCGCTGGGCCGAGGCACCGGACCTGCTCCTCACCTCCAAGGGCCTGACCAACGGCAGCTGCGCCGCCTCGGCCGTGCTCGTCTCGCACGCCGTCGCCGAGGGGTTCGAGCGGCGGGACGCGATCCTGGTCCACGCCGAGACCCAGGCCGGCAGCCCCGCCAGCTGCGCCGCGGTCTCGGCCACGCTCCGGCAGTTCGACGAGCTCGACGCCCTGGCCGCCGGCGCACGGACCGCCGCCGCCCTGGACGCGCTCCTCGGCGAACTGACCGACCGGCTGCCGCTGGTGGCCAGGACCACCGGCGTCGGCTGCTTCCGCGCCCTGCACCTGCGCGACGCCGACGGCGACCCGCTGGACGGCCGGGCCGTCCAGGGCGCGATCGCGGCGATCCGCTCGCACGGCGCCCTGGTCTACCCCGGCCCCGGCGCCGTCCAGCTCATCCCGGTCCTCACCAGCACCGAGCAGGACCACGCCGACCTGGCCGAGGCGGTGGCCGAGGGCCTCGCCGAGACCTCCCGACGGGTGGGGCACCGGTGACCGGCGGGACCGACCGCCCCGGGCCGCCGGCGGTCTGGCGCCAGCGCACGCAGATCCACTTCGGCGAGGGCGCGCTGGCCGAGGTGTGGCGGCGGGTCCGCGCCCACCGGACGGTCCTCGTCGTGGACGCCGACCAGCCCGGTCTCGCCGAATCGCTCCCCCACGACGGGGAGGTGATCCGCGTCGACCCCCTGGCCGGCGACCTGGACAGCGCCGTCGTCCTCGCCGGGCAGCTGCGCGAGTTCGAGCGCGTGGTCGTGGTCGGCGGCGGCGCCGTGCTGGACCAGGCCGCACTGGCCCGGCTGTTCACCGCCGCCCCCGGCACGCCGACGCGGATCCGCCTCGGCGGCTCCCGTCCCGGGCTGGTGCACGGCGGCCCGGCCGAACCGCTCGCCGGACCGCACCCGGAGCTCGTCGCGGTCCCGACCACCGTCGGCACCGCCGCCGAGGTGAGCTGCGCCGCCACGGTGCTGGTCGAGGGCCGCCGCAAGCTCGTCATGCATCCGCTGCTGTCCGCCGACACGGCGGTGCTGGACCCGGTCGCGACCGCCTCCCTCCCGGGCCCCCTCCTGCGGGAGGGGACGCTGGAGGCGATGATGCGCATGGCCAACGCCTACCTGATGCCCCCCGGAAGGCGCTGCCCGGCGGCGGCCGAGACCGAGGCCCGCGACCTGCTGCGGGAACTCGCGGCAGCCGGGAGCACCGGACGGCCGGCGGCCGAGGTCGCCGTGCTGAGCGCGCGGACCGTCCTCGGGCTGAGCATGGTCGGCCGCGACCCCTTCGCCGCGAAGACCTGGTTCCTGGCCAACGAGCTGTCCGCGAGCGCGGGCGTGCGCAAGATGGCCGCCACCGCCGCCGTCCTGCCCGTGGTGTGGCGCCGGATCATGGCCGGCGACGCCAGGCTCGGCGACCGGGATCGGCTCCGGCAGGCCTGGGACGCCGTCAGGGCCGGAGCGCCCGGGCTGGCGGACGACCCCGTCCACGGCATCAGGACGCTGGCGGCCGACTGGGGCGTCGACGCGTTCGCCGGCCCCGCGCCCGCGCCCGCCGACCTGGCCAGGTCGGCCGCCCGCGCCTGGGGCGGCGGCCTGCCCATGCTGGCCGGCTTCACCGTCCACGAGCTCACCGAACTGTACGCCGAGGTCCTTGAGGCAGCCCCGTGATCGACTTCATCGCCACGCTCGACCCGCACAACGGCCTGGCCGCGGCCGGTGCGCTCCGCCCGCCCCGCCTGCCGGACGAGCCGCTCTGGCAGGGCCTGGTGGAACTGCACCCGGCGCGCACCGGGGCCGCCTCCCGCGAAGGGAGCACGCTCGCCCGCGAGGTGGTCGGCGCGTACGGCGCTTCGCGCGGCGACACCCTGGTGCGTGCCGCGGGCGAGGCGGTGGAGCGCTTCGCCCTGTACCCGGCCGGCGACCCGGTGACGGTCGCCTCGGTGGCCGAACTGGCGGGCTCCGCCCTGGACTTCACCCGGGAGGGCGCCGAGCTGGCGGACCCGGCCGCGGCCCGCCGTGAGCTGCGCTGGTACCCGGGCCGGTCGCTCGTCGACGGCGGCGGGGTGCACGTCCCGGCGGGCCTGGTCGACTACCCGGCCCACCCGGACGACGCGGCGGGCTTCGACCCGTCCCCGTCGGGAGCCGCCTCCGGAGCGACCCCCGAGCAGGCCCTGCTGTCGGCCCTGCTGGAGGTGATCGAGCGGGACGCGCTCATCACCGCCTGGCAGTGCCGGCTGCCGCTGCCCGTGGCCGACCCGGAGGCCGTCCTGCGGCAGAGCCCGGCGACCCCCGGCCGGCAGCGGCTCCGGCTCGCCCACCGGGCGGCATCCGCCGCCGGACTGCGACCGGTGCTGGCCTGGATCCCCACCGGCCTGCCCGGCGTCCACTGCGCCACCGCAGTGATCGTCGACACGGACGGCCCCGGGCGGCTCGCGGCCGTCGGCGCCTGCGCGTCCGGGGACGCCTGCACCGCTCTGGGCAAGGCCCTGCAGGAAGCCATGCAGATCCGTTCCGCGCTCCGCCTGGTCAACCGCAACGACCCCGCGGACACGCCGACCGCGCAGCCGCGCACCGAGCTCGAACGCGCGCAGTACTTCGCCTCCGAGCACGGCGCGGCGGCGGTGGCGTCCTGGGCCGCCGGGTTCGTCCCGGAGGAGGCGCGGCTCCTCGCCGACGCCGGAGCGGGTGCCGCTTCGGACGGGCTCACCGTCGACGGGCTGGTGCGGGCACTCGCGGAGCAGGGCGTGCGGCCGGTGGCGGTCGACCTCACCCACCGGCTGCCCGAGGCGCTCGTCCGCATGGGCTGGCACGCGGTCAAGATCGTGCCCGAGGGCCTGCAACCCCTGCGGCTGGACGAGTCCTGCGCCTTCAACTGGCACCGCGGCCGGCTCGCGTCCGCAGGCGCCAGGACCGGCCTCACACCCCTCGCACCCGAGGGCCGCCGGGAGCCGCATCCGCTGATCTAGCGCGTTGGCCGGCCCGGGGCGCCGGGCCGGCCAAGACCTTAGGCCGCCTCCCCGAACAGCGCGGCGCGCAGGCCGACCCGTCCGTCGATGCACAACTTCCGGTACACGTGCGTCAGATGGAACTCCACCGTGCGCCGGGTGATGTAGAGCCGGGCCGCGATGTCCTCGTTGCTCAGCCCCTCGGCGGCCAGCCGGGCGATCCGCTGCTGGCTCGGGGTCAGCGACTCCGGCCCGACCTGCGGGAGCCGCCGCGGGCGTGCGCCGGTGGCCAGCAGCTCGTTGTGCACGCGGCCCGCCAGCGCGGTGGCCCCGGCGGCCTGGGAGAGCGCGAGGGCCTGGCGCAACCGGGCCCGTCCGGCGTCCGTGTGCCCGGTGGCGGCGAGCAGGGTGCCGAGCGCCGTCACCGATCGGGCGAGCTCCAGCGGATCGGACGCGTTCTCCAGCAGCGCCACCGAGTCCTCCAGGCCCGTCCGGGCCAGCGCCCTGGGACCGACCAGCGCGGCCACCCGCAGGGCCCGGGCCAGCACCACCGGGGCACCCCAGGCCTGCGCCTGGTCCACCTCTTGGGCGGCGAACTCCTGGGCCGCCTCCGGGCGGTTCAGCCGGTGCTCGATGACCGCCGCCCGGGAGCGCCAGGCGATCCGGCCCGGATTGTCCCCCCAGAGCTCCTCCATGAGCCGTCCGCACTCCATGAGGTCCCGCAGCGCCGCCGCGGCCTGCCCCTGGGCCATGCGCACGCGCGCGCGGGCCTCCAGGAAGTACGGCCACGTCCAGCCGGCGTGGCCGGCGGCCCCGGCGACGCGTTCGACGAGCTCCGCCGCGGCCTCGACCCGGTCGGTCTCCAGCAGGACCTGCACGGCGGCCGCGACGACGTGCGGCAGGTACGGGTGCGGCTCGTCCGACAGGGCCAGGGCGTGCTCGGCCTCGTCCAGGGCCGCGGCCAGCTCACCGGTCCGGTGGCGCAGCCGTGCCCGGACCGCGGCCGTCACCGCCCGCGCGGCCGGCGGCCAGTGCGCGAGGTCGGCCGCCCGGATCTCCGAGGCCCCGCGACGGGCGGTCTCGATCCGGTCGGCGTCGAGCAGGGCGGTCACGGCCAGCACGGCGGTCTGGGCCTGGTCCTGCGCCGGGTGGAACCCGCGCAGGGCGTTCCCGGCGAGTTCTCCGGCACGGTCGGCGCCGTCCAGGGCGATCACGGACCGCATCGCGAGCGCCGCCAGCAGCCCGCGCTCGTCCGGCGTCCGGCCCGTGGGCTCCGCCCGCGGCCCGCGGGTGGTCAGAGAACCCCAGCAGGCGGGCCGTCCCCCGTCGGGAATGACGGCGCGCAGGCTCAGGATCGGCAGCAGCAGCCGATTCGTGTCGGAGAGTTCCGCCGCCGTGCGGTCGAGCAGGTCGAGAGCCGGGCGGGGCAGCCCCGACTGGACCAGGGCGCGGGCGAGCAACGGCACGAACTTCGCCCGCTGCTCGGGATCGGTGCTCAGGGTCTCGGCCTCGCCGAGGTGCCGCACGCAGTCGTTCAGGTCGCTGTGGGCCTCGGCGGTGCCCAGCTCCACCAGGAGCCGGTGCCGGACCTCCGTCGAGGCGGTCTCGGTGAGCGCGTGCCGGAGGAAGCGGACGGCCGCCGCTGTGTCGCCCCGCTCGCCCGCGGACCGTGCGGCCCGGCGCAGCACCTCCACCCGCCACGGCTCGCCGGTGCTCGCGCCGGCCACCACGTGGGCCGCGATCCGTTCCGCGGCCGCCCGGGCCCGGAACAGCGCCCGCGCGGTGTCGGCGTGCGCGATGGCCCGGTCGGTGGCCGCGAGCAGGCCGGCGAGCGACTCCGAGACCTGCGGGTGGCAGAACCGCCCGGCCGGGCCGGCGGCCAGCAGCCCGCTGCCCTCCAGGGCGGTCACCGCATGGTCGAGCAGCGGCTGTTCCAGCCCGGTGACGGTCCGCAGGACGTCGGTCCCGGTGTCGACGCCCAGTTCGGCCAGCAGACCGGCCACCCGCAGCACCACGGGCGGCTCCCGGCGGAGCAGGGCCCGCAACGCGGTCGGCAGCACCCGCTCGCCGACCGCGCCGGGGCGGACGAGCCCGGTGGTCTCCGGCAGCCCGCCCGTCCTGCCCAGCTCGCGGACCAGGGCGGCGACCAGGGCGGGGTTGCCCCCGGTCATCGCGTGGAATTCCGGGCCGAACGCCTCGGCGGCCCCGGGACCGACGCCCTCGGCGACGACCCGGGCCGCGCCCTCCACGGTCAGCAGCCCGGGCTGCACCACCCGGCACGCCGGGTGCTGCATCAGCTCGTGGACCAGCTCACCGCCGGCGTTCGGCAGCGAGCCCCGGGAAACGACGGCGAGCTGCACCGGGACGTCGTCCAGCCGGCGCGCCAGGAACGCCAGCCACTGGGACGAGTACTCGTCGGCCCAGCAGACGTCGTCCACCGCCAGGACCACCGGCCGCTCCTCGGCCAGCTGCAGGACGGGTGCGCACAGCGACGCCAGCCGGTCGAAGTCGGCGGCCGCCGAACCGGGCTCGGGCATCCGGTAGGGCATCCCTTCCAGCACCGCCTCCGCCTTCTGCGCGGCGGCCGGGCGCCGCGCGGCCGGTGCGCCGAGCACGGGAGCGAGGAGCTGGCGGACGGCGCCGAAGTGGAAGTCGCGCTCGACGATGCTGCAGCGGGCCCTCAGCACCGTCATCTCCTGGTCCCGCGCCTCCCGGCCCAGGGCGTCGAGGAGAGCGGTCTTCCCCAGCCCCGAGGGGCCGTCGACCACGGTGACGGCCGCGCGCCCGGACCGGACCTCGGAGAGCGCGTCGAGCAGTTCCCGGAACTCATTGCCCCGGTCGGCGAGAAAGGTCCTTGATTGCGCCAATGCATTCCCCCGAAATTGCATTCATGGCTGCGCCGCCGCGGCGCGATGCGATGGGGATCGCGACCTCGGCGTAGCCGTTCCACGGTGTTCCTGGGAGATCCCCGCACCGATGTCGGCCGCGCTGTGAATTCAGTGGAACCGTAGCCCGTTCCACTGACAACCGCGCGCATCCCCCCAGATGAGCGGAACTATACCGCACCAGGTCACAGGGGTGACCGGGCGTCAGGGCGGCTGCACATGACATTCAAATCCGCCGGGTCTGCATATTTATGCGACGCTCTGGAAAACTCGAATCAGGGCCGCATTATTCACCGGATGCGGACGTATAAACGGCCTTTGAAAACGGTGCTGCGCGCACGGTCCGGAGGCCACATATCCCGGCGCCGGACGAAGGGCGGGCCGTCGGCGCTCGAAGGGCCGGCCGGGCGTCCCACCGGTGTGCTCCGGGGGTTGGGGGCCCTGGCGGGTCCTCTGGCGCCTCCTGGCGCCCCCGGGCGTCCTCCGCGGCTCGAAGGGCCCGCTCGGCCCGCTCCGGGGGCCGTGGTGGCGGGTGTGGCGGACGGGCGCGTCGGAAGGCGGAGATCGTGATCCGCGTCACTCGGCCCGCCTGCTGATGGCACGCGCAAACGGCGAAGGCCCCGGAGAGTGATCTCTCCGGGGCCTTCCTGGCGGTGGCCAGGGCCGGGGTCGAACCGGCGACCTTCCGCTTTTCAGGCGGACGCTCGTACCAACTGAGCTACCTGGCCGTACTGCACCGTCTCTTGCGAGACGAGCGATCCCGACGGGACTTGAACCCGCGACCTCCACCTTGACAGGGTGGCGAGCTAACCAACTGCTCCACGGGACCTTGGGTGGCTGGTGGGCCACCAGGTCTTGCGGCACTGCACTTTACTACGGGTACTGCGGTACTGCGTGCCCCCAACGGGATTCGAACCCGTGCTACCGCCTTGAAAGGGCGGCGTCCTGGGCCACTAGACGATGAGGGCTTGCGGCCTGTCCCGCTGTGTTCCAGCGTTCGGGGACGTCGAGAAGCATATGGGATGTCGGGCGGATCGCCAAAACGGGTTCCGGCCGGGTGGAGCGGCGGCCGGTCGGGCCGGGTGCCGGCGGCCCTCCGGGAGGGGTCAGGACCAGCCGAGGTCGTGGAGCTCGTGGTCGTCGAAGCCGAAGTGGTGGGCGACCTCGTGGATCACGGTGATGCGGACCTCCTCGACGACCTCCTCGCGGGTCTCGCAGTGCCGGAGGGTGGGACCGCGGTAGATGATGATCCGGTCCGGGAGGACCCCGGCGTACCACTCGCCGCGCTCGGTGAGCGGGGTGCCCTCGTAGAGGCCGAGGAGCTCGGGGTCGGCGGGGTCCGGCTCGTCCTCGACGAACACCGCGACGTTGTCCATCATGGCCGCGAGCTGCGGGGGAATCAGGTCGAGCGCGTCGCCGACCAGCGTCTCGAACTCTTCCCGGGTCATCTCCACCGGATCATTGTCGGTTCTGGGACGGGGGCGTGCCAGGTGGTGGGAGCCGGTGTTTCATGGCCCTATGACGACCTCGGACGGGACGGTGGACGACGTGGCACGGACGGTGCCGCCGGTCGCGGCGGTGGCGCGGCCGCGCCCGCCGGTGCTGCGCGGGCAGGGGCCGGCCGTCGCGGTGATCGCGCTGGGCGGGGCGGTCGGCGCGGTGGCCAGGTACGCGGCCGGGCTGGCGTGGACGGACGGGCCGAGCGCGTTCCCGTGGACGACGCTGCTGATCAACGTGGTCGGCTGCGCGGTGATCGGGGTCTTCCTGGTGGCGATCACCGAGGGCCGCCCGGCGCACCCGCTGCTGCGGCCGTTCTTCGGGACGGGCGTGCTGGGCGGGTTCACCACGTTCTCGACGTACGCGGTGGACATCCGGCGCCTGATCGGGGCGGACCGGCTCGGCCCCGGCCTGGCGTACCTCGGGCTGACGCTCGCGGGGGCGCTCCTCGCGGTCTGGACGGCGGCCGTGGTGACGCGGCGTCTGATCCACCGCGGCGCTCGGGAAGGCGGTGGCGCATGAGTGACGTGAGCGAGCGGAGCGAGCGAACAGACCAAGAGGTGCGCGTTTCGCGAAGCGACCGCCGAGCGCAGCGAGGCGGGCGCATGGGCGGCCCCGCGCTGCGGCTGACGGTGCTGGTCGGGGAGAACGACCGCTGGCACCACCGGCCGCTGTACAGCGAGATCGTGCACCGGGCGCGCGCCGCCGGGCTGGCCGGGGCGAGCGTCTTCCGGGGGATCGAGGGGTTCGGGGCGTCGTCGCTGGTGCACACGACGCGGCTGCTGTCGCTGAGCGAGGACCTGCCGGTGGCGGTGGTGATCGTGGACGAGGAACAGCGGGTGCGGGGCTTCCTGCCGCAGCTGGACGAGTTGGTGGCCGAGGGGCTGGTGGTGCTCGACCCGTGCGAGGTCGTGCGCTACGTCGGGCGGACGGGTTCGGCGGGCGCGGCCGGTTCAGCCGGTGCGGCCGGTTCGGCCGGGGCCGGGGAGGACGGGAAGTGAACTGGCTGTTGGTGGTGGCGGGGGCCGTGGTCGGGGCGCCGATGCGGTACCTGACGGACCGGGCGGTGCAGTCCCGGCACGACTCGGTGTTCCCGTGGGGGACGTTCGTGGTGAACGTCGTCGGCTGCGCGGTGCTGGGCCTGGTGACCGGTGCGGTCGCGGCGGGGGCCGCGTCCCCGCACGTCCAGTTGCTGGTCGGGACGGGGTTCTGCGGGGCGCTGACGACGTATTCGACGTTCTCGTACGAGACGCTGCGGCTGGTGGAGACCGGGGCCGGGCGGTACGCGGTGGCGAACGTGGCCGGCAGTCTGGCGGCCGGCCTGGCCGCGGTCTACGCGGGGGCGGAGCTGGCCTCGGCGCTCTGGGGGTGACGTTCTGGCCTCGGCGCTCTGGGGGGCGCTCTGGGCTGACGCTCTCGGGAGTGACGGGCCGCCGTTCTGCGCTCCCCCGCAGGGGTGAATTCCAACCGACACGCGTTTGAACCAACGGCGTTGGGCCGGGTGGTTGGCGGCCGGTGGCTTCCTCGTGCGCCGCCCGTGTCCCGCCGGGCCCGGCGCGCGTTGGGCACCGGGAGCGGCCGCGCGCACGGGGCGGCCAGGGTGGGGCGGTAGAGAGGGAGCTCGGTGGCTTCGGTGCGGGCGGTTCGGACGGCGGTGCGTACGGTTTCGGCGCGGGCGCAGGCGGCGGAGCAGGCGCGGGGCGCGCACCTGCGGACCGGTGTGGTGCGGGCGGCGGCGTTGCTGGCGGTGGCCGGGCTGGGGTTGACGGGGTGCATGTCGGTCGGCCCGGCGGCGGAGGAGAAGCCCGGCGGCGTCACGCCGGTGGGCCAGGCCGGTCCGGCGGCCAAGCCGGGGGCGACGGGCGGCCCCTCGGCCCCGGCGGGCGGCGGGCACCTCGGGGGTGCGTCCGGGCGCTCGGAGCGGCAGGGGGGCTCGCAGACGGAGAACGCGCCCGCCGGGGGCACGTCACAGGCTCCGGGCGAGTCGGCGCCGGGCGCGAACGCGGCCACGGCGGGCGTGATCCCGGTGCCGGGCGCCCCCGCGGCGGAGGGATCGCCGGGCGCGAACGGCGCGGCCGGGGGCGTGAGCGCCAGCCCCGCACCCAAGCCGGGCGGCGGCTCGTCGGCGGGCGGCGGAACGGCGGGCGCGGGCGGCTCGGCGGGCTCCGGCGCCGGTGGCACCGGCGAGGGCCGGTCCGGCGGCGGCACTTCGGGCGCTCCCTCGGCCACGCCCAGCGCTCACCCGTCCACGACCCCCGAGCCCGAGCACTCCTCGCCCGCCGCGACCGTCCCGCCGGCCCCGGAACCGTCCTCCGGCAGCTCCGGTTCCTCGGCCCCGAGCCCCCGCCCGGCCCCGCATTAGGGGGATGGCCAGGGCATTTGCCTCCGATCCCGAGGATCCTCTATGGTGGTAGATCGTTCGTTTGATTCATTTGTCTGGCGCCCTACTCCCATCTGGCGCCCTTGGCGCGTACCGGCGATCCGTGGCTGACCGCATAGAGGCGGTTGTGAAACAGAACCCCGGACTTTGGCGCGTGCCACTTCCGGAAGGTTTTGCATGTCTCTCGTTGACGACGCCCGCTTCGCCATGCCCGCGAGCGAGTCCGCCGCCGATGTCACCACCACCCCCGAGTCCGACGCCGTCGAGGCCGTCGAGACCACCGAGACCGAGGTCGTCGAGGCCGTCGAGACCGACGCCGTCGAGTCCGCCGAGCCCACCATCACCTTCGGCGACCTGGGCCTGCACGACGACGTCGTGCGCGCCCTCGCCAAGCGCGGCGTGACCACCCCGTTCCCGATCCAGGCCGCGACCATCCCGGACGCCCTGGCCGGCAAGGACGTGCTCGGCCGCGGCCGCACCGGCTCCGGCAAGACCCTCAGCTTCGGTCTGCCGCTGCTCACCCGCCTCGCCGACGGCGAGCGCACCAAGCCCAAGCACCCGCGCGGCCTGATCCTCGTCCCGACCCGTGAGCTGGCCATGCAGGTGGCCGACGCGCTGGAGCCGTTCGGCTCGGTGCTCGGGCTCAAGCTCAAGGTCGTCTGCGGCGGCACCTCGATGTCGAACCAGATCTACGCGCTGGAGCGCGGCGTCGACATCCTGGTCGCCACCCCCGGCCGTCTGCGCGACCTGCTGAACCGCGGCAGCGCCAAGCTGGCCGACGTCCGCACCGTCGTGCTCGACGAGGCCGACCAGATGGCCGACATGGGCTTCCTGCCCGAGGTCACCGAGATCCTCGACCAGGTGCCGGCCGGCGGCCAGCGCCTGCTGTTCTCCGCCACCCTGGAGAACGAGATCGACACCCTGGTCAAGCGCTACCTGAAGAACCCGGTCACCCACGAGGTCGACCCGTCGGCCGGCGCCGTCACCACCATGACCCACCACATCCTCGTGGTGAAGCCCAAGGACAAGGCGCCGATCACCAACGCGATCGCCGCCCGCAAGGGCCGCACGATCATCTTCGTCCGCACCCAGATGGGCGCCGACCGCGTCGCCGAGCAGCTCATCGAGGCCGGCGTGAAGGCCGACGCGCTGCACGGCGGCATGACCCAGGGCGCCCGCACCCGCGTCCTCGGCGACTTCAAGGACGGCTACGTCAACGTCGTCGTCGCCACCGACGTCGCCGCCCGCGGCATCCACGTCGACGGCATCGACCTGGTCCTCAACGTGGACCCGGCCGGCGACCACAAGGACTACCTGCACCGCTCCGGCCGCACCGCGCGGGCCGGCCGCTCCGGCGCCGTCGTCACCCTGGTGCTGCCGCACCAGCGCCGCGGCGTCTTCCGCCTCATGGAGGACGCGGGCGTCGACGCCAGCCGCCACATCCTGGACCACGCGTTCGACGCCGAGGTCGCCAAGATCACCGGCGCCCGCTCGCTGACCGAGGTGCAGGCCGAGAGCGCCGCGAACATCGCCGGTGCCGCCGAGCGCGAGCTCGCCGACATGACCCGCCAGCTGGAGCGCGCGCAGCGCCGCGCCACCGAGCTGCGCGAGGAGGCCGACCGCCTCGCCGCCCGTGCGGCGCGCGAGCGGGCCGAGCTGGGCATCGAGGACGAGGCCCCGGCCGCGGAGGGCGACGCCGTCGCCGAGGGTGCCCCGGCCGCCGACGCCGCGGTCGCCGTGCCGGCGCAGTCCGGCCCGGCCGCCGAGGAGCGGACCCCGGCCTACCGCGAGGCCCGCAGCGAGCGTCCGGCCTTCGGCCGCGACCGTGACCGTGACGACCGTCGTTCGGGCGGTTTCGACCGTGACCGCGGTGGCTTCGGCGGCCGTGACCGTGACGACCGCGGCGCCCGCTCCGGTGGCTTCAACCGCGATGACCGCGGTGACCGCGGTGCCCGTTCGGGTGGCTTCAACCGTGACGACCGCGGTGACCGCGGTGCCCGTTCCGGTGGCTTCAACCGTGACGACCGCGGCGGCTTCAACCGTGACCGCGACGACCGTCGTTCGGGCGGTTTCGACCGTGACCGCGGTGGCTTCGGCGGCCGTGACCGTGACGACCGCGGAGCCCGCTCCGGTGGCTTCAACCGTGACGACCGCGGTGACCGCGGTGCCCGTTCGGGTGGCTTCAACCGTGACGACCGCGGCGGCTTCAACCGTGACCGCGACGACCGTGGCGGCCGTTCCTTCGGCGACCGCCCGGCCCGCTCCTTCGGCGACCGCCCGTCCTTCGGCCGTGACCGCGACGAGCGCGGCAGCAGCAGCCGTCCGTTCGCGCGCCGCGACGACCACCGCTCCGGCGGCCGTCCGCAGTCCTCGGGCTTCGGCGGCGGCCGTGACCGCGACGACCGCGGCGCCCGCTCCGGCGGCTTCAACCGCGAGGACCGCGGCGGCTTCAACCGCGACGACCGCAAGCCGCGCTGGAAGAACTGAACCCGTACCGCCGGTAGTTGACGAAACCGCCGGCTGACGGACGAAGGGCCCGCTCCACTTGGTGGAGCGGGCCCTTCGGCGTTCCCCCCGGAACTTCCCCGGCGTCCCCCCTGGGTCCCCGATATCCCCCGATACCCCCCTGGGACCCTCTGGACGTTTCCCCCCGAGGTGTTGTTCTTGGAGTGAGAATAACCTGTGGCGCGGGCTGAGGGAAGTCCATTAGCGTCGGGCCCATGAGCAGCAGACTGCACGGCGTGGCCGTGGTGAACGAGGAGATCGCCGCGCGGGGGAGCTACCGGGCGACCGGGGGCGAACTCGTCGAGGTGGGCGATCAGTTGGCGGCGGCCCGGGCCGGGACGGTGTCGTACGCGCCGGCCGCGCTGGACGCCCTCCTACGGGCCGGCAGCCCCGGTCCCGGGCCGGGCCGCGGGGCGGTCGAGGTGACGGCCGAGGGCAGCGTCCAGGCCGCGCGGCGCCTGGTCGAGGCCGGCGCGGGACCGGTCGGGGTGCTCAACTTCGCGTCCGCGCGCAACCCCGGCGGCGGATACCTGCGCGGCGCCCGCGCCCAGGAGGAGGACCTCTGCCGCAGCGCGCTCCTCTACACCTGCCTGCTGGAGGCGCCCGACTACTACGAGGCGCACCGCGCCTCCACCGACCTCCGGTACAGCCACCGGGTGATCGTCTCGCCCGGCGTGCCCGTCGTCCGGGGCGAGGGCGGTGCCCTCCTCGCCCGGCCCTACCCCGTCACGTTCCTGACCTCGCCCGCGCCCAACGCGGGCCAGCTGGCCCGGCGTTCGTCCGGCGTCGACGTCCGCGGCGTGCTCGCCGAGCGGGCCGTGCGGGTGCTCGCGGCGGCGGCCCGGCACGAGGTCCGCACGCTGGTGCTCGGGGCGTGGGGCTGCGGCGTGTTCGGCAACGACCCGGCGGACGTCGCCGAGGCCTTCGAGGGCGCGCTGGCCCGGTACGGGGCCGCCTTCGAGCGCGTCGTGTTCGCGGTGTGGGACCGCTCGCCGGTGTCGGCGAACCGGGCCGCGTTCGAGGCCCGGTTCACCGGCTGAGCGCTTCGGCGGCCGGTCAGGCCTCGGCGCGGCCGGACAGCGCCGTCGCCACGGCCGAGGCGGCGGCGACCACCCCGGTGACGGCGAACACGGACGGCCACGCGCCGATCCGCTTCGCCAGCGGGTGCGAGCCGCCGAAGGCCACCACGTACAGCCCGGTCAGCACGGCCGCCGTACGCGCGCCCGAACGGCGGTGCCACTGCGCGGCCGCCCCGGCACCGGCCACCGCCAGCACCGCGCCGCCCAGCTCGCGCCGCCCGGTCCAGCGGGCCACGCCGTAGCCGCCGACCAGGCCGCTCGCGGCGGTCAGGGCGGCGGGCGCGCCGTCCGCGATCACGTTCGGGACCTTCGCCATCGTCGACTCCACTCGTCCGCTCGGGGGGATGCGTTCCAGCTTCCGACCATAACCCCACGCGCTCGGGCGCCCGCTCGCGGCCCTTGGTGCCTAGTGCCGCGGCCCTTGGTGCTTACTGCCGTGGCCCTAGCGGAACGCCTGCGCGGCGGTCTGCGCGGGCACCGTCCGCGACAGCCGCTCGGCCGCCTCCGCCGGGGACAGCACGCGCTCCAGCCGCAGGTCGCCCGGGAGGTCCGGGATGAACCGGCCCGCCGACCACGTCCGCTCGTACGGCTGCGGCTCCAGCACCAGCGTCCGAACACCGTCCAGCACCGGGATGTCGGCCGGCGTCCCCTCGTTCCAGAGCCACGAGCCGTCCGGCGCCACCAGGTTGAACGCGCCGGCCGCGATCAGGCGGCGGCCGTCCGGGTGCGCCGTGCGGCACAGCGCCACGACCTCCGGGTCCTGCCGGACGCCCGGCAGGTGGCCGCCGCCGATCAGCACGTCGGCGAGGAGCGTGTGCAGCTGGAAGGTGTCGCTCAGGCCGTCCATGCGGAGCAGGTAGCCCGTGCCCGTCGGCCGGTCCAGCACCAGCAGCGGTTCGTCGTCGAGCACCTGGGCCAGGTACGAGAGGCCCTTGAGGTCGTGCCGCTCACCGCCGTACCGGGCGATCAGCTCCAGCAGCACGGCCGTCACGCCCGAGGCGCGCGCCTCCGCCCGCACCGGCGCGTGCGCCAGCACCGCCCACGCGGCGCGCTGCCACAGCTCCAGCGTCCACCAGCCGACGACGGCCAGGTGCGCCTGCCAGGCGTCCAGGACGGCCGGATCCGCGATCCGCCCGTGGGCCGCGCCCGGGTCGTCCTCCTCCGGATCGGGCAGCGGACCGCCGCCCGTCGCCTCCCACCGCTCCACGAGCCGCTGCGCGCCCGTCAACGCGCCCCGCAGACCGGCCAGCACCGGGCCCGCGCACGCCGACGGATCGGCGCCCCGCTCGACGCACGCGCCCACGAGCATCGCCAGGTGCGAACGCGGGAACGGCGGCGCGTCCGGCAGCAGCGCCGCCAGCCGGGGCCCGGCGGTCGCCACCTCCTCCGGGCCGGCCGGGCCGAAGAGCCCGCCGACCAGGCCGAGCGCGGGGCCGAACCGCTCCTCGTCCTCCGCCGCGACCACCGCCTCCAGGACGGTCACCGCCTCGGTGAAGGTGGGCTGCTGATGGGGCGTGGGGGTGTGCTGGGAGGCCATTCGCCGCAGCATAGGCGGCGGGCGGGGCGGGGAGCGGAGCGGGGGCCGTGCGGGGCCGCGTGGGGTGCGTGCGTCGGCGGAAGCAGCGGCGCGGCGAAGGCACCGTGACGCATACTCACGCGGTGACTGCGCCCCATCCGATACGAGTCCCCGGCCCCGGCCCGCCGGGGTCAAGTCCGCCGTCGCCCACCCGGGGGCCCCGATCACCCTCCCGCAGGCCGGCGCCCTCGCCGGCGGCATCGCGCTCTACCTCGTCGTCAACACCGCCGTCCGCCGCACCTTCCGCCTCACCCCGAACGCGCCCCGGCTCGTCGCGGCGGCCCTCCTGCTCGCCACCGTCCGGCTCGGCACCACCGTCTCCGCCCTCGCCCAGGTCGCGGCCACCGCCACCGTCCTCGCCGCCGCCTTCACCTACGAGGCCCGTCGGTCCCCGGTGGCAGACTTCCCCCGTGACTGACACCGCGATCACGGACGGCGCCTACCTGATCCGCAACGCCGCCGACGGCCTGCTCCTCGAAGTCGCCGCCGGCAGCCGCCGCAGTGGAGCCCGCATCCGCTGCGGCGAGGCCACCGGCACCGACGCCCAGCTCTGGCACCTCACCACCGTCCACCCCGGCGGCGCCCTCTACCACCTGGAGAACGCCAACAGCGGCAAACGCCTCGACGTCACCAACGCCTCCCCCGACGACGGCGTCCCCATCCAGCAGTGGTCCGCCAACGCCTTCGGCGCCCAGGAATGGCTCCTCGAACACCACGACGACGCCCCGGGCACCTACACCATCACGAGCTTCATCAGCGGCAAACCCCTGACGGCCACCGAGGGCGGGGTCGAGCAGCGGGAGGACACCGACTCCCCGACGCAGTGGTGGCACCTGGAACGCCGGGGGTAAGCGGTGGGGCTTCGGCGGTTCGCTCAGGCGGAGAGGTTGGTGCGGAGGGCGGTGAGGTCGGTGTCGGTGATGCCGTGGGGGGCGAGGTAGGCGGGGATGGAGCCGTGGTGGGCTTCGATCCAGGCGAGGGAGGAGGCGAGGAGGGCGGCGGAGACCGGGCGGGAGACGCGTTCGGTGCCGGTCTCGTCGACGTACGGGGTGGGGCCGTCGAGGAGGCCGAGGCCGGCGTTGGAGCGCAGGAAGTCGGCGGTGATCTCGGCCTCGGAGGCGCCGAGGAGGGACTGGACGACCGCGATGGTGAGGCCGGTGCGGTCCTTGCCGACCGCGCAGTGGACGACGGCCGGGACGGCTTCCGGGGCGGCCAGGCGGCGGACGGTCGCGGCGATCGACGGGCCGCCGGTGCGGGCCATGAAGGGGTAGAGCGCGGCCTGGTCCTCGGGCCACGGGTGCTCGTCGTCCTCGCGGTCGGCGGGGAGGGTCGGCACGTGGAGGGTGTCGTGGTCGAGGCCGTGCCGCAGGTCGGGCCAGACCTCCAGCTCGAACGCGCTGCGCAGGTCGACCACGGTGCGCAGGCCGAGGGCCTTGAGGCGCCGGGCGCCTTCCTCGGTGAGGGTGTGGAAGGAGCCGGAGCGGTAGAGCACACCGCGGCGGAGGGTGCCGATGCCCCCGGCGTCGCGGAAGTTGCGCACGCCGGGGATGTCGATGAAGGCGTCGATGGCGTCGGTCATGGCACCACGGTACGGGTGCGGGCGGTGGTGGCGGAAGGAAACCGGAGGAGGCCTTTCGGTGCCGCCGGGTGACGTCCGGTCACCTCGGGCGGACCGTTCTCAGCGTCCGCCGGCGACGTCCAGGAACGCGCCCGTCATGTACGACGAGGCGGGGGAGAGGAGGAAGAGGATCGTCTCGGCGACCTCCTCCGGCCGCCCGCCGCGCCCCATCGGCAGGGTGGGGCCGACCCGGTCGACCCGGCCGGGCTCGCCGCCCAGGGCGTGGATGCCGGTGTGGATCAGCCCGGGGCGGACGGCGTTGACGCGGATGCCCTCGGCGGCGACCTCCAGCGCGAGGCCGCGGGTCATCGAGTCGACGGCGCCCTTGGCGGCGGCGTAGTCGACGTACTCGTTCGGCGAGCCGAGCCGGGAGGCGGCCGAGGAGACGTTGACGACGGCGCCGCCGCGACCGCCGTGCCGGGTGGACATCCGGCGGACGGCCTGCGCCGCGCACAGGAACGGGCCGGTGATGTTGGCCGCCCAGATCCGGTTCAGCCGCTCCTCGTCGAGGTCTTCGAGCCGGCACTGCCGCTCCAGCGTGCCCGCGTTGTTCACCAGGCCGGTGAGCGGCCCGAGTTCGGCGTCCACGGTGGCGAACAGCCGCTCCACCTCGGCGGTGCGGGTGACGTCCGCCCGGACGGCGACGGCGGTGCCGCCTTCGGCCCGGATGGCGGCCACGACGGCGTCCGCCGAGGCCTGGTCGGCCCGGTAGTTGACGCACACGTGGTGGCCGCGGCGGGCGGCGAGCAGGGCGGTGGCGGCGCCGATGCCGCGGCCCGCGCCGGTGACGAGCAGGACCTCGGGGGGAGTGGTCGACATGTCCGTACGCTATCCGGTGGCCACTGCCCGGTGGCCGCTACCCGGTGGGCGTCACCGAGTGGCCGCTATCCGGCGGGCGTCACCGGGTGGCCGCTACCGGGTGGCCCGGTCCGTGGTGCCCGCCGCCGCCCGCAGGGCCGCGATCTTCGGCGCGCGGCTCTTCGGCGAGTCGAGGCTGAACCCGCGCGCGTCGCCGAGCTCGTCGCGGACGAACGCCTCGGTGCGGGCCACCGCCTCGCGCAGCGCGTCGTCCGGCGGCACGAAGGACTGGTGGACGATCTCCGCGCGCTCGGTGTCGTACTCCCACAGCCCGACGATCCGGCCCCGGTCGAGCACCACGTGGGTCTGCGGGTCGGCCTCGCTGCCGAACGACCGCCCGGCCCGGCCGGCGGGCAGCGGGCGTGCGGCGTCGGCGGGGTCGAGCAGCCGGGGCAGGTCGCGGTGCAGGAGGTGGATGCCGTCGATGCCCGCGAGCAGGGTGTAGCGGGGCTCGGCTGGGATCCTGAACTCGGCGTACTCGTCCTGCAGTTCGGACGGCATCAGGTATTCCGAGCCGGGTGCGAGCGGGACCAGCCCGGCCTCGGCGACGGCCCGGCGTGCGGTGGCCGCGGTGAAGCCGGAGAACCAGCGGAAGTGCCGCAGGGTGGCCGGGGCGGCCCAGGAGAAGTAGCGGCGGGCGAGGTCGACGGTGCCCCCGGCGACCGGCTGGTCCCAGCCCACGTAGCCGTAACGCTGCTGGTCCAGACGGCCGTTGACGGGCACCCGGCGGATCCGTCCGCGCGACTGCATCAGCCCGAGCGCGAGCGGCAGCGTCGTCGAGACGCCGCGCTTCTTCCCCGCCTCGCCGAGCGACCGGACGGCGTCGCCGACCTCCTCCCGGATCGACGTCGGGTCCAGCGGCTCCGCCTCCGACAACACGCGCTCGATGGCCAGGCAGAGCTTCTCCACCTCGTCCCGGCCGACCCCCAAGTGCTTCTCCGCGGAGGTCAGTTCGGCCACCGGTCCGGCGGCGCCGGCGGCCAGCCCGAGCGCGAAGTCGGCGGCCGGCAGGACGTACGTGCAGCCGCGCGCCGCCGGCAGCTCGTGCACCTCCAGCCGCGCCACGGCCGCGTCCACCGCCGCCCGGCGGAGCCCGGCCCGGGCGAACAGCCCCAGGTACGGGGCCGCGCCGCCCACCGACCGCGCCCACCCGGTGGCGGCCAGCACCTCGGCGGCGGGTGCGCCGGGGTGCGGGCGGTCCAGCCACTGGCGGTGCGACCACCAGGCGCGCAGTTTCGCGGTGTCGGCGTCGGTGCGGGTCTCCGGTCCGTGCTCCATGGGGCCAGTATCGGCCGACGGGCGGGCCCCGAGCAGGAAATCGGTCGCCCGGCGCGGCCGGGCTCGGGGAGGATGCGATCACCACCGCCACGGCCGACCGAGCTGTTCGAGAGGAGAACGCGCATGCCCGTAGTGCCCATGGCTGCCGCAGTGCCCGCAGCGCCCGTAGCGGCCATGGCCTCCGCAGTGCCCGCAGCGCCCGTAGCGCCCGGGGCCGTCCTGCTCGCCGGCATCGTCGGCTCGACCGCGTACGGCTTCGCCCACGCCGGCTCCGACATCGACCGGCTGGGCCTGTTCGCCACCCCCACCGAGGAGTTGCACGGCCTGCACCGCCCGGCCGAGTCGCACGTGACCACCCGGCCGGACGCCACCCTGCACGAGGCCGCCAAGTGGTGCCGCCTCGCGCTCTCCTGCAATCCCACCGCGTCCGAACTCGTCTGGCTGCCCGACGACCTGTACGAGACGCGCACCCCGCTCGGCGACGAACTCATCGGCATCCGCGGCTCGTTCCTCAGCGCGCCGGCCGTCCGGAACGCCTACCTCGGCTACGCGGACCAGCAGTTCCGCAAGCTGCTGACCCGCGACACCACGGACGCCGCCGCGCGGCGCCGCGCCGCCAAGCACGCCCGCCACCTGGTGCGGCTCGTCGAACAAGCCGTCCACCTGCACGAGACCGGCACCAATCTCGTCCGCCTGCCCGACCCCGAACGCATCCGCGACCTCGGCGAACGCATCGCCGACGACCCGGACGTCGCCCGCCCCGTCCTCGTCGCGGCCGCCGACCGCCTCGACCGCCCCGGCGTCCTCCCCGCCGCCCCCGACCAGCGCCCCGCCGAGGCCTGGCTCCGCCGGGTCCGCGCCGCCCACTACACCCCGCCCCCGGCACCCCCGGCCCCCGGCGAGTCCCTCCAATCCACTGGCGGACCCCTGGGGCCCACCGGGTAGGATCGCGGTGGCCCTCCCCACACGGGGCAGGGTCGCGGGCCACTAGCTCAATTGGCAGAGCTGCGGACTTTTAATCCGTAGGTTCAGGGTTCGAGCCCCTGGTGGCCCACCGTGCGAAGAGGCGGTCCGACCTCCTCCGACCTGCGGTCCGGCACTGCGGCTGCTCGATGCGGCTGCGGTGCCGTCGCGTTTTCGGGGCCGTGGAGGGGTGGCGCCGGAGGCAATAGGTCGGTCATGCCTTCGTCTCAGCTCTGTCGCGAGGGGTTCGCCGGGCGGTCGAAGGTTGGTAGAACTGGAACAGGCATGTCTGGTCGGACGGACGGGGGAGCGGTATGAAGTTCGACATGGGGAACCAGGCGCTGCAGACGCTGATGTCGGGGTCGAAGACCTCGAACCAGGATCTGGGTGCGC
>NZ_JBHYWI010000043.1:0-74764 GCF_042751525.1 Kitasatospora sp. NPDC059408
GTCCAGGGCGACGACGCGGGTCTCGCCCTCCCCGTAGACCTTGTACAGGCCGGTGGCGCGGGCGGCCGCCCGGCCGGTGCGGACGGCGGTTGCGGTCGACGAGGTCACGGGGTGCTCCTTGCGGGTCGCGGATTCGTACCTCCATGCTCCGCCGCGTGATCATGGTCTATCGTCGCTCCGCCGGACGGTTGGCCCGACCGCCCCTGGGCGTACGGGTGTCCGGCGCCCTCCTCCTGCGGTATGACACCGACCCTGAGGGCGGGGTGGTGGCCTGAACCGGTGTGCTCCGTGGCCGGATCTCGAACTGTTCGTCAGATGGCAAGGAAACATGACAACTTCCCGGGCTGGGAACATGCGAAAGGGTGAGCCGGGCGACTAGGCTCAGGGGTGGTTCGCAGGACGCCCGGATGGTGGAACGCAGACACGGGCAGCTTAAAACTGCTTGGCCGCGAGGCCGTGCCGGTTCGAGTCCGGCTCCGGGCACCGCTCGACGCGCGGGGGCGCCGCCGGCGTCCCCGCCGAGCGTCCTCCCGATGGATCATCCTCGCGGCGTATCCCGATATTTTTGCCAAGCCATTACCCTGGGTCCGGGGCGGTGCAGTGCCGCCACGGAGGGAATGAGCAATGAGAAGCAGCAACCCGGTCTTCTCGCGGGAGGGTTCCTTCACCCGCGAGTCCGGCTACGCGGGGTTCGGGCCCACCGCGCAGGCCGGGGGTCCGTACGGCAACAACCCCTACGCGAGCGGCCCCTACGCCCAGCAGCAGCCGGGCCAGGCCCCGCTGAGCGACGAGCAGCTGTACGAGATGTACAACGGCCCGTCCGCCGGCCCGCTGGCCACCGGGCGGATGACGCTCGACGACGTGGTCGCGCGCACCGCCATGACGCTGCTGACCCTGGTCGCCGCCGGTGCGGTGGCCTGGTTCGCGCTGCCGTTCGAGAACTTCGGCGTCGCGATCGGCGCCAGCCTGGTGGCCATGGTCGTCGGCCTGGTCGTCTCCTTCAAGCGGAGCGTCAGCCCGCCGCTGATCCTGCTGTACGCGGCCCTGGAGGGCTTCGCGCTCGGCGCCGTCACGCACGCCCTCGACGTCAAGTTGCCGGGCATCGCGATCCAGGCGGTGCTGGGCACGGCGGCGGTCTTCGCGGCGATGCTGTTCGCCTACAAGAGCGGGAGGATCCGGGTCACCCCGAAGTACACCCGGATCGGCATCGCGATCGCCATGGGCTTCGTGCTGCTCATGCTGGTCAACGTGATCGCGCTGGCCTTCGGCGCCGACCTCGGCCTGCGCTCCGGCCCGCTGGGCATCGTGGTCGGCCTGATCGGCATCGGCCTCGGCGCCTTCTTCCTCTCGCTGGACTTCGCGGCCATCGAGGAGGCCATCGCGCAGGGCGCTCCGCAGAAGGAGGCCTGGCGGGCCGCCTTCGGGCTCACCCTCTCGCTGGTCTGGATCTACGTCGAGATGCTGCGCCTGATCGCCATCCTGCGCGGCGACGACTGATCGACGACCCCGGCGGGGGATCCCGCCACACACTGCCGCCGGGCCCCGGAGCACACCGCTCCGGGGCCCGGCGGCGTTCGGGGCCCGTAGGGCGTGTCTTTCGCCCTAGGCTTCTCGGTATGCATGACGTACAGCCCCTGGTCGAAGCCGTCGACTCCCTGGCGGATCGTTTCCGCTCGCTGCCGCAGAGCAAGCTGCTGGGCGCCGTGCCCGGACACGCGTCGCGGGCGGCGGCCGTGCTGGCGCTGGCGCGCCGGCTGGCGGCGCTGGGCGGCGCCGCGGAGGGCGGGCCGGAGCGGGACTTCCCGGACGCGGGCCCGTTCGCGGTGGGGGACCAGCTGGCCGTCGCCGGGCACGACCTGGCGCTCGCGCTCGCGGCCCTGCCGGAGGGCGCCGAGGTGGCGCTGCCGCGGCAACTCGGCGGCCCCGCGCGGGTGTCCGAGGTGCTGGCCGGGGCGGTCGAGGCGGTCGGCGAGACGGCGGCGCTCTGCGCGTAGGCGCCTCCCGGGCGCGCGCGAACGCCGAAGGCCGCCCGGGTCGGTAACCCCGCTGACCCGGGCGGCCTTCGGCGACGTGCTTCGACGTGCGGCGAGCGGGTGTCAGATGCTGGCGACCACCCGGTCGGCGAGGACGTAGACGGCCTCCTCGTCGGTGGAGAACGTCAGCGAGTACGAGCCGGAGAAGCGCGAGCCCCCCAGCAGCCGGACGTGCTCGCCGGCCCGGACCGCGTCGATCAGCCGGTAGGCGGCCTCCCGGTCGCCCGGGGCCACGCACAGCGTGGTGCCGTCGGCGAAGGCGTACACGTCCAGCGTGCCCAGCGGGCCCGGGCGTACGTCGATCAGGGCGACGCCCTCGTCGGCGAGGGTGGCCAGCCGGGTGTCGGTCCACTCGCGGGACGGCGCCTGGCTGGGCACGAAGTCGGGGTGCGAGGGGTGGCGGCGGGGGTCCGGCGCGGCGACCGGGGCCTCCTCGACGGCCGGTTCGGCGTCCAGCAGTCCGGCCTCCAGGCCGGTGGCGATCAGGTCGGCCTCGCGGCGGGCGCGGGCGTCACCGGAGGCCTCGGCGCCGGCCGGGTGCCCGGGGCGCAGCGGCGCGCCGCCGTCGGTGCCGGGCTCGGCCGGGGCGGTGCCCCCCTCGGTGATCAGGTCCTCCAGCGCGGAGCGCAGCGCCTCGCCGAACTCCGGGTCCATCGTCCCGGCGTTGTCGGCGGCGTCCTGCGGGCCGGTGGGGCGGGGGAAGAAGAGCGGCCACTCGTCGGTGCCGGAGAAGGCGCCGGTGAAGGGCGAGTCGAACAGTGGCGCGTCCTCGGCCGCGCGGGCCTCCTGCTCGGCCCAGAACGCCCGGGCCTCGGTGATCTCCCGCTCGCGGTCGGCGGCGAGCGCCTCGGTCACGGCCCGGCGTATCGCGGCCTCGTCGACCGCGGCCGGCGCGGCCTGGGCCGCGGCCTGTGCGTCCAGCCGGCGGGAGAGCCCGCGCAGGTGGATCAGCACGGCGGCCGACACGGTGATCAGGATCAGCAGCAGGATGGTGTAGACGGCGCTCACGGAACGTACTCCTAGCGAGGAGCGGAACGGGGTTACCTCTCCACACTGCCGCATGTGGGGGTGTGACCGCAGTGGCGAATGTCTAATTCGTCCCGGACTTTCGCCCTTGTCCCCAAATTGTTAAGTAGTACCGTTCTACGCTGCGGAGTTGATCCGCTCCGCAGTGTCGATTTCCGGGTCGGAAACGAACCGGAAGAGGGCCGGATCGACCTCGCGGTGTGATCCGGCCCTCAATTACTGTGCGTCACTCCAAATGGGTGGTCCAGACCCTTCCGGGGGTGCGGCGGACGGCAGTTGGAGGTCGGCCGGGGTCAGCTGAGGCGCTCGATGACCATCGCCATGCCCTGGCCGCCGCCGACGCACATGGTCTCCAGGCCGAACTGCTTGTCGTGCCACTGCAGGGAGTTGATCAGCGTGGTGGCGATCCGGGCGCCGGTCATGCCGAAGGGGTGGCCGACGGCGATCCCGCCGCCGTTGACGTTCAGGCGGTCCAGGTCGATGCCGAGGTCCCGGTAGGACGGGATGACCTGGGCGGCGAAGGCCTCGTTGATCTCGACCAGGTCGATGTCGCCGATGCTCAGGCCGGCCCGCTGCAGCGCCTGCTTGGAGGCCTCGACCGGGCCGTAGCCCATGATCTCGGGGGAGAGGGCGCTGACGCCGGTGGAGACGACGCGGGCGAGCGGGGTGATGCCGAGTTCGCGGGCCTTGGTGTCGGACATGATCACCAGCGCGGCGGCGCCGTCGTTCAGCGGGCAGCAGTTACCGGCGGTCACCGTGCCGTCGGGGCGGAACACCGGCTTCAGGCCGGACACGCCCTCCAGCGTGACGCCGGCGCGCGGGCCGTCGTCCGTGCTGACCACGGTGCCGTCCGGGAGCGTCACCGGGGTGATCTCGCGCTCCCAGAAGCCCGCCTTGATCGCGGCCTCGGCGAGGTTCTGCGAGCGCACGCCGAACTCGTCCTGCTCGGCGCGGGTGATGCCCTTGAGCGCGGCCAGGTTCTCGGCGGTCTGGCCCATCGCGATGTAGGCGTCCGGCAGCAGGCCGTCCTCGCGCGGGTCGTGCCACTCGCCGCCACCTTCCTCGGCGCGCTTGGCGGTGCGGGCCTGGGCCTCGTCGAAGAGCGGGTTCATGGTGCCGGGCATGCCGTCCGAGGTGCCCTTGACGCTGCGCGAGACGGTCTCGACGCCCGCCGAGATGAAGACGTCGCCCTCGCCGGCCTTGATCGCGTGCAGCGCCATGCGGGTGGTCTGCAGCGAGGACGAGCAGTAGCGGGTGATCGTCGCGCCGGGCAGGTAGTCCATGCCCATCTGGACGGCCACGATGCGGGCCAGGTTGTGGCCCTGCTCGCCGCCGGGCAGGCCGCAGCCGAGCATCAGGTCGTCGATGTCGCGCGGGTCCAGCTGCGGCACCTTGGCCAGCGCGGCCTGGATGACGTGGGCGGTCAGGTCGTCCGGGCGGACGTCCTTGAGCGAGCCCTTGAACGCCCGGCCGATCGGCGAACGGGTGGCGCTGACGATGACGGCTTCGGGCATGACGGGCTCCTCGCTGGCTTGACGGCGGACTGGCGTCCGGGAGGAAAGTTACCGCCTGGTAGGTCAGGCGTCACCAGCACCGGCGTGTGAGCTGGCCGACGTGTCCCCGGGGGTGGCGGGAGGCTCCCCGGGCAGCCCGGCGCCCGGTGCGCCGACCGCCCACGCGCCCGGCAGGCCGCCCCGCAGGCGGTTGCGCAGCAGCGCCCAGCGGCGGGTCGCGCCCTCGGCCTCCACCGCCGCCACCTCGGTGCCCGCCCGGCCCGCCGCGGCCGCCGCCGCCATCGCCACCGGCAGCACCGTCTCGGCCCGCCCCGGACCGGCCGGGTGCTCCTCGTCCGGCCACAGGCCCAGCGTGGCGCAGACCGACGGCAGGACGGCCATCGCGGCCGTCGCGTAGCCCTGGGCGGACGGGTGGTAGCGGTCGGCCGCGAACATCTCGGGCCGCGCGGCGAACTCCGGCCCCAGCAGCGAGCCCAGTGACACCGTCCGGCCGCCGGCCTCCACCACGGCGATGGTCTGGGCCGCGGCCAGCTGCCGGCTCAGCCGGCGGGCCACCCAGCGCAGCGGCGGGCGCACCGGCTTGATCGTCCCGAGGTCGGGGCAGGTGCCGACCACCACCTCGCAGCCGTTCGCCCGCAGCGCCGCGACGGCCTCGCCGAGCTGGCGGACGGCGAGCTGGGCCGGGCTGTGGCGGGTCACGTCGTTCGCGCCGACCATGATCACGGCGACGTCGGGGCGGTGCGGCAGCGCCTGCTCCAGCTGGCCCGAGAGATCGGCGGACCGGCCGCCGGAGCGGGCCGCGTTCACCAGTCGGACCGGGCGCTCGGCGACCGAGGCGAGACCGGCCGCGAGCAGCGCCCCCGGGGTGTCGCGGGAGCGCAGCACGCCGAGGCCGGCGCCGGTGGAGTCGCCGAAGACGGCGAGCACGAGCGGCGGCTGCGGTCCGGTGGCGGCGTCCGCGAAGGCCTCGCCGTAGACGCCGTCGGCCTTCGGCGGGTCGCCTTCGAGGATGCCGATGGCCTGGATGGCGAGTCTGCCCTCGGTCAGCAGCAGCCCCACCAGGCCGACCCCGAGCAGACCGAGACCGCCGCCGCCGTACGCCGCGGCGGTGGCGATCCGACGGGCCACCCGGGCCCGAGAAACCTGTGCCCCTGGCATCCGGTGCCCCCTTCGCGTCCTCGTGCCGCCCCCTCCAGGGGCCACGAAATGTCTGCACGGCGTTCTTACCCGGTTGGGGGGTGCGGCTACCGGCGGCGTGGGCCGATCGGTGGGGGCGCGGCGGCCGCCGGCGGCGGGAGGGGAGGTGGGCCATTGGGGGTGGTGTTTACGAGGGGAGGGCCGGTGCGCCTGGCACGGCCTAGGCTTTGCCCTACCGAA
Source organism: Kitasatospora sp. NPDC059408 (assembly GCF_042751525.1). NCBI lineage: Bacteria > Bacillati > Actinomycetota > Actinomycetes > Kitasatosporales > Streptomycetaceae > Kitasatospora > Kitasatospora sp. NPDC059408. Next base: position 5,951 of record NZ_JBHYWI010000043.1, read on the forward strand.
AGCACTCGCATGCCCATAGACCGGGAGGACCCCCGTGCGGTACCACAACTCGATCATCGACCTGGTCGGCAACACGCCACTGGTCAAGCTGAACAAGGTCACCGAGGGCATCAGCGCGACGGTGCTGGCGAAGGTCGAGTACTTCAACCCCGGCGGCTCGGTCAAGGACCGCATCGCGATGCGCATGATCGAGGCCGCCGAGGCCTCGGGCGCCCTCAAGCCGGGCGGCACGATCGTCGAGCCGACCTCCGGCAACACCGGTGTCGGTCTGGCGATCGTGGCCCAGCAGAAGGGCTACAAGTGCATCTTCGTCTGCCCCGACAAGGTGTCCACGGACAAGATCAACACCCTGCGCGCCTACGGCGCCGAGGTGGTCGTCTGTCCGACCGCCGTCGCCCCGGAGCACCCGGACTCCTACTACAACGTCTCCGACCGCCTGGTCCGCGAGACCCCGAACGCCTGGAAGCCGGACCAGTACTCCAATCCGGACAACCCGGCCTCGCACTACCACTCCACCGGCCCGGAGCTGTGGGAGCAGACCGACGGGAAGATCACCCACTTCGTCGCGGGCGTCGGCACCGGCGGCACCATCTCCGGCACCGGCAACTACCTGAAGGAGGTGTCCGGCGGCAAGGTCAAGGTGGTCGGCGCCGACCCGGAGGGCTCGGTCTACTCGGGCGGCACCGGCCGGCCGTACCTGGTCGAGGGCGTCGGTGAGGACTTCTGGCCCACCGCCTACGACCGCAGCGTCGCGGACGAGATCGTCGCCGTGTCCGACAAGGACTCCTTCCAGATGACCCGCCGCCTCGCCAAGGAGGAGGGCCTGCTGGTCGGCGGCTCCTGCGGCATGGCCGTGGTCGCCGCGCTGGAGGTCGCCAAGAAGCTCGGGCCGGACGACGTCGTCGTGGTGCTGCTGCCGGACGGCGGCCGCGGCTACCTGTCGAAGATCTTCAACGACGACTGGATGGCCGACTACGGCTTCCTGCCCTCGGCCACCGACGAGGCCCACATCGGCGAGGTGCTGGCCCGCAAGGAGAGCATCGAGCAGGGCGGCGTCCCGCAGTTCGTCCACATGCACCCGAACGAGACGGTCGCCGAGGCGGTCCGGGTGCTGCGCGAGTACGGCGTCTCGCAGATGCCGGTGGTCTCCCCGGGCGCCGGCCACCCGGACATCATGGCCGGCGAGGTGATCGGCTCGGTCGTGGAGAAGCTGCTGCTGGAGGGCATCTTCGCGAAGGAGATCGAGCTCACCGACGCGCTGGACAAGGTGATGTCCAAGCCGCTGCCGGTGGTCGGCTCGGGCGAGACGGTCACCAACCTGATGACCGTCCTGGAGAAGGCCGACGCCGCGGTGGTGCTGGTCGAGGGCAAGCCGCAGGGCATCGTCACCCGGCAGGACCTGCTCGGCTTCCTGACCGGTCGCGCCGCGCACTGACGCTCCGGCGCGCCCGGGCACCGGTGGCGCGCTGACGCGCGGTCACCGGGCCGCGCCCGCCGGACGGATGTGCAGGATTCGTCCACGGGCGAAGTGGTACACCGGCGTCACCTCCCCGCATCACGCGGTTAACAACGCTCCGGCATGGTTGTGTCAACGGCAACAAGCCGAGCGAGGCGACAGTGACCGTCCGGGAGCGGCTCCCCGGTGGTCGCGGTCGGCTCCGGACACGTCGGGCGGCCCTGACTCGGCCGGCCGTGTCCGCTCTCCCCGACCGCTTCGCGGAGGGAGGGGCACCGCTGCGGGAGGCGCCGTCGTCCCGCCCCTGTCCGGCTCCGGCCGGTCGACAGGGTGAGCGGCGGCTCCCGCAGCCGCCACCGCGCCGGTCGGCGCGACTCCGTGGCTCCCGGGTGGGGGAGCCCAGGCGGAGTGCGGTCGGGGCCGGTCCTTCTCCGAGGGACCGGCCCTTCCCGTACGCTCGCACGCATGACCAGCACTGAAACGACCGGCCAGGACGCACCGCGCTACGTCCGGCTCAAGATCGAACTGATCGCGGAGATCACCGACGAGGGCGCCCTCAAGGCGGCGGCCCTGGAGCAGGTGGCCGGCGACGACTACCTCGACGACGAGGAGCGCGCGCAGTCCGTCGAGGCCATCGAGGTGGACCCGTCGGGCTCGCTCGCCCACTTCATCGACCCGGTGGCGCTGCTCGGCGACGTGCCGGGCGTCGAGCTCGCCTCGGCGACCTGGGAGTCGGCCCAGACCGAGTTCGACCCGGACAACGAGGAGTGGGACGAGTACGCGGTGGAGGAGTCCGCCGAGTAGTCGTCGAGGACCACGGCTGCGGAAACGCCCGGCCCGCGCACGCGGGGGCCGGGCGTTTTGGCTCCGCACGGAGGCCGGCTGGGTCATCTCATAGGATCGCTTACCCTTCGGTGGTGGAACCGTGAACGGGCATATTGCGTTTCTGTATCCGTAATGCCCGGGATGATCAGCAGGGAGAACGCGACGTGACGGCACGCGACGGTCAGGGCCGGTCGGCCGGGGGCAACTGGAGCCGGCGCGGTGTACTCGCGGGCCTCATCGGGGCGCCCGTCCTCCTGCTCGCGGCCTGCAACGACACCAAGAGCGCCGACGCGGGCGGTTCCGGCGGCGCCGGCGGCTCCGGGGGCGGCACCCCGGGTTCCGGCGGGAGCGGCGCGCCGAAGACCTCGACCGCCGTGATCACCGTCAGCCCGGCCGACGGCACCACCGCCGCCAGCTTCAGCGACCCGGTCAAGGTCACCGTCGCCAACGGCACCCTCGGCACCGTCAAGGTCACCGACTCCACCGGCAAGGAGCTGGCCGGCCAGCTCGCCTCCGACGGCACCGGCTGGACCTCCGCCACCGCGCCGGTCAGCGGGACCAAGTACACCGTCGCCGCCACCGCCACCGACAAGGACAAGCTGGAGGCGGACGCCAACGCCGTCTTCACCACCGCCACCCCGGCGAACACCTTCGTGGGGTACTTCACCCCCGAGGACGGCTCGGTCGTCGGCGTCGGCATGCCCGTCTCGATCAACTTCAGCAAGCCGGTCACCGACAAGAAGGCCGTCCAGCAGGCGATCACCGTGGTCGCCGCGCCCGGCGTCGAGATCGTCGGCCACTGGTTCTCCAGCACCCGCCTCGACTTCCGTCCGCAGGAGTACTGGGCCAAGGGCACCAAGGTGACCGTCCAGCTGCGGCTCAAGGACGTCCAGGGCGCCAAGGGCGTCTACGGCACCCAGTCCAAGGACGTGAGCTTCACCATCGGCCGCGCGCAGACGAGCGTCGCCGACCTCTCCACCAAGAAGCTCACCGTCACCACGGACGGCCAGGTCAGCGCCGTCTACAAGATCTCCGGCGGTGCGCCCGACCACACGACGTGGGGCGGCAAGATGGTCATCTCGGAGCAGTACACGCAGACCCGGATGAACTCGCAGACCGTCAACCTCGGCAGCGAGTACGACATCGCCGACGTGCCGCACGCCCAGCGCCTCACCACCTCCGGCACCTTCATCCACGGCAACTACTGGTCCCCGTCGTCGATCTTCGGCGGCCAGAACACCAGCCACGGCTGCGTCGGCCTCCAGGACGCCAAGGGCGCGGCCGACGGCGGCACGGACGGCTACAAGTTCTACAAGTCCTCGATGATCGGCGACGTCGTCGAGGTCGTGAACTCCGGCGACAAGACGGTTGCCCCGGACAACGGCCTCAACGGCTGGAACATGGCCTGGGCCGACTGGAAGGCCGGCAGCGCGGTCTGATCCGCGCCACCCGGGCACACCCGTCCCGGAATTCCTCCTCGGGCGGACCGAACCTCGCGGTCCGCCCGAGGAGTCAGACGGGTGTGAAACGCGAGCAGAGACAGCGACAGGACGCCGAGTTCAGCGCGTTCGTCGCCGGCAACGGCCGCCAGCTGCTGAGGCTGGCCGAGCTGCTGACCGGCGACCCCCACCGGGCCCACGACATCGTGCAGTCGGCGCTGGAACGCGCCTACCTGCACTGGCACCGGATCACCGGCGACGACCCCACCGCGTACGTCCGCCGGATCGTCGTCAACCAGCACCGCGACTGGTGGCGCCGGCTGCGCAACCGCGAGCTGCCCACCGACCGCACCCCGGACCGGCCGCTGGCCGAGGACCTCGCCGAACGGCAGGCCCAGCGGGAGCTGCTGAACCGGGCCCTGGGCACGCTCACCCGCAGGGAGCGGGCGGTCGTCGTGCTCCGGTACTACGGGGACCTCACCGAGGGCGCGATCGCGGCCGAACTGGGCATCGCCCGGGGCACGGTGAAGAGCACGCTGCACCGGGCGCTGTCGAAGCTGCGCGCACTGCCCGAACTCGCCGACCGCTCCGGCGGACCGGCGGGCCTCCCGACGCACATCGAGGTGACGGTATGAGCTTCGAGGACAGACTCGGAGAGCTGCTCAGGAACGAGGACCCGGACGCGGCCGGGCCGGACCCGGCACCGGTCATCGCCGCCGCGCTCCGCCGCCGCGCCAGGCGCAGGGCGGGGACCGGGGCGGCCGTCCTGGCGGTGGCCCTCGTCTGCGGGACGGCGGCGGTCACGGCGGGGAACACCGGGCCGGCCGGCCCCGCGAGCGCGGCGGGGGCGACCCCGTCGGCCGGCGGGCCGACGCTCGCACCGGCCACCCCGGGCCCGACGGCCGCGGCGGGCCCGGTGGAGCTGCCGTCCCCGGTGGTGAAGCAGGTCGCCCCGGGGGAGCCGGTGCAGGTCGCCGCCGACTTCCGGATCTCGGTGACCAGGACCGAGCGCTGTGACGAACTGGCCGACGCGGACGGGATGTTCGTCGCCGCGCCGGTGTGTCGGGACGCCACGGGCGACAACCTCTCGCACGACGGACCGGTCGTCTACTGCCAGATGAGCTCCACGCTCCAGCGCGACGTCGAGCCCTGTATGTACCTGGGGCCGGCTCCGGCGAAGATCGTCAAGTTCGTGGCAGGCGTGCCCGTCCCCGCGACCCTGGTCGTCACTCCGGGCATGGAGGGCTGGACGGCCTTCTACTTCACCGGTCCCAGCTCGATCCCGCGGAAGCTGCCGGGGGCGCCGCGGGTGCCGACCGACCCGATCGGGGTCTACGACGCCCAGGGCCGGCTGCTGGCCTCGTCCGACGGCACGGCGCCGGACGGGTCCCCGCTGCACGTACCGGCCGTGCGCTGAGGCGTCCGCCGAGCGAGCCCGGGCGGGTCAGCGCTTGGCGTAGTCGGCGAAGCCCTGCCAGTCGACGATCACGCAGGGGTCCTCGCCCAGGATCCAGGCGTCGTGGCCGGGCGGGCAGATCATGAAGTCGCCGGGGCCGAAGTCGGCCTGTTCGCCGTCGTCCATGACGATCCGCATGCGGCCGGACACCACGTAGCCGAGGTGGGCGGCCTGGCAGCTGTCGGTCTTGGCGATCGGCTTCACGTGCTTGGACCACTGCCAGCCGGGCTGGAACACGGCCCGGCCCACCGGGCCGGCGTCCAGGTTGACCAGCCGCAGCTCGCCCGAGCCCTCCTCGAAGGGGCGGATCTCCTCGGGATCGTCGAAGTTCTTCCTGACCAGACCGGACATGGCAGGCTCCTCTCCCCACGGGAGGGCCCGGCCACCGGACAGGTGGCCGGGCCGTCCCTGCTGGCCATTCCAGTCTGCGCCCGGACCGGGGCCCGGTCACCTCGGGTGGCCGGGCCCCGGGGCCGTCGCCGGGCCGTCAGCCCTCGGTGCGGGCCACACCGATCGGGCAGGAGGCGCCGGTGCCGCCGAGGCCGCAGTAGCCGTTGGGGTTCTTGGCGTCGGAGAGGTACTGCTGGTGGTACGGCTCGGCCGGGTAGAACGGGCCGGCCGGGGCGATCTCGGTGGTGACCGGGCCGAGGCCGAGCGCCGTCAGGGCCGGCTGGAAGGCGTCCCTGGTGGCCGTCGCGGCGGCGGCCTGGGCGGGGGAGTGGGTGTAGACGGCGGAGCGGTACTGGGTGCCGACGTCGTTGCCCTGGCGGTTGCCCTGGGTCGGGTCGTGCGCCTCCCAGAAGGTCTTCAGCAGCCGCTCGTAGGAGACCACCGCCGGGTCGAACACCACCCGGACCGCCTCGGTGTGCCCGGTCAGCCCGCTGCACACCTCGTCGTACGTCGGGTTCGGCGTGTGGCCGCCCTGGTAGCCGACCAGCGTCGTCCAGACGCCGGGCACCCGCCAGAACGTGCGCTCGGCGCCCCAGAAGCAGCCCAGCCCGAAGTCGGCGACCTCCAGGCCCTCCGGGTACGGGCCGGCCAGCGGGTTCCCGAGGACGGTGTGCGGCTCGCGCAGGGCGAAGGCCGGCGACTCCCGGCCGGGCAGGGCCTGGGCGGCCGGGACGAGCGAGGTCTTGTGGCGGTTGAACAGCACGGCCTGCTCCATCGGGGTAGGGAGGGTTGCGCAGGGTTCAACGCGGGGAGGCGCCGCCCCATTCCGTCCCGCCATTCCGGCGGGCGCCCGGGCGAACGGCCACTACGCTCGACCTATGACCGAGCACCAGCTTCCCCAGGGCTTCGAGACCCTCGCCATCCACGCGGGTCAGGAGGCAGACCCCCAGACCGGGGCCGTCGTCACGCCGATCTACCAGGTGTCCACCTACAAGCAGGACGGGGTGGGCGGCCTGCGGGGCGGTTACGAGTACAGCCGCAGCGCCAACCCGACCCGCACGGCGCTGGAGGAGTGCCTCGCGGCGCTGGAGGGCGGCGCCCGCGGCCTCGCCTTCGCCTCCGGCCTCGCCGCCGAGGACACCCTCCTGCGCACCATCCTCAAGCCGGGCGACCACATCGTGATCCCCAACGACGCCTACGGCGGCACCTTCCGGCTGTTCGCCAAGGTGCTGACCCGCTGGGGCGTCGAGTTCTCCGTCGCCAACACCCAGGACCTGGCCACCGTCCGCGCCGCGCTGCGGCCCAACACCCGCGCGGTCTGGGTGGAGACCCCGTCCAACCCGCTGCTGGGCATCACCGACCTGGCCGCGCTCGCCGAGATCGCGCACGGCCACGGCGCGCTGCTGGTGGTCGACAACACCTTCGCCAGCCCGTACCTGCAGCAGCCGATCTCGCTCGGCGCGGACGCGGTCGTGCACTCCACCACCAAGTACATGGGCGGCCACTCGGACGTCGTCGGCGGTGCGCTGGTGCTGGCCGACGCGGCCCTCGGCGAGGAGGTGGCCTACCACCAGAACGCGATGGGCGCCGTCTCCGGGCCGTTCGACGCCTGGCTGGTGCTGCGCGGCATCAAGACGCTGGGCGTCCGGATGGACCGCCACAGCGCCAACGCCGAGCGGGTCGCCGAGCTGCTGGCGAGCCACCCCAAGGTCAGCGAGGTGCTGTACCCGGGCCTGCCCGAGCACCCCGGTCACGACATCGCGGCCAAGCAGATGAAGGCCTTCGGCGGCATGGTGTCGTTCCGGGTCGCGGGCGGCGAGGAGGCGGCGGTCGAGGTCTGCAACCGGGCGCGGCTGTTCACCCTCGGCGAGTCGCTCGGCGGCGTGGAGTCGCTGATCGAGCACCCGGGCCGGATGACCCACGCCTCCGCGGCCGGCTCGCCGCTGGAGGTCCCGGCCGACCTGGTCCGGGTGTCCGTCGGCATCGAGTCGATCGACGACCTGCTGGCCGACCTCAAGCAGGCGCTCGGCTAAGGGCGCTCACTCGCCGGCCAAGGCGCCCGAGGGCGTGGCCGCTACGGCTGGTGGCCGTGCCGGTCCGCCGTGTAGGACTCCATCGCGAGGTTGAAGCGGGCCAGCAGCGCGCAGAACGCGTGCTGTTCCTCCGGGTGCCAGCCGGCCACCAGGCGGCGGGTCAACTCGGCTCTGCCGTCGCGGACTTCGCACAGCCGGTGGGCGCCGAGCGGGGTCAGCGCGAGGCGCACGGCGCGACGGTCGGCCGGGTCCTGGACCCGGCCGACCAGCCCGGCCGCCACCAGCGGGGCGACCTGGCGGGTCACCGTGGAGGAGTCCACGCCGAGCGCGTCGGCCAGCGCCTTGACGTTGGCCGGCCCGTGCCGCTCCAGGCGGTCGAGCAGCAGGTAGGCGGCCCGGTCCAGCGCGCCGAGGCCGTCGGAGGTCCGGACCTGTTCCATCCGGCGGGCGAACACCGCCAGCTGGTACTGGAGTTGACTGTGCACGGGGTCGGTGCGGTCGGTGGCCTGGGGCGAGGTCGTCGTCATCGCGGCTCACGATCGTCGTGCGGTGAGGGAGGCTCAGAAGCAGCAGATTACGCGGGCGGGGCTGGCCCGGGAACAGTCCCGGCATGCCGGATTGCCGGCCGCCGCCGCCGTAGGCTGGCGTTATGCGCAACCTGCCGATCACCCTCGACGACGTCCGCGGGGCCCAGAAGATGCTGGCCGGGGTCGCCCGGGTGACCCCGATGGAGGGCAGCCGCCACCTGTCGTCGCTGATCGGCGCGCCGGTCCACCTGAAGTGCGAGAACCTCCAGCGCACCGGCTCGTTCAAGCTGCGCGGGGCGTACGTGCGGATCGCGGGACTCACGCCGGTGCAGCGGGCCGGCGGAGTGGTCGCGGCGAGCGCCGGGAACCACGCCCAGGGGGTGGCGCTGGCGGCCTCGCTCCTGGGCGTCCGCTCGACCGTCTTCATGCCGGTGGCCGCGCCGCTGCCGAAGGTGGCGGCGACCCGCGACTACGGCGCCGAGGTCCGGCTGCACGGCAGCACGGTGGACGAGGCGCTGCAGGCCGCGCAGCACTACTCGGAGACGACCGGAGCGGTCTTCATCCACCCCTTCGACCACTGGGACGTGGTCACCGGCCAGGCCACCGTGGGCCTGGAGATCCTGGAGCAGTGCCCCGAGGTGCGGACCATCCTGGTCGGCGTGGGCGGCGGCGGGCTGCTGGCCGGGATCGCGGCGGCGGTCAAGCCGCTGCGGCCGGACGTGCGGGTGGTCGGCGTGCAGGCGGCGGGCGCCGCCGCGTACCCGCCCTCGCTGGCCGCCGGGCGGCCGGTGTCGCTGGAGCGCTTCGCCACGATGGCGGACGGGATCATGGTCGGCCGCCCGGGGGACATCCCGTTCGAGGTGGTCAACACGCTGGCGGACGGGATCCGGACGGTCTCCGAGGACGCGCTGTCGCGGGCGCTGCTGCTCGGCCTGGAGCGGCTGAAGCTCGTCGTCGAACCGGCCGGGGCGGCCCCGATCGCGGCGCTGCTGGAGCAGCCGGGCACCTTCGACGGCCCGGTGGTGGCCGTCCTGTCGGGCGGCAACATCGACCCGCAGCTGATGCAGCGGGTGCTGCGGCACGGGCTGGCGGCGGCCGGGCGCTACCTGTCGCTGCGGGTGCGCCTCGCCGACAAGCCGGGCGCGCTGGCGGACCTGCTGGGCGTCCTGACCAGGGTGGACGCGAACGTGCTGGACGTCGCGCACGTGCGGACCGACCCGCGGCTCGGGCTGACGGAGGTCGAGGTCGACCTGCACCTGGAGACCAAGGGGCCGGAGCACTGCGCGGTGGTGGTCGGCGAGCTGCGGGACGCGGGGTACGTCGTCGGCGCCTGAGGGTGCTCCGGCGGCCGCGGGGGCGGGTCTTTGAAATCCCTTGACGCGATATATCGTGAGCTGCCAGACTCGCGATACATCGCGTTCCCTGTCCATGGGCGAAAACCGAGTCGCCCGCGTTGCCGCACTCGGGGCACAGTGGGACAGATCGCCCATTTCGTCCGAGGAGATGAGGCAGGCCATGGCGCCAGCCATCCAAGCCGAGAACCTGGTGAAGACCTTCGGCGACGTACGAGCCCTCGACGGCGTCAGTCTGGACGTCCCCGAGGGCACGGTGCTCGGGCTGCTCGGCCCCAACGGCGCCGGCAAGACGACCACCGTGCGCGTCCTCACCACCCTGCTGCAACCGGATTCCGGGCGGGCCGTGGTCGCCGGGGTCGACGTGCTCAAGCACCCCAACCGGGTCCGCAGCCTGATCGGCCTCTCCGGTCAGTACGCCGCCGTCGACGAGTACCTGACCGGCTTCGAGAACCTCCAGATGGTCGGCGAGCTCTACCAGATGACGGCGCGTGACGCGAAGGCCCGCGCGCTGGAGCTCCTGGAGTGGTTCAACCTCACCGAGGCCAAGGACCGCACCGCCAAGACGTACTCGGGCGGCATGCGCCGGCGCCTCGACCTCGCCGCCGCGCTGGTCGTCCGGCCGCCGGTGATGTTCCTCGACGAGCCGACCACCGGCCTCGACCCGCGCAACCGGCTCGCGCTCTGGGAGGTCATCGAGACCCTGGTCGAGCAGGGCACCACGCTGCTGCTCACCACCCAGTACCTGGAGGAGGCCGACCGCCTCGCCCACGACATCGCCGTGGTCGACCACGGCCGGGTGATCGCCCGCGGCACCGCCGACCAGCTCAAGGCGCAGATCGGCGGCGAGCGCATCGAGGTCGTCGTGCACCGCGCCGACGACGTCCCCGCGGCGGTCGCGGCGCTGTCCGGCTACGCGCTCGGCGAGCCCGCGGTCGAGCGCAACACCCGGAGGGTCACCGTCCCGGTCAGCGGCGGCGCCCGGGTCCTCGCGGACGCGATCCGCGAGCTCGACGCCCGCTCGATCGAGATCGACGACATCGGCCTGCGCCGCCCGACCCTGGACGACGTCTTCCTGACGCTCACCGGGCACGTCGCCGAGTCCGCGGACGACGAGAACGGCGCGGGCGCCAAGGGCCGCGGCAAGGGCGGGCGCGGCAAGGGCGGGGCCGACGGGGCCGGCGGGGACGGCGGCGAGGGCCGGGACGAGCAGGCCGTCGCGGCCGGAACGGAGCGCTGAGATGACGACCGCCACCGAGCACGCGATCGGCGGGGCGGTGCCCCGCCAGCGCCGGGGGCTCTCCGCGACCCTGCACGACTCCTGGGTCGTCGCCAAGCGCAACCTGCGCCGGATGTCACGGATCCCGGAGATCGTGGTCTTCGGGCTCATGCAGCCCGTCATGTTCGTGCTGCTGTTCTCCTACGTCATGGGCGGCGCGATCCAGATCCCCGGGACGCAGGCCAGCTCCAACTCCTACATCCAGTTCCTGATGGCCGGCATCTTCGCCCAGACCGTCACGTTCGCGACCGCCGGGGCCTCGGCCGGCATCGCGGAGGACATGACCAAGGGCCTGGTGGACCGGTTCCGCTCGCTGCCGATGGCCCGCTCGGCGGTGCTGGTCGGGCGCACCCTGGCCGACCTGGTCCAGACGGCGTTCACCGTGATCGTGCTGGCCCTGGTCGCGCTGGCGGTCGGCTGGCGGATCCACGACGGGATCCCGAAGGCGCTCGGCGCGTTCGTGCTGCTGCTCCTGCTCGGCTACGCCTTCTCGTGGATCGGCGCGCTGATCGGCCTGTCGGTGCGCAGCCCGGAGGCGGCCACCTCGGCCGGTCTGATCTGGCTGTTCCCGCTGACCTTCGTGTCCAACGCGTTCGTGCCGGTCAGCTCGATGCCGGGCTGGCTGCAGGGCGTCGCGTACTGGAACCCGTTCAGCGCCACCGTGCAGGCCTGCCGGGACCTCTTCGGCAACCAGGTCGGGCCGGTGGACAGCGCCTGGCCGATGCAGCACGCGGCGCTGGTGTCGCTGGCCTGGTCGGTGCTGATCACGGCGGTGTTCTCGTGGCTGTCGGTGCGCAAGTACCGCTCGGCCGCGGGCTGATCGCCGTCCGGACGTGCCGAAGGGCGGCCGCGGAGCTCCGCGGCCGCCCTTCGCCGTGCTGTGTTCCGGGGGTGTGAACCGGGGTGGATCAGCCGGCGTGCGGCGTGACCTTGAGGATCTTCACCATGGCGGGCCGGCCGTTGGGCAGTTCGTAGGTGGCCTCGTCGCCGATCTGCTTGCCGTCGATCGCGCGGCCCAGCGGGGACTGCGGCGAGTACACGTCCAGGTCGCCGGAGCTGGCCACCTCGCGCGAGGCGAGCAGGAACTCCATGGTGTCGTCCTCGTCGCCGTCGAAGGCGATCGTGACGATCATGCCCGGGGCCACCACGCCCGAGTCCGCGGGGGCCTCGCCGACCTTGGCGCGCTCCAGGAGCTGGGTGAGCTGGCGGATGCGCAGCTCGTACTTGCCCTGCTCCTCCTTGGCGGCGTGGTAACCGGCGTTCTCCTTGAGGTCGCCCTCCTCGCGCGCCGCCTCGATCTTCTGGGCGATCTCGATGCGCCAGGGTCCGGTCAGGTGATCCAGCTCGGCCTTGAGCTGGTCGTAGCCGGCCTGAGTGAGCCAGGTCACGTTCTCACTGGTCTGGGTCACAGGTGCTCCTCGTAGGTGCTGGGGCTGTGCTGAGGGTGTGAGTCGTCAGCAGGGGGTTGGTGGTGATATCGGTCTCAACTACAAAGCAACGCCCGCTCCCGTACCATCCGGTGCGGAAGGGGCGAAACCACGAGCCTAACAAGTCCTGCCGACAAGCGGGATAGTCGTTTGCGCGCCATTGACGGCGGCGTTGCGCCAAGGTGTACAGCGAGCGGTGCGGGCCCCTGTCTGGATGCCCGTTCGCGAGATCGAATATGCGCGGGTTGCCGGGCGCGGCGCCACCGGATACCCGGCGGTTCGCGGGTCACTTGGCGGGCGTGCAGCCCAGGAGCTCGGCGGTGGTGCCCCGGGCGGTGGTGCGCAGGCTGACCACGGCGTCGTAGCCGGAGCCCGCGGCGGGGACGGGGAAGTCGGCCAGGCCGACCACGGAGCCGTCGGAGCCCTGCGAGCGGACGGTGCAGCTGCCGGCCGTCCCGTCGCCCTTGCTCACCGAGAGGTGCAGCTGCACCTCGGAGTCCGACACCACCTGGAAGGTCGGCACCGAACCGTTGATCGCCGTCTCGCGGAGCAGGTACGAGCCGCCCAGCCAGGCGATCACGCCGAGGCCCAGCACGCCGCAGACCGCGCCGACGACCTTCAGGCGGCGGTCCGCCTCGCGGTCGGCGCTCTTGCCGTAGCGCCCCTCGGGCAGCTTGGCGGTGGTGGTGTCTGCGGTCATCGGGACGAGTCCTCTCCGGGGAAGGGCCGCGCGGGTGGTGCGGGGGAATGCGACGCTCCTCCAGTCCGTCACTATAGGAGGGGCACGCCCGCGGCCGATGCGGCGGGGCGGGGCCCGGCCGTGCCGGCGGACGTCCGGCCGCCCGGTCCCGCGGTGACACGGTCCCTGAGTGTGCGGCTCGGACGACGGGCGGGCCGGCTTCGCGCCGGCGCCCGGACCATATGGAAGGAACGCAAGGCGTTGACTGAGCAGTTGCGACTGATGGCGGTGCACGCCCACCCGGACGACGAGTCCAGCAAGGGCGCGGCCACCATGGCCATGTACGTCGACCAGGGGGTGGACGTGCTCGTGGCCACCTGCACCGGGGGAGAGCGCGGGTCGGTCCTCAACCCCAAGCTCCAGGGGGACCCGTACGTCGAGGAGAACATCCACGAGGTCCGGCGCAAGGAGATGGACGCCGCGCGGGCGATCCTCGGCGTGCGGCAGGCCTGGCTGGGCTTCGTCGACTCCGGCCTGCCCGAGGGGGACCCGCTGCCCCCGCTGCCCGAGGGCTGCTTCGCCCTGCAGGACGTGGAGGAAGCGGCCGAGCCGCTGGTCCGGCTCATCCGCGAGTTCCGCCCGCAGGTCATCACGACCTACGACGAGAACGGCGGCTACCCGCACCCCGACCACATCATGACCCACAAGATCACGATGGCGGCCTTCGACGCCGCCGGGGACCCGGACGCCTACCCGGAGGCCGGCGAGCCCTGGCAGCCGCTGAAGCTGTACTACAACCACGGCTTCCCGATGGACCGCATCCGCGCGCTGCACGCCCACCTCACCGAGCAGGGCCGCGAGTCGCCCTACGGCGAGTGGATCGCGAACTGGGAGAAGAGCGGCCGCAAGGAGCGCGAGATCACCACCCGGGTGCGCTGCGACGACTGGTTCGAGACCCGCGACCGCGCGCTGATCGCCCACGCCACCCAGATCGACCCGGACGGCCCGTGGTTCCGCGTCCCGCTGGAGGTCCAGCGCGAGGTGTGGCCCACCGAGGACTACGAGCTCGCCCGTACCCTGATCGACGTGGACCTGCCGGAGGACGACCTGTTCGCCGGCCTGCGCACCCCCACCCTGGCGGCCGAGGCCGCCGACACGCGCGACTGAACCACCCCCCGATGGCCCGGCTCGCCGTGAGCCGGGCCACCATAGAGATATGAGCGCCCCCGTGAACCTCGTCCACCTCGCCGCCGACCTCGCCGTCGACGACGCCAAGGTCACCCCCGGTCTCCTCGGCTTCGTCGTCTTCGCCGCCCTCGGCGTGGCCACCTGGTTCCTGGCCAAGTCGATGAACCGGCAGTTCAAGAAGGTCGACTTCGCCGAGGACCCGGAGTCCCCGAAGGAGTGAGCCCCGGGCCCCCGTCCGGGCGCCGATGCGCGAGGATGGGGCCATGCCGAACCGTCTCGCGGACGCGACCTCGCCCTACCTCCTGCAGCACGCCGACAACCCGGTGGACTGGTGGCCGTGGAGCCCGGAGGCCTTCGAGGAGGCGCGCCGGCGCGGCGTGCCCGTGCTGCTGTCCGTCGGGTATGCAGCGTGTCACTGGTGCCACGTCATGGCGCACGAGTCGTTCGAGGACGAGGACGTCGCCGGGTACCTCAACGAGCGGTTCGTCGCCGTCAAGGTCGACCGCGAGGAGCGGCCGGACGTCGACGCCGTCTACATGGAGGCCGTCCAGGCGGCCACCGGGCAGGGCGGCTGGCCGATGACGGTGTTCCTGACGCCGGACAAGGAGCCGTTCTACTTCGGTACGTACTTCCCGCCGCAGCCCCGGCACGGCATGCCGTCCTTCCGGCAGGTGCTGGCGGGCGTCGAGGCCGCCTGGCGGGACCGGCGCGAGGAGGTCGGCGAGGTGGCCGGGCGGATCCGGGCCGACCTCGCCGAGCGGGCCTCGGTGTACTCGGCCGGTGCGCACCACCCGCCCGCGGCGGCCGACCTGCACCAGGCGCTGGTCACCCTCGGCCGCGACTTCGACGAGCGGCGGGGCGGCTTCGGCGGCGCGCCCAAGTTCCCGCCGGCCATGGTGATCGAGTACCTGCTGCGCCACCACGCCCGCACCGGCTCGCAGGCGGCGCTGGAGATGGCCGTGCGCACCGGCGAGGCGATGGCCCGCGGCGGCATCCACGACCAGCTCGGCGGCGGCTTCGCCCGGTACGCGGTGGACGCCGGGTGGGTCGTGCCGCACTTCGAGAAGATGCTGTACGACAACGCGCTCCTGCTGCGCGCCTACCTGCACCTGTGGCGCGCCACCGGGTCCCCGCTGGCGCGCCGGGTGGCGCTGTCGACGGCGGACTTCCTGCTGCGCGAACTGCGCACGCCCGAGGGCGCGTTCGCCTCCGCGCTGGACGCCGACAGCCTCGACGGGGAGACCGGCGCCTCCGCCGAGGGCGCGTACTACGTGTGGGAGCCGGGCCAGCTGGTGGACCTCCTCGGCCCGGCCGACGCCGCCACCGCCGCCCGGCTGTTCTCGGTGACCGCGGACGGCACGTTCGAGCACGGCACCTCCGTCCTCCAGCTCCTCGCCGACCCCGAGGACTTCGACGAGTTCGAGACCATCAGGGAGCGGCTGCTCGCGGCCCGTGCCGAGCGGCCGGCCCCCGCCCGCGACGACAAGGTCGTCGCCGCGTGGAACGGCCTCGCGATCGCCGCGCTCGCCGAGACCGGCGCCCTCCTCGACCGGCCCGACCTCGTCGAGGCCGCCGAGCGCGCCGCCGACCTGCTGCTCGCCGTCCACCTCACCCCCGACGGGCGGCTGCTGCGCACCTCCAGGGACGGCCGGGCCGGCGCCAACGCGGGCGTGCTGGAGGACTACGCGGACACCGCCGAGGGCTTCCTCGCGCTGTACGCCGTCACCGGCGGGGCGGAGTGGCTCCAGCTGGCGGGCGGGCTCCTCGACACCGTGCTCAAGCACTTCACCGACGAGGCGTCCGGCGCGCTCTACGACACCGCCGACGACGCCGAGGAGCTGATCCGCCGCCCGCAGGACCCGACCGACAACGCGACCCCGTCCGGCTGGACGGCCGCCGCCGGCGCCCTGCTCACGTACGCCGCCTACACCGGCTCGGCCCGCCACCGCACCGCCGCCGAACGGGCGCTCGGCATCGTCGGCGCGCTCGCCGCCCGGGCGCCGCGCTTCATCGGCTGGGGCCTCGCCGTCGCGGAGGCGCTGCTCGACGGGCCGCGCGAGGTCGCCGTCGTCGGCCCCGCGGACGACCCGGCGACGGCCGCGCTGCGGCGGGCGGCGCTGCTGGCCACCGCGCCGGGGGCGGTCGTGGCGGTCGGGGCGCCGGCGACCGGCGACACCGAGGTGCCGCTGCTGGCCGACCGCCCGCTGGTGGGCGGGGCGCCCGCCGCGTACGTCTGCCGGCACTTCGCGTGCGACGCGCCGACCACGGACGCGGCGGTGCTGGGCGAGCGGCTGGGCGTGGCCGTCGAGTAGCCGCGGGCGGCGCGCGGCGGCCGGTTAATCGGTGGTGGCGGTGTCCGGGGCGGCGCGAGAATGGCGCATGGCCTGGACCCTGAGCAGTTCCCTCGACGACTTCCGCGAGCGGGCGGGCGGCTTCCTCGCCGCGCACCCGGCCGAGAACACCGTCCTGCTCACGGTCGTACACCGGCTCGCCGAGTCGGGGCCGCAGGTCTTCGGGCAGCGGCCGCCGGCCTTCGGGTGGTGGACCGCGGCCCCGGGCGGCCCGGTCCTGGGCGCCTTCCTGCAGACGCCGCCGTACGAGCCCCGGCTCGGCCGCATGCCGGCCGACGCGGCGGCCGAGCTCGCCGCCGAACTCGCCTCCGCCGGCCCGGAGTTCGCGGAGGTCGACGGCGTGTCCGGCGGGGTGGGCGCGGTCCGCGCCTTCGCCGCCGCGTGGACGGCGACCAGCGGGTGCCGGCAGTCCGTCAAGGAGAACCAGCGGCTGTACCGGCTCGGCCGGCTGACCGGCCCGCCGCGCCCGCCGGCCGGCCGCCACCGGCAGGCCTCGGCGGCCGACCGGGAGCTCGTGATCCGCTGGTACGAGGAGTTCGCGGCCGAGGCCGGTGTCCTGGCGCCCGACATCCCGCGGTCCGTCGACGACCGCACCGCCGCCGGGGGCCTGCACCTCTGGGAGGACGGCGGCGAGCCGGTCGCGCTGGCCGGCAACAGCCCGGTGATCGCCGGGATGTCCCGCATCGGCCCCGTCTACACCCCCGCCGACCGGCGCGGCCGCGGCTACGCGAGCGCCGTCACGGCCGCCGCCACGGCGCACGCCCTCGCCGAGGGCGCCGCGCAGGTGCTGCTCTACACCGACCTGGCCAACCCGGTCAGCAACTCGATCTACCGGCGGATCGGGTACCGGCCGGTGGAGGACTGCCTGGGGGTGGCCTTCACGCGGTAGCGGCCGCGGCCCCGTCGCGTCGCGGCGGATCACTCCCAGTCCCACCGGACCCCGAGCAGGCACGGGGTCAGCGCCGTCGCGACGAGGTGCACGCAGTGGTGCCCGTCGAGCGTCAGCTCCTCGCTCTCGTACGGTGCTTCGCCCGGCGAGTGGAGCGCGAAGCGGTGGCAGCGGACCGGCAGGGCGGCCGGGTCGAAGGTGACCTGGAGGACGTACTGGCCCGCGCCCGAGTTGAAGCCGCGGACGTACTCGCAGCTGGGCCCGGGCGAAGGCGCGTCGTCGAAGCCGTAGCCGAGCAGGTGGGTGTCGCCCGCCCGCAGCCGGCGGTCGAGGAGGAGCTCGGCGACGAGCAGGTGGTGGGCCTGGTCGCGGCGGACGCGGCCCGGGCGGCAGTTCTCCTCGGCGCGGACGCCGACCCGGGTGATGTCGCAGCCCGGGTCGCCCTGGTAGATGGCCAGGTAGCGGTCGATGCCGTCGCGGTGGGCGCGCAGCGCGTGCTGGGAGTCGCGGCGGACGAGCCGGCGGTCGGGGCCGATGCGGATCCGCTCGATGTGGGTGATGGTGTGCAGCCCGGTGTCGCGGGGGCCGGCGATGGTGGCGAGCAGGTCGTCGACCGCCGTGGCCGGGGTGATGAGGTCGCGGTAGGGGCGCACGGGCGGGCCGGTGGGGGCGGTGTCGGCGGCGCGGCGCGGGCCGAGCAGCCGGGTGAGGGAGTGCTCGGGCAGGTCCAGCACCGCCTCCAGGGCGGCGACGGCACGGAGCGATTCCGGCCGTTCGGGGCGCCGCCGGCCCTGCTGCCAGTAGCTGAGGCTGGTGAGGCCCACGTGGACGCCGCGCAGCGCGAGGTGGCGCCGGACGCGGTGCAGGGCGAGGCCGCGGGCGGTGATGGCGGTGCGCAGGGCCAGGTGGAACGGGCCGGTGCGCAGCGCGGCGGCGAGATCGGGGTGCTCGCTGCGGTGCATGTCTTCCTCCTGGGGAACGGGCGTGGGGAGCCCAGGATTTGACCGTGAATATTCACATCAGCCCGGCTGTTTGTCACCCGTCCGGGCGTGTCGCGCGGGCGTTCCACGGGCGGTGTTCACATCGGGTCACGTCCGTTCACACCTGATCCGCGGCGCCCGCGGCGACCGTTGACCGGCCTTCGTCAACGACGCGATGCTCATGGCGCGATCCGGACCGCGCCCCCACACAGCACTTCCCTCTGCTCGTGCAAGGAGGCATTCCCCCATGCCAGTTCCACGGATACGGCTGCGCCGCGCGGTCTCGGTGCTCGCGCTGGGCGTGCTCGGCCCGGCGCTCACCGCGGCCGCGGCCACGCCGGCCGCCGCCGCTCCCGGCCAGGACCGGGTCCCCACCCCGGTCCGGCCGCACGCCCAGGTCCGCCAGGCCGCCGCGCCCGGCAGCACGGCCGACCTGGCCGGCACGTACAAGAAGCTCAACATCACCATGCAGCAGCAACAGCAGACCAACTGGTGCTGGGCGGCGAGCGGGAACACCATCGCCACCTGGTTCGGCTACACCTACAGCCAGAACCAGTTCTGCAACGCGGCGTTCGGCCGCTCGGTCGACTCCGGCTGCCCCAACAGCCAGGCCACGCTGGGCGACGTCCAGAACGCGCTCGGCTGGATCGGCATCAACCCCGGTTCGTACGTCACCGGCTACCTGCGCTACAGCACGGTGCAGGCCGAGGTGGACGCGAACCGGCCGATCGAGGCGCGCATCCAGTGGAGCTCGGGCGGCGGGCACATGCACGTCCTCTACGGGTACGACACCGGCAACAACTGGGTCTACTGGGGCGACCCGTGGCCCTCCAACTACCGCTACAACTGGGCGGACTACTGGTACTACGTGAACAACGACACGTTCTCGTGGACCCACTCCCTGTACCGGATCGGCGCGTGAGGGGCGACCATGACTGACCTCGGGAAGACCCGCCGGGCCGCCACCACCGCCCTGCCGGCCACCGTCCTGCTGGCGGCCGGCGTCGTGCTGGCCCTCGCGCCGGCCGCGCACGCCGACGCACCGGCCGGCGCGCCCGCGCCGGTGGCCGCCGCCGACCTGGCGAAGGCCCGCGACGCCGTGCGGAGCCCGGCCGTGCTGGACCGGCTCGGCCACTTCTTCGCCCGCAAGGGCGTCCCGCCGACGCAGCAGCTGACCATCGGCGCGGCCGACGAGGCGCGGGCGGCGACCGCCGAGACACCCCGGCTCGCCGGCGACACCGTGCCGGTGTACACCCTGGACGCCGCCTTCGTGGCCGGCACCCCGGGCGCGGCCGTCGCGAAGGCGGAGTTCACCGCGAGCAAGGTGGTCGCGGCGGACGGGCAGACCGCTTCGGTGTGGACGGTCCGCCAGGGCGACGACTGGCGGGTCGTCAACATCGCCTCGGGCGGCGACGAGGGCGACTACGCGGCGAAGGCGGCGGCGGACGGCGGCACCGCGTTCCGCGAACCGCAGATCAACGCGTGGTACGCGCTGCGCGACGGCCGGGTGCTGCCGCTCGACGACGAGGCCCGCCGCTCGGTGGGCGCGGACGGGGTGGCGCTGGCCGCGTACCAGCAGCTGGTCCACCAGCGGTACGGCGACAAGCTGCCCGGCTCGGCGTACGACCGGGCGGGCGAGGGCGGCGGCTACCAGGTGGCCGCCGCCGCACCGGAACCGGCCGGCCACGGTGCGCTGCTCCCCGCCGCGACGGCGGGCGCGGCGCTGGGCGCCACCGCGTTGGTCGGCGCGGCCGCGGTCCTGCGGCGGAGGACCGGCGCCCGACGAGGGTAGGGCGTCACCGCACGGGGAGGCGGGGCCCGGCCGACACGGCCGGGCCCCGCCGTCGTGCGTTCGGGGTCGGGCGCTTTCGGACGCGTAAAGAGGGGACGGTACGGCGGTCGTCGACCCGGGAGGGTGATCCCGGGGGCCGTGGGGTTCGTCCGGGGTGCTTTAAGTGCGGCTCCCGCACATGGAATTGACGCAACGTTGATCTGTCGTTCGCCGTCCGGAGGCAGCTCGGAGTGACTGACGGTAGATACCATGTGGCAATCGGTCAGTGCTGGCCGACGCGTGCCGAGAGCGGAGAAGGGGTGGGGCGGCAGGAGCCGACCACGAGCCCGGCGCCGGGAAAGGGGAGCCGTAGTGGCTGACAGTGACGACAGGCGGGCCGGTGCCCAGGTGTGGGGCGCGGCCGTGGTGGTGGGGTCCGCGCTGGCCGTGGTCGCGGCCTATCTGATCAACGGTGCCGCGCTGGTCCTGGCGGTCGCCGGGGTCGAGGTGCTGCTGCTCATGGTGTACGTCGCCCGGCGCTGGCGGGCGCTGCACCGGGCGGACGCGCCCGGCGGCCACCGCCCGTCCGCCGGGACCCCGAACGCCGCGCACTGCGAGCGCTGCCGCCGGGCCCGCGAGGCGCTGGACGCGCGCCAGTCGCGCGGTGGCGCGGGCGCCGCGGGCCGTGCGTCGCACCGGCGCCACCCGCAGGGCCGGGCGCCGCACGAGCACCCCTGGACGGCGGAACGGGCGGTCACCCGGTCCGTGGACGTGGACCGGACGACCGCCCGCCGTGGAGCGCCGGACTCAGCCGGCCGCGCTGTAGGCCACCAGTGAGACCCCGACGTACTGCACGATGAACGCGCCGAGCGTGAAGGCGTGGAACACCTCGTGGAACCCGAACCAGCGCGGTGACGGGTCGGGCCGCTTGAGGCCGTACACCACCCCGCCGACGCTGTAGAGCACCCCGCCGACGATCATCAGCACCAGGACGGCCACGCCGCCGGTGCGCAGGAAGTCCGGCAGGAAGAACGCCGCGGCCCAGCCCAGCGCGATGTACACCGGCGTGTACAGCCAGCGCGGCGCGCCGACCCAGAACACCCGGAACGCGATCCCGGCCAGCGCGCCGCCCCAGACCGCCCAGAGCAGCACCTGCTGGGCGGCGCCCTTGAGCAGCAGGATCGTGAACGGCGTGTAGGTCCCCGCGATGATCAGGAAGATGTTCGCGTGGTCCAGCCGGCGCAGGACGGCGTCCCCGCGCGGCCCCCAGTCGAAGCGGTGGTAGACCGCACTGACCCCGAACAGCAGCCACGCGCTCGCCGAGTAGACCGCGCACGCGATCTTGGCGGGCGTGGAGTCGGCCAGGCAGATCAGGACGATCCCGGCCGCGACGGTGGCGGGGAACATCCCGGCGTGCAGCCAGCCGCGCCACTTCGGCTTGCTCTCCGTCGCGTTCGCGGCGCCCCGCACGAGCTCTGCAGTCATGCGCAGCATGCTACCCGCTACTTACGGGTCCGTAGGTTACTGGCAGGTAGGAAGTGGCGATCGCCACACTTAGACATTTTGGAGCAATTGAAGTGTGGCGCAGCGCACTCCGTCCCGGACGTGAGCGACGTGTTACTCGCCAGTAATCATACTGACTGTAGTAAAAGATGCGTCAATTTCACCGGTGTGCCGCAATCCGGCCTTGAACCCGGAGCTACGCTGCAAGCACCCTCAGACCCCCGCTACGCCGTCTCCCCGCCGGGATGGCGTGAAGGAGCGATCGTGTCGTACGAGATCTCTGCTGTCAGCGCATCCGCGCCCACCCGTCACCAGCGCCTGGTGGCGTGGGTGAGCGAGATCGCTGAGCTCACCCAGCCGGCCCGCATCGAGTGGTGCGACGGTTCCGACGAGGAGTACCAGCGCCTCGCGGACCTGCTGGTGGCTCAGGGCACCTTCAAGAAGCTGAACGAGGAGAAGCGCCCGAACTCCTACTACGCCGCCTCGGACCCGTCCGACGTGGCGCGCGTGGAGGACCGCACCTTCATCTGCTCCGAGCAGGAGAAGGACGCCGGGCCGACCAACCACTGGAAGGCCCCCGCCGAGATGCGCGAGGTCTTCCAGGGCGAGCAGGGCCTGTTCCGCGGCGCCATGAAGGGCCGCACGATGTACGTCGTGCCGTTCTCGATGGGCCCGGTCGGCTCCCCGCTGGCCGCCTACGGCGTCGAGATCACCGACTCCGCCTACGTCGCCGTGTCGATGCGCGTCATGACCCGCATGGGCAAGGCCGTGCTCGACCAGCTCGGCGAGGACGGCGACTTCGTCAAGGCCGTCCACACCGTCGGCGCCCCGCTCGCCGAGGGCGAGGCGGACGTCCCGTGGCCGTGCAACAGCACCAAGTACATCTCGCACTTCCCGGAGACCAAGGAGATCTGGTCCTTCGGCTCGGGCTACGGCGGCAACGCCCTGCTCGGCAAGAAGTGCTACGCGCTGCGCATCGCCTCGACGATGGCCCGCGACGAGGGCTGGCTTGCCGAGCACATGCTCATCCTGAAGCTCACCCCGCCGTCCGGCGAGGTCAAGTACGTGGCCGCGGCCTTCCCGTCGGCCTGCGGCAAGACCAACCTCGCGATGCTCCAGCCCACCATCCCGGGCTGGAAGGTCGAGACGATCGGCGACGACATCGCCTGGATGCGCTTCGGCGCCGACGGCCGCCTCTACGCCATCAACCCGGAGGCCGGCTTCTTCGGCGTCGCCCCCGGCACCGGCGTGGACACCAACGCCAACGCCATCGACACCCTCTGGGGCAACACGGTCTTCACCAACGTCGCCCTCACCGACGACGGCGACGTGTGGTGGGAGGGCCTCACCGACGAGCCCCCGGCGCACCTCACCGACTGGCGCGGCAACGACTGGACCCCCGAGTCCGGCACCCCGGCCGCCCACCCGAACGCCCGCTTCGCCGTCCCGGCCGCGCAGTGCCCGACCATCGCCCCCGAGTGGGAGGACCAGGCGGGCGTGCCGATCTCGGCGATCCTGTTCGGCGGCCGCCGCGCCACCGCCGTCCCGCTGGTGACGGAGTCCTTCGACTGGCAGCACGGCGTCTTCCTCGGCGCCAACATCGCCTCCGAGAAGACCGCCGCCGCCGAGGGCACCGTGGGCGAGCTGCGCCGCGACCCGTTCGCGATGCTGCCGTTCTGCGGCTACAACATGGGCGACTACTTCGCCCACTGGCTGAAGGTCGGCGCCCAGGCGGACGCGGCCAAGCTGCCGAAGATCTACTACGTGAACTGGTTCCGCAAGAACGCCGAGGGCAGCTTCGTCTGGCCCGGCTACGGCGAGAACAGCCGCGTGCTCAAGTGGATCGTCGAGCGCCTGGAGGGCACCGGCGAGGGCGTCGAGACCCCGATCGGCGTGCTGCCCACCACCGAGGGCTTCGACCTGGACGGCCTGGAGCTGGCCAAGGAGGACGTCGAGCTGCTCTTCACCGTGGACGCCGACATCTGGCGCCAGGAGGCCGCGCTCGTGCCGGCCCACCTGGAGATGTTCGGGGACCACACCCCGAAGGAGCTGTGGGACGAGTACAAGAGCCTCGTCGCGCGTCTCGGCTGAGCCTGAGCCTCAGCCGTGACAACGGCCGGTGCGCTGCACGAACTTCGCACCGGCCGAGCGGCAGGACGGCCGGAGCCCCCCGCCGGACGGTCTTTCCCCGACCAAGGAGACCGTCCGGGCCGAGGCTCCGGCCGTAGTGTTCTTCCCGCGCGTTCTTCCGGCGCCTACGGCTGGGCGTAGCCGCTCAGGAAGTCCCCGATCCTGGTGACGGCGTCGGTGATCTCCTCGGCGCGGGGCAGGGTGACGAGGCGGAAGTGGTCCGGCTCGGGCCAGTTGAAGCCGGTGCCCTGGACCAGCAGGATGCGCTCGGAGCGCAGCAGGTCGAGCACCATCTGGGCGTCGTCCTTGATCTTGTAGACCTTCGGGTCCAGCCGGGGGAAGGCGTACAGCGCGCCCTTGGGCTTGACGCAGCTGACGCCCGGGATGTCGTTGAGCAGCTCGTACGCGGCGTCGCGCGAGGCGAGCAGCCGGCCGCCGGGCAGGACGAGGTCGCGGATGGACTGCCGCCCGCCGAGCGCCGCGGCCACCGCGTGCTGGGCCGGCATGTTGGCGCACAGGCGCATCGAGGCGAGCACGGTGAGGCCCTCGATGTAGCTGCGGGCGCGGGTGCGGTCGCCGGACAGGACCATCCAGCCGGAGCGGAAGCCGGCCACCCGGTAGGACTTGGACAGCCCGTTGAAGGTGACGCAGAAGAGGTCGGGCGCGAGCGTGGCCAGCGGGACGTGCTCGGCGTCGTCGTAGAGGATCTTGTCGTAGATCTCGTCCGCGTAGACGACCAGCTTGTGCCGGCGGGCGATCTCGACGATCCCCTCCAGCACCTCGCGCGGGTAGACCGCGCCGGTCGGGTTGTTGGGGTTGATCACGACGATGGCCCGGGTCCGGTCGGTGACCTTGGCCTCGATGTCGGCGAGGTCCGGGTACCACTCGGACTGCTCGTCGCAGCGGTAGTGCACGGCGGTGCCGCCGGCCAGGGAGACCGAGGCGGTCCACAGCGGGTAGTCGGGCGCCGGGACGAGCACCTCGTCGCCGTCGTCGAGCAGCGCCGTCATGGCGAGCTGGATCAGCTCGGAGACGCCGTTGCCGAGGAAGACGTCGTCGACGGAGAGGCCGTGCAGGCCGCGGTCCTCGTAGTGCATGACGACGGCGCGGCGGGCGGACAGGAGGCCCTTGGAGTCGCCGTAGCCGTGCGCGGTCGCGAGGTTGCGCAGGATGTCCTGGAGGATCTCCGGGGGCGCCTCGAACCCGAACACGGCGGGGTTCCCGGTGTTGAGCTTGAGGATGCGGTGGCCCTGTTCCTCCAACCGCATCGCCTCGTCGAGCACCGGTCCGCGGATGTCGTAGCAGACGTTGGCGAGCTTGCTGGACTGGATGACCTGCATGCCTGCCTACTTTAGGGCCACGACCGGGCCCCGCGGCGCGTGTCCTGCAACACGTGCGGCGGGGCCCCGCGAGGGCTCCTTCGATCGGCAGGCGGGTGCCGTCAGCCGACCTTCCAAACCAGGGGTGCGGTGTCCAGGATGTTGCCGTACGTGAGGAACGCCGGCGGGTTCTCGTTCGGAACGAGATAGACGGCACACAGCTTCACCGACTGCCCGGGCGCGAGCGTCACGAGCGACTTGGTGTCGCACTGCGGGATCGCCTTCTCCAGGGTCGGCGCCGGCAGCGTGCCCGCCGAGTGGTCCTTCGGCTTCACCCACACCCGCATCATGTAGGCGTCCTGGGCGAGCGCGGTCCCGGTGCGGTTGGTGAACGTCATGCTGACGTAGTAAGGGGTCTTGCCGGTGGCGAGGTCCGGCAGGAAGCCGAACGGGGCGATCTCGTTCGCGGTGCCCTTGGTGATCGAGACGGCCGTGGCGTCCACGGTCGAGCTCTTGCCGAGGTAGCGGCCGGTGCCGCCGAGCGCGAGCGGGTGGTCGTAGCTGACCTGCGTGACGTTGTTGCCGCCCGCGGTGACCGACGGCTGCGGGCCGTCCCCGGGTGCGGCCGGGGCGCCGGATCCGGCGGGCGCGGGGGCGCCGGTGGCCGCGGAGGGGACGGCGCCCGGCGTGGCCGGCGGGGTGGCGGTGGCGGTGGCGGTGGCGGGCGGCGCGGCCGGGTCGCCGGTGCTCGCGGCCGGGTCGGCGTTGTCCGGGCCGCAGGCGGTCAGCAGCAGCGCAAGCGCCGCTGCCGGAACCGCGGCGCGGGCGGCCCGGGTTGTGAACCGGGTCTTCGTCATGGTCGTTCCCCCGTTGGATGATGTGGGTCGGTGGGCCCCGCCCGCCGGGCGTCCCGCTTGTCATGTGGGCGCTGAGCGAGAGGGGGTTGCGCCGGTGATGCTAGCGGCCGCCGGGGCGGTACCGACCGGTTTTCTGGTGGCTCCGTTGCTGCGGGGCCTGGTGGCCAGGTTCGCCGTGCCCGAGGGCGAGGCGTGGTGCCGGGCCTGCCCGTCGTGCGCGGCTCCGACGCGGCTGCTGCCGCCGACCGGGCGCTGCCCGCGCTGCCGGGAGCGGCTGGGCGCCGGCGCGTGGACGGTCGAGGCCACCGCCGCGGCCGTCGCGGTCGCGGTGGTGCTCGCGGCGGACGGGTCGTCGGCCGCGGCGCTGGCCTGGGCGGCCGGGCTCGGCGTGGTGCTCGCCTTCGTCGACGGCCGGGTGCGCCGGCTGCCGTACCGGCTGACGCTCCCGCTGGCCGCCGGGCTGGCCGTGCTGCTGGTCGCGTCCGCCGTGGCCGAGGGCCGGCCGGGGGTGCTGGTGCGCTGCCTGCTGGTGGCGCTCGCGGCCGGGGCCCTGTTCGAACTGCCGGTCTGGCTGGGCCTGATGGGCCCGGGGGACTCCCCGCTGGCGTTCGCGCTGGGCGGTCTGCTCGGTTGGTACGGGTGGGGCGTGGCGTTCAGCGGGCTGTTCTTCACCGTCCTGCTGGCCGGCCTGTGGGCGGTGCTGAGGGCCGTCGCCGCGCTGGCGCGCCGCCGTCCGGTGCGCGGACTCGAGGTCCCGGTGGGCCCGTTCCTGCTGCTCGGCACGTTGTCCGCGGTACTGGTGCGCTGAGCGGCCGCGGCACGCACGGCCGGAGCCCGCACGGCCGGAGCCCGCACGGCTGGAGCCCCCACGGCCGCGGCACGCACGGACGGGGCCCGCAGCACCGGTCGCGGTACTGCGGGCCCCGCCGCGGACGCGCCCACCCCACCCTCAAGGAGCGGCGCGTCGCGGGAATCAGGTCCTGGCGGTGCTCACTGCATCTTGTGGACGAACGGGCCGACGGCGTTGGAGAACGCGTTGCCGTTGTTGGCGTCCCAGTTGGTGGACCAGGTCATCGCGCCGCGGATGGTCGGCCACTTGGCCGGCGGGACGAAGCTGCCGCAGTTGGTGCCGGTGGCCAGGCAGTTGAGCGCGTTGTTCACCACCGACGGGTCGACGTAGCCGCCGCCGGCCGCCTTGGAGGAGGCGGGGACGCCGATGCCGACCTGGTCGGGCCGCAGGCCGCCCTGGATGTGGGTGCAGACCTGCGAGGTGATGAAGTCGACCGTGCCCTGGTTGTAGACCTTGCCGTCGCAGCCGTTCATGCCGCCCGAGTTGTAGAACTGGGTGTTGACGACGGTCAGGATGTCCTTCGTGTTGAGCGCCAGCTGGAAGTAGGCACCGGCGGTGCTGTACATCCCGATCGTCTCGGGCGCCATCGTCAGGACGAAGCCCGGGCCGGCCTTGGCCTGCAGGGCGTGCAGCGCGTCGCCGAGCGGGCCGGGCTGGACGCCGTTCTCCAGGTCGACGTCGACGCCGTCGAAGCCGTAGTCCTTGAGGATCGCGGCGGCGCTGTCGGCGAAGGCGGCGCCGGCCGTCGCGTCGCCGACGCTGATCGCGCCGTTCTGGCCGCCGATGGACAGCACGACCTTCTTGCCGGCCGCCTGCTTGGCCTTGATGTCGGCCCGGAACTGCGCGTCGGTGTAGCCGCCCAGGGCCTTGGACAGGCCCGGGTCGAGGGTGAAGCTGATCGCGCCGGTCCGGGTGGGCACGGCGTCGGCGAAGGAGACCGCGATGATGTCGTAGGCGCTCTGGACGTCGGCCAGGCGCTGCGGGGTCGAGCCGTTGTCGAAGTTCTGCCAGTAGCCGGTGACGGCGTGCGCGGGCAGCCCGGTGGCCGGCGGCGTGGTCGGCGGGGCGGTCGGGGTCGCGGTGGCGGTCGGCGTGGCCGTGGGGGTCGGCGTGGCCGTCGGGGTGGGGGTCCGGGTCGGCGTCGGCGTCGCGGTGGGGGTCGCGGTGGCCGTCGGGGTCGCGGTCGGGGTCGCGGTCGGGGTGGCGGTGGCCGTCGCGGTCGGGCTCGGCGCCGGGGTGCCGCCCGGGCCGGCCAGGCTCACGTCGTCCGCGAGGTAGGCGGCCTGGCCGTACCAGCCGTGCAGGTACAGCGTGATGCTGGTGGCGTTCGGGCCGGTGGTGAAGGTGGTGGCCAGCTGGTTCCAGCCGGTCTGGTTCGACCACACGCTCGGGTCGGTGGCGCCGGTGCCGCGCGCGCCGAGGTAGACGTACGGGCCCTGGACCCACGCGCTCAGCGAGTAGCTGGAGTTGGGCAGCACGCTGACGGTCTGGGTGCACTCGGCGGTGTCCGCCGGTCCCGGGGTGGCCTGGAGCGCGCCGCTGCCGGAGTGGACCGGGGCGGAGACCGCGGCGGCGGTGCCGGTGCAGGTCCAGCCGGCGAGCCCGTTCTCGAAGCCGCCGTTGGTGACGAGCTCTCCGACGGCCGCGCTCGCGCCGCCGGCGAAGAGCGCGAGGCCGGTGCCGGCCAGCGCGAGGGCGGTCGCACCGGCGGCGACGGCCGGGAGGGGGCTGCGCCGGCGCTTGTGCGCGGGCTGGTTCGACGTACGGGCCATGGGGTGACGCTCCTGGGGGAGGAGCGGCCGCCGCGGTGGGGGTCGCGGCGGCCGCGTGTGGGGGAGGGGAGGTCCGCGGTCATGCTGGTGGGGGAGGGGCCGGGACCGTCGCGTCGATCTCGTTCCGTCCCGGATCAAAAGCTGGACTAGACCATTGCCGGGCGTCAAGCACCGGAACGTCGGCTTACGGATTCCTTAAGGAACCGGAGACCGTTCCGTAGCCGTCGCCGCCGGCCCCGCCCGCGGCCCGCGACATGCACGTCGCGACAGACTTCGTACAGGACCGTGACCAGACCGCTACCTGCGGCTTTCCCGGTCGCCTGCGCGCCGGAGTAGGCTGCGCCGGGGTGGTGACGCACCCGCCGAAATGAGTACGGAGGGGCCGAAAACATGGGTCTGCGCGATGTCGTGGAACGCACGCCGGGGCTGCGCACGCTGCTGCACGGTGCGTACGGGCTCTACGGCCGCCGGGTCGAGGTCCACCTCGCCCGCACTCCCAACCACATCGGCGTGATCCTCGACGGCAACCGCCGCTGGGCCAAGGCCGCCGGCGGCTCCACCGCGTACGGCCACCAGCGCGGCGCCGACAAGATCAGCGAGTTCCTCGGCTGGTGCGACGAGACCCACGTCAAGGTCGTCACCCTGTGGATGCTCTCCACCGACAACCTCGACCGGCCCGCCGACGAACTCGTCCCGCTGCTCGGGATCATCGAGGACGCCGTCACGGGCCTCGCCGCCGCCCGCCGGTGGAAGGTGCACCCGGTCGGCGCGCTGGACCTGCTCCCGCAGCACACCGCCGACGTGCTCAAGCGCGCCGCCGAGGAGACCGCCGGGATCGAGGGCATCACCGTCAACGTCGCCGTCGGCTACGGCGGCCGGCACGAGATCGCCGACGCCGTCCGCTCGCTGCTCCAGGAGCACGCCGAGCGCGGCACGTCGATCGAGGAACTGGCCGGGATCCTGGACCCGGAGCACATCGCCGAGCACCTCTACACCCGCAACCAGCCCGACCCGGACCTGATCATCCGCACCTCGGGCGAGCAGCGGCTGTCCGGATTCCTGCTCTGGCAGAGCGCGCACAGCGAGTTCTACTTCTGCGAGGCGTACTGGCCGGCCTTCCGCAAGGTCGACTTCCTGCGGGCGCTGCGCGCGTTCGAGCAGCGCAACCGGCGCCTGGGCCTGTAGCGCCCGCCGCTCCCGACTGACCCCCCGTAGGGGTGGCCTACCCGGCCGCCGCGCGAGGCCAAACGTTCACCGGCAATGATCCGTCAGTTCGCCGGGGACGCGAATGCACCGCCCCTCGCCTGGGAATACTCCAATCAGTCCGGTCCCGGGGCCACCGGGGCAGCGGGGCCGGCTTGCCGCGGATGACGCAGGGTCATCCGCTCTGGAGGCCTAGTGGTCAGTTCCAAGAGCCGCCGGACACCAGACCGGCGCACGTACGTTCTCGACACCAGCGTGCTCCTGGCGGACCCTCTCGCCATGACCCGCTTCGAGGAGCACGAGGTCGTCCTCCCGGTGGTCGTCGTCACCGAGCTGGAAGCCAAGCGGCACCACCCCGAGCTGGGCTACTTCGCCCGCCAGGCGCTGCGGCTTCTCGACGACTACCGCATCCGCCACGGCCGGCTCGACGAGCCGATCCCGGTCGGCGAGCTCGGCGGGACGATCCGGGTCGAGCTCAACCACTCCGACCTGTCGATACTGCCGGCCGGCTACCGCTCCGGGGGCGGCGAGGCGGACACCCGGATCCTCGCGGTCGCCCGCAACCTGCAGGCCGAGGGCTACGACGTCACCGTCGTGTCCAAGGACCTGCCGCTGCGGATCAAGGCCAGCTCGGTGGGCCTGCTCGCCGAGGAGTACCGGGCCGAGCTCGCGATCACCTCCGGCTGGACGGGCATGTCCGAGCTGCACGTCGCGGCCGACGACGTGGACGCGCTGTTCGCGGCCGGCCACGACGTCTCGGTGGACATCGAGGGGGCCGCCGAGCTGCCCGTCCACACCGGACTGGTGCTCACCTCGGAGCGCGGCCGCGCGCTCGGCCGGGTGACCGGCGACGGCCGGGTCCGGCTGGTGCGCGGCGAGCGGGAGGCGTTCGGCCTGCGCGGGCGCAGCGCCGAACAGCGGGTCGCGCTGGACCTGCTGCTCGACCCGGACGTCGGCATCGTCTCGATGGGCGGCCGGGCCGGTACGGGCAAGTCCGCGCTGGCGCTGTGCGCGGGGCTGGAGGCGGTGCTGGAGCGGAGGCAGCATCGCAAGGTGATGGTCTTCCGGCCGCTGTACGCGGTCGGCGGGCAGGAACTCGGCTACCTGCCGGGGTCCGAGACGGAGAAGATGAGCCCCTGGGCGCAGGCGGTCTTCGACACCCTCTCCGCCGTCACCACTCCGGACGTGATCGAGGAGGTCATCGCACGGGGGATGCTGGAGGTCCTGCCGCTCACCCACATCCGCGGGCGCTCGCTGCACGACGCCTTCGTGATCGTGGACGAGGCGCAGTCGCTGGAGCGGAACGTGCTGCTGACGGTGCTGTCCCGGATCGGCCAGGGCTCGCGGGTGGTGCTCACCCACGACGTGGCCCAGCGGGACAACCTCCGGGTGGGCCGGTACGACGGCGTGGTGGCGGTGGTGGAGAAGCTGAAGGGGCATCCGCTGTTCGCGCACATCACCCTCACCCGCTCGGAGCGTTCGCCGATCGCGGCTCTGGTCACGGAAATGCTGGAGGACATCCACCCGTGATCCACGACTGACCGGGACATAGTCGGACAATTCGGTCAACTTCGCACGTGGGGCCCGCTCCTGATGGAGCGGGCCCCGTCCGTTTCATCACGTCGAGTACCTGTCTGTCCGGAGAACTCCCGTGCGGTGAATGTGACATGCGCCACGCGGGCGGGAATTGCGTCGAACGTGCCCGGTGCGGCATGGTGAGGGTTCTGTCAGGCCCCGCGTACGGCGCGGCAGGGCTTCCGGGCAACCGGAGTCCGGCCCGGAAGGTCCGCCAACTCCGTTCGGTGGACGCACAATTGAAAACCGACGAGCCGTACGCCGCCCGATCTCAACGCCCGGTCGCCTCACCTCGGCCGGACGCCGGGCCAGCACCTCCCGTGACCAGAGCACCTGCGGAGGTCCGTGCCAAGGGGCATGTTGCGTCCGCACGGTCACGCGTGGGCGATGCTGGAAGGAAACCATGTGACTCGGATCTCGGTCCGGGGAGTTGCTGTGGCCTCCGCCACCGCCGTCACCGCCGTCGGTGCCGTCGTGGGTGTGGCCTCGGGCAGCGAGGGCAAGACCACGCAGACGGTCGACGTCGCCGGCGCGACCTTGCTTGCCGAAGTCCCCTCTGGCGCCCAGGCGCAGATCATCAGTGACAACATCGGCCAGCAGGCGTCCTCTCAGCAGGCCTCTGCCGAGGCTGCCGCCAAGGCCGCCGCGGAGCAGAAGGCCGCCGAGGAGGCCGCGCGCCAGAAGGCCGCCGCCGACGCCCAGGCGAAGGCCGACGCGCAGGCCAAGGCCGACGCCGCCGCCAAGGCGGCCGCGGACGCCCAGGCGAAGCGCCAGGCCGACGAGGCCGCCAACCGCTCCAAGGCCCGCTCGGCCCTGGCCGCCACGGACAACAGCGCCCCGCCGGTCTCGGTCAGCCCGGGCTCGGTGCAGGACACCGCGCGGCAGATCGTCGGCAACGACACCCAGTTCCAGTGCTTCAGCCAGATCGTGAAGCGCGAGAGCGGCTGGGACTACACCGCGACCAACAAGAGCTCCGGCGCCTACGGCCTGGTCCAGGCGCTGCCCGGCTCCAAGATGGCCTCGGCCGGTGCCGACTGGCGCACCAACCCGGCGACCCAGATCCAGTGGGGCCTCAGCTACATGAACAGCCGCTACGGCAGCCCCTGTGGCGCCTGGTCGTTCTGGCAGGCCCACAGCTGGTACTAGGAGCCACCCCGCCCCGGCGGACTCCACGCAAGGCCACGGCCCCCGGCCGCTCACCCGCTGAGCGCCCGGGGGCCGTGTCGTCGGCGACCCCGCCGGGGCGGGCGGGCCGCGCCGCCCGGCCGCGCTGACCAACGCGCTCACGGGCGGTGCGGTCCTGGGTGCGGACGCGGGGCGCGGGAAGGGGTCCTGGTTTTGCTTCCCGCACCGGCCGGTCCGCCGGCGGATGGCTGGGGGCCGCTCCGGCTTCGGGGTCTCGCTCCCACTCCTCCCCAGCGTCGTGCATCCGAAACCTCACGTTCCGTCCCCTTTTGCGGGCGTTCGCGCGCCGGGCCGGTGCGTTCGAACCGGGGTCGGCCGGGCCGAACCCGCCGGGCGGCCGGACTCGTTCCGCCCCGGGCGGGTAGCGTCATCCCTGACGGCCGTGGCGCGACGCACGGCGTACCGCCGGGTGACGGCGGACCGGCACGGGAGCGGTGGTAGCGAGGATGGCGCGGGGCGGGAAGGCCTTCAAGGCCGTGGCCAAGGGCATGGCCGTGGTGGCGAGCGCGGCCGCTGTGATCGAACGGCGCCGGCGTGCCGCGATGACGGCCGATCCGCACGACGCCGTCGCGCTGCCGGGCGCCCTCCCGGACGCCGAGCGGACCGACCCGCCCGCCGCCGTGACCGCACCGACCCCGGTCGACACGGCCGGGTCGCTGCCCGTCCCGCGCACCGACTCCGCCCCCGTCGTGGAGGCGCCGCCCGCTCCGGTGGAACCGGCCGCGCCCGCGCCGGTCGCGCCGGGCGCCCAGGGCGCGCACCCCCGGGAGTACCACCCGGGCCGGCCCGCGACGCCCGTCGAGGCCGTGCCGTGGGGCCTGCGGGTCGCCGCCGAGTCCACCTGGCGGCTGCTGCTCCTCGGCGCCGCGCTCTACGTCGTCTTCTACGTCGTCGACATGCTGCGGCTGGTCGCCTTCTCGGTGCTGGCCTCGCTGCTGATCTCGGCGCTGCTGGAGCCCTCGGTCTCCTGGCTGCGCCGTCACGGCGTGCCGCGCTCGCTCGCCGCCGTCGGGGTGTTCCTGAGCGGCCTGGCCGGGATAGGGCTGGTCGGCTGGTTCGTGGTCTGGCAGGTCAGCACGAACCTGTCGGACGTCACCAGCCAGGTCCAGAAGGGCGTCATCCAGCTGCGGGACTGGCTGATCGACGGCCCGCTGCACCTGACCCAGCAGCAGATCACCGACTTCGCCAACCAGATCACCAAGGCGATCACCACCAACACGGACCAGATCACCTCGGCCTCGCTCACCACCGCGCAGATCGCCGTCGAGGTGCTGACCGCGGTGCTGATGACCTTCTTCACCACGTTCTTCTTCATCTACGACGGCCAGAAGATCTGGAACTGGGCGCTGCGCGGGCTGCCCCGGCACTCCCGCTTCGCGATGGCCGGGGCCGGGCCGAAGGCGTGGACGACGCTGACCGCGTACGTGCGCGGCACCGTGTGCGTGGCGTTCATCGACGCGGTCTGCATCGGCATCGGGATCGACCTGCTGGGCGTGCCGATGGCGATGCCGCTGGCCGTGATCATCTTCCTGGGCGCCTTCGTGCCGCTGGTCGGCGCGCTCGTCACCGGCACCGCCGCGGTCCTGATCGCGCTGGTCACGCAGGGCCCGTGGACGGCGCTGATGGTGCTGGTCGTGCTCGTCGCGGTGATGCAGATCGAGAGCCACGTGCTCCAGCCGCTCATCCTCGGGCGCGCGGTGCGGGTCCACCCGCTGGGCGTCGTGCTCGGCGTCGCGGCGGGCGGCATCATCGGCGGCATCGGCGGTGCGGTCGTGGCCGTCCCGCTGATCGCCGTCACCAACACCGTCGTGACCCACCTGCGCAAGCGCAACGAGGCCGGGCAGGCCGTGTTCACCGCGCTGGAGAACGCCCGCGAGGCCGCCGGGCGCACCGCCGCGACCCCGGCCGCCGCTCCCGCTCCCGCTCCCGCTCCCGCTCCCGCCCCGGCGCCGGTCGCCGACTGAGTCGACTGAGTCGACTGAGTCGACCGAGGCGAACGAGTCGACCGAGGCGAACGCGTCGACCGGGACGACGGAAGGGCCCCGCCGGACGGCTGTCCGGCGGGGCCCTTCGGGTACGCGCGTGTCCGTCAGGCGTCGACGGCGGCGAGGGCGGCCTCGGAGTCGAGGACGCCGGCCACGGCCTGGAGCACGGCGGCGATCTTCATCGAGGCCTGGACGACCTCGCGCTCGACGCCGGCCTTGCGCAGCACGGCCTCGTGCGAGTCGAGGCACTGGCCGCAGCCGTTGATGGCCGAGACGGCGAAGCACCAGAGCTCGAAGTCGACCTTCTCGACGCCCGGAGTGCCGATGATGTTCATCCGCAGACCGGCCCGCATGCTGCTGTACTCCTTGTCGGAGAGCAGGTGCAGCGTCCGGTAGTAGACGTTGTTCATCCCCATGACGGCCGCGGCGCCCTTGGCGGCGTTGTACGCCTCCGGGGAGAGGTTGGCCTTGGCCTCGGGCTCCAGCGCGCGCAGCACGGCGGGGCTGCGGGTGGCCATCGCGCAGGAGAGGACGGTGCCCCACAGCTGCTGGGCGGGGAGGTCGGAGTTGCCGATGACCGAGCCCAGGTTGAGCTTGAGGTCCTTGGCGTACTCCGGGAGGGCGGACTTCAGGTCGTCGAGGGCCACGGGTCAGCCCGCCAGCAGGGCCTGGGCGTCGAGGGTGTCCTCGCCCTTGGTCCAGTTGCAGGGGCACAGCTCGTCGGTCTGCAGGGCGTCCAGCACGCGCAGGACCTCCTTCGGGTTACGGCCGACGGAGCCGGCGGTCACCATGACGAACTGGATCTCGTTGTTCGGGTCGACGATGAACACCGCGCGCTGGGCGGTGCCGTCGGCGGCCTCGACGCCGCAGGCCTGCATCAGCTCGTGCTTGACGTCGGCCAGCATCGGGAAGGGCAGGTCGCGCAGGTCCTTGTGGTCCTTGCGCCAGGCGTGGTGCACGAACTCGGAGTCGCCCGAGACACCCAGGATCTGGGCGTCGCGGTCGGCGAACTCGTCGTTCAGCTTGCCGAACGCGGCGATCTCGGTCGGGCAGACGAAGGTGAAGTCCATCGGCCAGAAGAAGACGATCTTCCACTTGCCCTCGTAGGACTTGTGGTTGATGTCGGCGAAGGCGTTCGCGGCGTCGAGGTCGACACAGGCCTTGAGGTCGAACTCGGGGAACTTGTCACCGATCGTGAGCACGTTCGCTTCTCCTGAAGTGAGACTGCGGGGAGTTGTCCGGATTGCGGACAGGCCTCCACGATTCCACATCGTGGACTGATCAGGGAAATAGCTATACTCGATGTGTCTGATCGGAGAAAGTTATCAATACCCAGTCCGTCGGCGCCTCCGGCCCCGCCCGCAGCCCCCGCACGCCCACGCTCGCCCAGCTCAGGGCATTCGTCGCGGTCGCCGAGCACCGGCACTTCCGTGAGGCGGCCGCCGCCACCGGCACCAGCCAGCCCGCGCTCTCCGGAGCGGTCGCGGCACTGGAGGAGTCGCTGGGTGCCCAGCTCGTCGAGCGTACGACGCGCAAGGTGATCGTGACACCACTGGGGGAGCGGGTGCACGCGCACGCCCGCCGGGTGCTCGCGTCGCTCCAGGCGCTCACCGAGGAGGTCGAGGCCGCGCGCCGCCCGTTCACCGGGCCGCTGCACCTCGGCGTCATCCCGACCGTCGCGCCCTACCTGCTGCCCGCCGTCCTACGGCTGGTCCGCGTCCGCTACCCGGAGCTGGAACTGCACGTCCACGAGGAGCGCACGCCCTCGCTGCTGGAGGGGCTGGCCGCCGGGCGGCTGGACGTCCTGCTGCTCGCGCTCCCGTCCGGCGGCGCCTCGCCGACCCGGGACATCCCGCTGTTCGACGAGGACTTCGTGCTGCTGACCCCGCCCGGGCACCCGCTCGCCGGGCGGATCGACGTCCCGCGCGACGTGCTGCTCGACCTGGACGTGCTCCTGCTGGAGGAGGGCCACTGCCTGCGCGACCAGGCCCTCGACATCTGCCGCGAGGTCGGCGCCGACCCGGCCGGGTCGACCACCCGGGCGGCCGGCCTGTCCACCCTGGTCCAACTCGTCGCCGGGGGCCTCGGGGTGACGCTGCTGCCCGCGACCGCCCTGGACGTCGAGGCCGGCCGCGCCGACCGGCTCGCCGCCGTCCGCTTCGCCGCCCCCGCGCCCGGCCGGCGCATCGGCCTGGCCACCCGCCCGGGCTCGGCCCGCAGTGCCGAGTACGACCGCTTCGCCGCCTCGCTGCGCGAGGTCCTCGCCGAACTCCCGGTCCGGATCGTCGAGTAGGGCGTGCCTACGGGACCTCCGCCGGCGCCGCCAGGCACAGCCCGACCGTCGTCGCCACCAGCAGGTCGAGCGCCCGCACGGTGTCCGCGTCCGGCCCGGCGGCGGGGTCGGCGCCCAGCGCGAGGTAGCGCGCCGTCAGGCCGTCGAAGCCGCTGAGGAAGTGGACGGCGATCTCGCGCGCCGGCATCGGCAGGGTCAGCCCGTGCGCCGCCGCGAGGGCGGTGAGCATCTCGGTCGCCGTGCCCTCGACCTCGCGCTGGAGCGCGAGCATGATCTCCTGCAGGTCGGCGTCGCGCATCGCCAGCGCGCCGAACTCGCTGAGCAGCACGCAGCGCCCCTCCTCGCCGGTGGCGGCGTCCCAGAGCGCGTGCACGAGCGTGCGGACCTGCTCGCCGAACGGGCCGTCGCCGGGGGAGGCCGCCCGGACCTGGCCGATGAAGTCGGCGGTCAGCTGCTCGACGACGGCCCGGTAGAGGTCCTTCTTGGTACCGAAGGTGTAGTGCACCGTCGCCTGGGCCACGCCGAGCTCGGCCGCGATCGCCCGGGTGCTGCCGGCCGCGATGCCCTCGCGGCTCATCAGGTCGAGGGCGGCCTGCACCAGCTGGGGCCGCCGTTCTGCGGCGGGGACGTGTGCCATCCAGCCAGGGTATCGCCATGGTCGGACAACTGTGTCGAACGATTCCGTTGATTGCTCGTGTCGCTCGACTTTGTCATCCGACAAAGTCGAGCGTACGGTGGATCCGAGACCTGGTCAGGCACCCGCCTGCCCGACGACCGGACCGAAGGGTCAGCCATGGCCACGTACCTGTACCGATTGGGCCGCTCCTGCTTCCGGCGCAGGCGGGCCGTCCTGGCCGTCTGGATCGCCGTGCTGATCGCCGTCGGCGGGGCCGCCGGGGCGTTCGCGGGCAAGACGAGCAACGAGTTCAAGGTCCCCGGCACCGAGGCGCAGGCGACCCTCGACCGGATCAAGGACGCCTTCCCGCAGCAGGGCCACGGCTCCGCGCAGATCGTCTTCGCCGCCCCGGCGGCCGACGGCGTCAAGGCGCCGGACGCGGGCCGCGCGGTGAGCGAGGCCGTCCACCGGATCGCCGCCGTCCCGGGCGTGGCCGCCGCGCCCGACCCGTACGCCACCGGCGCGGTCTCGCCGGACGGCAAGGTCGCGATCGCGCTGGTCTCCTTCGACCGCAAGCTCGGCGACATCACCGACCAGCAGCGCGACGCGGTCAGGGCGGCCGCCGAACCGGCCCGCGCGGCCGGGCTGGACGTCGCCTTCGGCGGCGACGCGTACAACCGGATGGCCCAGGTCGACGGCGGCGAGGCGATCGGCCTCGCGGTGGCCGGGGTGGTGCTGGTGATCACCCTCGGCTCGCTGGTCGCCGCCGGACTGCCGCTGCTCACCGCGCTGGTCGGCGTCGGTGCCGCGATGGCCGGACTGCTCGCACTCACCGGCTCGTTCGAGATCATCACCACCGCGCCGGTGCTGGCGCTCATGGTCGGGCTCGCGGTCGGGATCGACTACGCGCTGTTCATCCTCTCCCGCCACCGCCGCCACCTGGACGAGGGCCTGACGCCCGAGGAGGCCGCGGCCCGCGCCACCGCGACCGCGGGCAGCGCCGTCGTGTTCGCGGGCCTGACCGTCGTCGTGGCGCTCGCCGGGCTCGCCGTCGCGGGCGTCCCGTTCCTCACCGTGATGGGCCTCGCCGCCTCCGGCGCCGTCGTCGTGGCCGTCCTGGTGGCGATCACGCTGCTGCCCGCGCTGCTCGGCTTCGTCGGCCGCCGGATCGACCGGCTGCCGGTCTGGCGGCGGGCCATGCGCACCGGCGGCACGACCACGATGGGCGAGCGCTGGGCCGCTTTCGTCGTGCGCCGCCCGCTGCCCGTCCTGCTCGTCGGCCTGGCCGGGCTCGGCGCCCTCGCGGTGCCCGCCGCGAGCCTCGGCCTCGGCCTGCCGGGCGGCGGTTCACAGGCCGCGGGGACGGACGCGCGCAAGGCGTACGACCTGGTGAGCGAGGGCTTCGGGCCCGGGTTCAACGCGCCGCTCGTCGTCGTGGTGGACGCGAAGGGCACGCCGCAGCCCGAGCGGGCCGTGCAGGGCGTGGCGGCGCAGCTGCAGACGCTGAAGGGCGTGCAGACGCTGCTGCCGCCGGCCGTCGACCCGGCCAGTGGGACGGCCCTGCTGACCGTCATCCCGCGGACCGGGCCCGACGACGAGGCCACCAAGTCGCTCGTCAACGAGATCCGCGACCAGCGCGCGGAGTTGAAGGCCTCGACCGGCGCCGGCATCGCCGTCACCGGCACCACGGCCGCCAACATCGACGTCTCCACCAAGCTCGGCCAGGCGCTGCCGCCCTTCCTCGCGGTCATCGTCGGCATCGCGATGGTGCTGCTGGCGCTGGCGTTCCGCTCGGTGCTCGTCCCGCTCAAGGCGGTGGCCGGGTTCCTGCTCAGCATCACCGCCTCGCTCGGCGCGGTGGTCGCGGTCTACCAGTGGGGCTGGCTGGACGGCCTGATCGACGTGCCGAAGGTCGGCCCGGTGGTGAGCTTCGTGCCGATCCTGCTGATCGGGGTGCTGTTCGGGCTGGCGATGGACTACGAGCTGTTCCTGGTCTCCGGGATGAAGGAGCAGCACGTCCACGGCGCGGCGCCGCGCGAGGCCGTGGTGGCCGGGGTGCGGGGCGGCGCCCGGGTGGTGACGGCAGCCGCGCTGATCATGGTGGCGGTGTTCGGCTCGTTCGTCTTCGGCCACGACCCGATCGTCCAGCCGATCGGCTTCGCCCTCGCGGTGGGCGTGCTGGTGGACGCCTTCGTCGTGCGGATGGCGCTGGTGCCGGCCGCGATGGCGCTGTTCGGCGAGGCCGCGTGGTGGTTCCCGAAGCGGCTGGAGAAGGTCGTGCCGCGGGTGGACATGGAGGGCGAGCAGCTGATCGCCCGTCTGGACCGGGAGCGGGTGTCCGGGGCGGCGAAGGAACCGGCCGGGGTCTGACCGGCCCCACGAGCCGGGCCCGGCGGGATCACTTCCCGCCGGGCCCGGCCGTCGGCACGGTCGTCACTGCGGCAGCCGCTGCTCGAACCAGACCACCTTGCCGGTGCCCAGCCGGGTCGCGCCCCAGCGGTCGGCGCAGCGGGCCACGATCTGCAGCCCGCGCCCCCGCTCGTCCTCGGGGCCGGTCCGGCGCGGGCGGGGCAGCAGCGGGCTGTCGTCGCCGACCTCGCAGCGCAGCCGGGTGGTGCGCACCAGGCTCAGGGTGACCGGACGGGTCGCGTGCTGGACGGCGTTGGTGACGAGCTCGCTGACCATCAGTTCGGTCGCCTCGCTGAGCTCGCCCAGGCCCCAGCGGCGCAGCGTGTGCGCGGCCAGCCGGCGGGCCCGGCCCGGCGTCTCGTTGCGCGGCTGGAGGTACCAGTGCGCGACGTCCCCGGCCGGGATGCCGTCGAAGCAGGCGCCGAGCAGGGCGATGTCGTCGCCGCGGTCGCCCGGCGGCAGGATCCGCAGCGCCTCCTGGCACAGCTGCTCGGGGGCGTGCCAGGTGGAGCCGGCGATCTTGGCGCGGAGCAGTTCGAGGCCGTCGCTGAGCGGGCGGCTGCGGGTCTCGACCAGGCCGTCGGTGAACAGCAGCAGGGCCGAGCCGGGCGGGGCGGGCAGTTCGACGGAGTTGAAGTCGACCCCACCGACGCCGATCGGCGCCCCGGAGTCGAGCTCGACCAGTTCGGCCGTTCCGTCCGGCCGTACGAGCACCGGCGGGACGTGCCCGGCGTTGGCGATCACCACGCGGTTGGCGATCGGGTCGTACACCGCGTAGACGCAGGTGGCCAGGTGCTGTTCGCGGCCGAGCCGCTGGGCCTGTTCGTCCAGGTGGTAGAGCACCTCGTGGGGCGGCAGGTCGAGCGCGGCCAGGGTCTGCGCGCTGGTGCGGAGCTGGCCCATGATGGCGGCCGAGGTGAGCGAGTGGCCCATCACGTCGCCGACGATCAGGGCGACCCGGTTGCCGGGCAGCGGCACCGCGTCGTACCAGTCGCCGCCGACCTGGGCGCCGCGCTCGCCGGGCAGGTAGCGCTGGGCGAGGCGCACGCCGTGCGGCTGCGGGAGGCGCAACGGCAGCATGCTGCGCTGGAGTTCGTTGGCTATCTCCCACTCGCGGGCGTACCGCAGGGCGGTGTCGACGGCCAGCCCGGCCTGGGTCGCGAGGTGCGCGGCGGTCGCGGTGTCGGCGGCGTCGAACGCCGGGCGGCCGGTGCGTTCGGGGGGCCGGCGGATCAGCACGAGCAGACCGAGCACCGCCTTGCGCCCGCGCAGCGGCAGCGCGAGGACGGACGTGCCCGCGCCGAGCCGGGCCAGCCCGCGGGTGCCGTACAGCTCGCGCAGCAGCGTCTCGGTGCGCTCGGCGGCGGGCGTGCCGATCACGGCGGCCTCGGCGGGGCGGCGGCTGAGCAGGGCGTGCGCGAGGGCGCCGCCGCGGGTCACCGGGGTGGCGGGCCCGCCGTCGGCGTTCGAGCGGGTGCCCCAGCGGGTGCGCCGGCGGTCCTCCGCGCCGCTGGGGCGGCCGCGGCGCCCGATCCGGGTGCCGGTGCTGTAGTGGATCCGCAGTTCGTCGGGGAAGCCGGGTTCGCGCTCGACGTTGGGCAGCGGGTCGCGCAGGTGGACGACGGCGGCGTCGGCGAGGGCCGGGACCAGCACCCGGCCGACGTTGCGCAGCGTCGCGGCGAGGTCGAGGGCGCTGTTGATCCGCCGGGTCGCCGAGTCGAGCCAGCCGAGGCGCCCGGCGACGTCGTCGCGCCCGGCCGCCGCGGGTTCGCTGCGCGGCTGGGGGAGCGCAGGCGGCTGTCCGGCCTCGGTGTTGAGCTGGTCGCGCACGGCTGCCTGTCCTGGGCTCGGGGTGGGCTCTGGGGGTGTGCTGCTTGCTGGTCTCTTCCGCTGTCGCGGCTGTCGGCGTGCTCGGGAGCCGCCGCCGGGCGGTCAGCCGACGCGTCGGCAGCAGAGGAACAGTTGCTCCTCCGGCGGCAGCGAGGTACTGGCCGGCGCGTACGGGTGCCCCGAACACTCCTCTACGGCGAACCCGGACGCGACCAGAACCCGTTCCAGATCCTCCCGCAGATACCCGCTGATCCGCAGCTCTCTGCCAAGGAACGGAAGCGGAACGTGATCCAGATCGGCCTCGACCATCCCGAGGGCCAGCAGCCCGCCCGGCCGCAGCAGCGCGTGCAGCCGGCCGAGGACGGTCGGGATCTCGTCCTGCGGCAGCAGGATCAGCGAGAAGAACGCGGTGACGGCGGCGAACCCGCCCACGCCGTCCGGCCCGAGCCCGGGCACGTTCCAGACCCGCCCGGCGCGCTCGGTGCCCAGGTCGTAGAGGTCGATCCGGTGGAAGACGGGCGGGTGCTCCCCCGGGTGGTGGGCCTGCGCGGCCAGCGTGAGCATCACGTCCGAGAGGTCCGTCGCGGTGACCCGCAGCCCGCCCGCGGTCAGCTGGCGGACCGTCGGCTCCCCGGTGCCGCAGCCGACGTCCAGGACCCGGGCGCCCGGCTCCAGCTCCGCCAGCAGCCGCCGGCCGCACGCGAGCTGTCCGTCCTTGGCCGGGAACGCCTCGCCGTACCCGGCGCCGATCGTGTCGAAGGCGACCGCCTGCAAGGCCCGTACGGCCCGGCGCCGCCGGGTGTCGGGCTCGTCGTCACCCGCGTCCTCGCCGACGGGGAACGGGTCCGATATCTGTCCGGTCGTCACGATAGAGAGGCACCCTTCCACCCTGGCCTCCGCCAGCCTGGCCGGCCGCTGCCGGTGGCGGTGCGTCACGCTCCCCGCATCACACTGACGGACTGCACTCCGCACGCTGAGAACTGGGCATTCCGAAACTCTGGCACGTCGCCGGCCGGCACTTGTGTGTGCACTGGCATCTGAGAATATGCGTGATCACACCGCCGTGGGGCCCCTTTCCGGCCAACTCGTCGTTCTTGGGCCGTTGTGGACGGTGTTGCGGAAGCACGACGGTGCGGGCCGGGGTGGTGCGCGCCGGCCCCGCACGCCGCACAGCGCGCCGGGGGCGTGGGTGCTGACCTGCGGTTTTCACCGCTCCGCAGGCTGACAATCGGACGTTTATCGAACGTCAATCGGCGCGGTGCACAGTAGGGACCAGCGCCGGGGAAGCGTTGAGGGCGCTCCCGCAGCCGGGGGGCTGCGGGGGCGCCGACGCAACGCGAATCGGGGGAGGATCTCCGCTGCGGGGTGGAGGCCTCACGGCGCCGGGGGTGAGGAAGAGGCAGGCTCGGTGTGCTGCTGGGAGATGAGGTCCGCCACGGGGGAGGCCTCCGGCACACCGAGCCGCGTGAACATCGCGTGCGCCTCCCGCAGACACGCCAGCCCGCGGGCCGGCTGCGCGAGCGCCAGCAGCGCCTCGCCGAGCGCCGCGTTGGCGAGGCCCTGGCAGTAGGCGCCGTCGATCTCCTGGGCGATCGCCAGCGATTCGCCGGCCGCCTCGGCCGCCTCGCCGGCCTGTCCGATCGCCAGCAGGCTCTCCGAGAGGCGGGCCAGCGTGTACCCCTCGCGGAGCCGGTTCTGCTGCTCCTGGTACAGCTTGTGCGCCTCCCGGAGGTGCGAGACGGCCTCCACCGGCGCACCCGTCGACGACAGTACGACGCCGAGCTGGTAGACCGTGTCCGCGAGGCAGGCCCCGTTCGCCGACCTGCGCGCGTTCGCCACCGCCGCGTGGACGGACTCGACGGCCTCCGCGGTCCGCCCGACGTCGAGCTGGGCCCGGGCGATGTTCCCGAGCAGCCGCGCCTCGCTGATCGGTGCGCCGACGACGTGGCTGATCGAGAGCGCCTGCTCGAAGAACGGCAGGGCTTCGGCGCTCCGGTTGGCGATGCTCAGGATGATCCCGAGGGTGTTGGTGACCATCGAGCGCACGACCGTGACGTCGTCCGGGTGCTGGAGCGACAGGCTCTCGCGCAGGGAGTTCTCGGCGCCCAGGAAGTTGTTCGCGAAGTACTCCAGCGTGCCCCAGGCCAGGTGGACCCGGGCGAGCGCCCGGGTGTCCCCGTGCGACTGGGCGTTGGAGTCGGCGATCTCCAGCAGACGCCGGGTCCTGGGGGCGTGAGTCGGGTCCTCGACGATGCTGTTGAGCGTGATCAGCAGGTCCAGAGCGGGCCGCAGCAGGTTCGGCGGGCCTCCCAGCGCCGCCTCGAGCGTGCTCAGCAGCATGCCGGTCTCGGCGCGCAGCCACT
This sequence comes from Kitasatospora sp. NPDC059408, assembly GCF_042751525.1. NCBI lineage: Bacteria > Bacillati > Actinomycetota > Actinomycetes > Kitasatosporales > Streptomycetaceae > Kitasatospora > Kitasatospora sp. NPDC059408. The sequence goes on from NZ_JBHYWI010000043.1 coordinate 49,883, forward strand.
GCTGGGCGTCGGCGGCGGTCGCCAGGCCGAGCCCCGGCGCCTTCAGCTCCTCCAGCGTCTCGAAGAGCAGATCGTCGGGCTCGATGGCCTGCGCGGCGGTGCGCAGCGTCGGCAGCAGGTGCTCCAGCAGCCGGAGCACCGCCTGCTGCTGCTCCTGCGTGTCCGCGGACTTCTCGTTCTGCCGCTGGGCGTAGAGCCGCAGGAGGTCGTGGTAGCGGTAGCGCCCGGGCGTGAAGCACTCCAGCATGTTCGCCTCGACCAGTGCCTCGGCCAGGTCCTCGGCACGCTCCTCGGCCTCGCCGAGGAGCGCCGCCACGGCGTCCAGCGGCAGGTCGGGGGAGTCCACGAGGGAGAGCAGGCGGAAGGCACGGGCCTCGTCGGCGCGCAGTTGGCCGTACCCGAGCCCGATCGTCGTTTCCACCGCGAGGTTGCCCAGCTGCAGCTCGTCGAGCCGCCGCCGTTGGTCCGCTAAGCGCCGGGCGAGGTCCGAGATGCTCCAGCGCGGCCGGCTGGCGAGCCGGGCCGCGGCGATGCGGACGGCCAGGGGCAGGAAGCCGCAGGCGGTGACCACCGCCAGGGCCGCGTCCGGCTCGGAGGAGACGCGCTGCTCGCCGACGATGGCGGAGAACAGCGCCAGGGCCTCGGCGGGCGTCAGTTCCTCGACGTCCACCAGATGAGCACCCGGGATCCCGGCGAGCCGCGACCGGCTGGTGGCCAGCACCGCACAGCCCGACACCCCGGGGATCAGCGGCCGCAGCTGGTCCGCGTCCTGGGCGTTGTCGAGCAGGATGAGCATCCGCCGGTTCGCCAGCAGCGAGCGGTACAGGGCGGAGCGCTGCTCCACCGAGTCCGGGATCTCGGTGACGCCGAGGGCGTGCAGGAAGTCGCCCAGGACGACGGCGGGTTCGGCCGGTGAGGCGCCCGCGCCGCGCAGGTCGACGTACAGCTGGCCGTCGGGGAACTCGGCCCGCACGCTGTGGGCGACGTGCACCGCGAGCGTCGTCTTGCCGACCCCTCCGATGCCGGCCAGCGACGTCACCACGACGGCCTGGCCGGTGGCGCTCTGGAGCACCGCGCGGAGCTCGTTGACCAGCCCTTCGCGTCCGCTGAAGTCCGATACGTCGGCGGGCAGTTGTGCCGGCGCCGGCACGCTGGTCGTGGCGTCGTGCCGGACGGCGGCGGGGCCGGTGCCGGTGGGCGGGGTCAGGGCGGGGTCACCGGCCAGGATGCGGGCGTGCATCGCGGAGAGCCCCGCACCCGGTTCGACGCCGAGCTCGTCGATCAGCAACTTGCGCGTGTCGGTGTAGACGCCGAGCGCCTCGGCCTGCCGCCCGCAGCGGTACAGCGCGAGCATCAGCAGCTCCCGCAGGCGTTCCCGCAGCGGGTGTTCCGACGTCAGCGAGCTCAGCTCGGCGACGACCTCGGTGTGCAGGCCGATCTCCAGCGCGACCGCGCAGCACTCTTCCCAGACCGACACGTGTCGCTCGGCCAGCCGCAGCCGCTGGGAGTCGGCGTACGGTCCCGGCACGCCGGCCAGGGCCCGACCTCTCCACAGCGCCAGGGCGGAGACGAGCAGCCGGTGTGCTTCGGCCGGGTCCCCCTTGGTCCGGGCGGTGGCGGCCTCGGTGACGGTGGTTTCGAAGACCGAGAGGTCCAGCGTCCCGGAGGAGATCCGCAGCGCGTACCCGTCGCTCACCGAGACGAGGATCTCGGCCGGCGCGCGCACCTCTCGGTGCGGCTCGATGACCGTGCGCAGCCGCGAGACGTACGTCCGCAGCGCGGCGATGGCCTGCGGCGGGGGCCGTTCGCCCCAGATGCCGTCCACCAGGTCCTGCGTCGTGACCGGGCGGCCCTGCTGGAGCAACAGCGAGGTCAGGACGGCCTGCTGCTGGGGGGATCCCAGCGACAGGGGCTGCTCGCCGCGCCACGCCTGCATGGGGCCGAGCACCTGGAAGCGCAGCGCCTTGCTGTGCGGCGTTTCCTGAGGCTCCATGAATCCCCCGATTGACCTGTGGCGGGTGCGCGGGGCGCTTGGGTGGTCCCGCTGTGGTCGCATCAGCTTAGGCGGGCGGCTGTAAACACCGGAGAGCGGCTCCGGCGGCGCGATGTTTATAGGACATTTAACGGCTCCTACGATACTGTCCCGGCGCCTTGGTCGAGTCAGTCGGGCGCGAGCAGACCTCAATGACCTGAAAGGCAGCCAACCCATGGCCGAGAATGACCCCACCAGCACTGTGACGCCGCAGGCCGCGCCGAACGCCAACGGGGCCGCCGCCGCGGGCCAGCCCGCCGGCGCCGTGGCCACCGCGACTCCCGCCGCCGACGCGGCGGTGGCCGACGCCGCGTCGAACGTGGCCGGGTACATAGTGCCCGCGGACGAGCAGCACGTCGACCCCCAGGAGCTCATGGGCGGCGGCGAGGTGGAGGAGCCGCAGCACCCTCAGGGCAAGCCCGGCGAGACCGTCCCGCTCGGTGTCATCAACAGCCGGCCGTAAGTGATCCGGGCCGTCCGCCCGGTGCCGCACCCCTGGTGAGGCGCCGGGCATGCACTGTCGACGGCCCCGCGCGCACCGCCCGGCGATCCGGATTCCGGTCGCCGGCCCCCAGGCAGAGCCGATCAGTTCGATAGCGAGGTTGTCATGAGCAAGCTTCGTCGTATTGCGGTGGTAGCGGTGTCGACGGCCCTTCTGGCCGCCGGTTCCGTGGTGACGGCCACCGGCGCCTTCGCCGGGGTCATCTTCAGCCGTCCCTGACTGGACGTCAAGGTCGCGCCCTGCGTTCGCAACTGGCGAGTGCGGGGCGTTCGTCGTTTTCGGGGGAGCGGCGGTGGTCGGATCCCGCCCGTCGGCCTCCTTCGCGGTGCCGGCCCCGAATTCTCCCCCGGGAGTTTCGTGGCGGCCCGGACCCTTTCCGGAATTCCGGATTCGGGGGAAATCGCCGCGATGTCTTGAATGGCCGTTTTGCTGGATTTTGCAGGGCAATGGCGGTTGTCGCCATTTTAACGAATGACGATCTCGTTCCGTGCCGCTAGCCGGCGCGCTCCCCGCCGAGGTGGCGGCAGCGGCCGCGGGCGGGGCGGCGGGGTCTTCCGGTCGGATCGGAGTCCGGGCCGTCGTCGGCCGGGGCGGGGGTCGGGGCGGGGGCCGGGGTGACGTGGGTCGGGTCGGCGGTCCATTCGCGGCCGCCGGACTCGGGGCGCAGGTAGTGCTCGCCGCCGATGGTGTCCATGTAGATGCCGGTGCGCCCGGTCCTGCGGTCGAGGACGCGGTCACCCGCGTGCGGCCGGTAGGCGGCGGCGTTGCGCTGACGGGGATTCACCGAACCCTCCCTTGCTCTGCGGTCGCCGTCCGCGCGTCCGTGGTGACGCTCGGCGACTACCCAGCATCTCTAGAGAAGCTAATATCTCTAGAGATGTCAACGGTCGTATCCGCTTACTTGCGACCGCGGGCGCGCCTACGATTTCCGAGAGGGAGAGGGAGCGGCGATGACCGGCAGCAGTGGCGACAAGCAGCCCAAGTACCAGCGGATCGCCGACACGCTCAGGGCGGCCATCGACGCCGGCGAGTACCGCGCGGGCGACCGGCTGCCGGGAGAGAACGACCTCATGGACGAGTACGGCGTCGCCCGGATGACCGCCCGCCAGGCCCTCGGGGTGCTGCAGAGCGAGGGCATCGCCGAGGCCCGCCGGGGCGCCGGGGTGTTCGTGCGGGACTTCCGCCCGCTGCGCCGGCACGGGATCCAGCGGCTCGCGCAGGGCCAGTGGGGCTCCGGGCGGTCGATATGGTCCGCGGACATCGACCGGCGCACCCTCGTCGTCGACCAGGTGTCGGTCACCGAGCGCGGCGCGCCGGAGCACGTGGCCCGCGTCCTCGGCGTCGACCCGGGCGAGCCGATGTGCGTGCGCCACCGCCGCTTCGTCCTGGACGGCAAGCCGGTGCTGCTGTCCACGTCCTACCTCCCGGCGGTCCTGGTCGCCGGCACGGCGATCACCCGCGAGGACACCGGCCCGGGCGGCACCTACGCCCGCCTGGCCGAGATCGGCGCTAAGCCCGTCCACTTCCGCGAGGAGGTGCGCTCGCGCATGCCGAGCGCCGAGGAGGGCGTGCGCCTGGACCTGACCGCCGGCACCCCGGTGATCCTGATCTGCCGCACCGCCTTCGCCGACGAGGGCCAGGTCGTCGAGCTGAACGAGATGATCCTCGACGCCGCGTCCTACGTGCTGGAGTACGACTTCGACGCGTGAGCAGGGCCCTGCCGGCCATGGCTACCGATAGTGGTAGCGGGCCTTGAGGATCTTCACTTCCTTCTCGTCGGCGCGGTACACCAGGCGGTGCTCGTCGTCGATCCGGCGCGACCAGTAGCCGGCCAGGTCGCCCTTCAGCGGCTCGGGCTTCCCGATCCCCTCGAAGGGGTCGCGCTGGATCTCGCCGATCAGGCGGGTGATGCGCTGAGCCATCCTGCGGTTCGATCCGAGCCAGAACAGGAAGTCCTCCCAGGCGTCCGGGTCGAAATGGACGCTCCTCACACCTCACCCGCCAGGGCGTCCAGTTCCTCCATGGTCCTCGTGACGCCGGAGTGGCCGGCCTTGTCGCGGGAGACGGCCTCCATGAGCCGCTGGGCGTTGGCGGGGGAGCGCAGCAGGTAGATGGTCTCCTGCCAGGAGTCGTAGTCCTCGGCCGACATGAGGACCGCGTCCCCGCTCTTGGAGGTGATCCTTATCGGGGCGTGGTCGTCGTTGACCTTCTTGATCAACGGGAAGAGCTGTGTGCGGGCCTCGCTCGCGCTGATCGCCATCGACATGCCTCCTGGATTCGCACCGGATGCGCACCGGATCTCCGTACCGAGATGGTACAAGTTTCCGGTACCGACTGCCACGCCGTATCGAACGCCACCGCCCCGGGCGCGCGGAGGCGGCCGGGGCGGTGGGGTGGGACCGGGGGAGGGCTACTCCTTCGAGCGCACCCGGAGGTTGGTGATCAGCGGGCCCTCGGTGGTCTCGCGGAAGAAGTCGTTGCCCTTGTCGTCGACGACGATGAAGGCCGGGAAGTCCTCGACCTCGATGCGCCAGACGGCCTCCATGCCGAGCTCGGCGTACTCCAGGACCTCGACCTTCTTGATGCAGTCCTGGGCGAGCCGGGCCGCCGGGCCGCCGATCGAGCCGAGGTAGAAGCCGCCGTGCGCGGCGCACGCGTCGGTGACCTGCTTGCTGCGGTTGCCCTTGGCGAGCATGACCATCGAGCCGCCGGCCGCCTGGAACTGGTCGACGTAGGAGTCCATCCGGCCCGCCGTGGTGGGGCCGAAGGAGCCGGAGGCGTAGCCCTCGGGGGTCTTGGCCGGGCCCGCGTAGTAGACCGGGTGGTCCTGGAGGTACTTGGGCATGCCCTCGCCGGCGTCCAGGCGCTCCTTGATCTTGGCGTGCGCGATGTCGCGGGCGACGACGAGCGTGCCGGTGAGCGAGAGCCGGGTCTTCACCGGGTACTTGGACAGCTCGCTGCGGATCGCGGACATCGGCTGGTCGAGGTCGACGCGCACCACGTCGTCGTCCAGGTGCTCGTCGGTGGTGTCCGGCAGGTACTTGGCCGGGTCCGTCTCCAGCTGCTCCAGGAACACGCCCTCGGCGGTGATCTTGCCGAGCGCCTGGCGGTCGGCGGAGCAGGAGACGGCCATGGCGACCGGCAGCGAGGCGCCGTGGCGCGGCAGGCGCACGACGCGCACGTCGTGGCAGAAGTACTTGCCGCCGAACTGCGCGCCGATGCCGATCTTCTGGGTCAGCTCGGTGACCTTCTGCTCCAGGTCCAGGTCGCGGAAGCCGTGCCCGGTCTTCGCGTCGCCGGAGGTCGGCAGGTGGTCGAGGTAGTGCGCCGAGGCGTACTTGGCGGTCTTGAGCGCGAACTCGGCGCTGGTGCCGCCGATCACGATGGCCAGGTGGTACGGCGGGCACGCGGCGGTGCCGAGCGAGCGGATCTTCTGCTCCAGGAACGAGAGCATGCTCGCCTCGTTCAGGATGGCCTTCGTCTCCTGGTACAGGTACGACTTGTTGGCGGAGCCGCCGCCCTTGGCCATGAACAGGAACTTGTACGCGTCGCCGTCGGTGGCGTACAGCTCGATCTGGGCCGGCAGGTTGTTGCCGGTGTTCTTCTCGTCCCACATGGTCACCGGGGCCATCTGGGAGTAGCGCAGGTTGAGCTTGGTGTACGCGTCGTACACGCCGCGCGCGATGGCGGACTCGTCGGCGCCGGAGGTGAGCACGTTCTGGCCGCGCTTGCCCATGACGATCGCGGTGCCGGTGTCCTGGCACATCGGCAGGATGCCGCCGGCCGAGATGTTGACGTTCTTCAGCAGGTCCAGCGCGACGAAGCGGTCGTTGGGGCTGGCCTCCGGGTCGTCCAGGATGCGGCGCAGCTGGGCGAGGTGCGCGGGGCGCAGGTAGTGCGAGATGTCGTGCATCGCCTCGGCGGTGAGCAGGCGCAGCGCCTCGGGCTCGACCTGGAGGAAGGTGCGGCCGCCGGCCTCGAAGGTGGAGACGCCCTCGGAGGTGAGCTTGCGGTACGGGGTCGGGTCAGCGCCCAGGGGGAGCAGGTCGCTGTACTCGAAGTCTGGCGTGGGAGCCATGGGGGCGGTCCTTAGGTTTCCAGTGATCCGGCTGCGTCGGCGAAGCACCATCCAGGGTAGGACCCGGCGATCGCGTGCACGCGGACAGGTCCGCCTTGCGTGACCGGGCTCACTCGGGCAGCAGTGCGAGCGACTAGTCTTGGCCCGTGGACAACTCGCCGCCGCAGGACGATCAGGGTCGGCCGCCCGTGCCGGCGCCCGTGCCGATGACCAAGCCCGAGAACCATCCCGAACCGCGGCCCCGGCCCGAGCGGCCGGACCGGCCGGCGCCGGCGCCCGCGCACGCCCCGGTGGCCGAGGCCGAGCTGCGGGCCTCGGACGCCGACCGCGAGCGGGTGGCCGACCTGCTGCGCGACGCCTACGCCGAGGGCCGGCTGGACGTCGACGAGCACGCCGAGCGCATCGAGGCCGCGTACGCGGCGAAGACCCTGGGCGAGCTGGCGCCGCTCACCCGCGACCTGCCCAGCCACCGTCCGCTCTCCTTCGAGAAGCCGCCGCTGGACGCCCCCGCCGCCCGCCCGTCCGTCCCGGCGCAGCCGCCGGCCCGTCAGGAGGCGCCCCAGATGGTGGCGATCTTCGGCGGGGCGTCCCGCAAGGGCCGCTGGCGGGTCGGCTCGCACCTGAAGGTGGTCGCGGTCTTCGGCGGCGTGGACATCGACCTGAGCGACGCCGTCTTCGAGTCGCCGGAGGTCGTCATCGACGTGCTGGCGCTGTTCGGCGGCGTCGAGGTCCGGGTGCCGGAGAACGTCAGCCTGCACGGCGGCGGCGTCGGCATCTTCGGCGGCTTCGACGTCAAGGAGCAGACGGCGGCGGACCCTTACGCCCCGGTGGTCCGGATCCGGGGCACGGCGATCTTCGGCGGCTGCGACGCCAAGCCGCGCCGGGGCAAGAAGCTCAAGGAGTGGGTGCGCAAGCAATTCGGCGTCGAGTAGCGGGCGTTGGCCGGCGCCTGTCCGGCCGCCGACCTGCGCGTGATCCGACCGGTGCCCGGCCGCGGGAGCAACTCCCGGCCGGGCACTCGGCGTTGCGGCGGGTGCAGCGAGTAGTCGATTGCGTGCAGTGTGCATGAATCGCGGCCCGGCGGGGTATTCCCTCTCGCACATCGCTTCTTGTACGGCTGCGCACCGGGGGCGGCCAGCGGCCGGCCCGGAGGTGGAGAGCGGGGGCTCGCAGCCGGGCAGGGGAGCGAGCTTCCCCGTGTCCGAGAGTCTCGTCAGGAGTACGGCCGTGCTGCATCCGATCGAGTCCCGCACCACCTCGCCCGTCGCCGCCGCGCAGCTGTTGGAGCCCCGCCCCGACAGCCGCCCGCAGCCGCAGGGCTCACCGGCCGGTCAGGGGCCCCAGGGAGAGGACAACCCCTGGCACACCGGCGCCGCGTGCCGTCGGGACGAGGTGGGGCTGTTCTTCGCGCCGTCCAAGGAGCCGACGGCGGCCCGGCTGTCGCGCGAGGACCAGGCGAAGCGGGTCTGCGCCCGCTGCCCGGTGCTGCTGGAGTGCCGTGAGCACGCGCTGGCGCAGCCGGAGCCGTACGGCGTCTGGGGCGGGCTGACGGCCGCCGAGCGGCGCGTGGTGCTGGCCCGTCGCCGCCGCCGGGAGTCGGAGCTGCGCGAGGCGGCCCGGGTGTCGACGGCCCACCGGCGGATAGCGGGCTGACGGCGCCGGATCGCGCGCCGGAACGCGCCGCGGCCCCGGCGGAGGGGGATTCCGCCGGGGCCGCGTCGTGTCGGGCTGTGAACTCCAGGCCTTGGAGCCTCAGTTGGCGCGGTCGAAGTCGATCGCGCTGTAGGCCCGCAGCTTGGACAGCTTGTGGGTGGAGTGGATCTCGCGGATGGTGCCGCTCTTGGAACGCATGACCAGCGAGCTGGTGGTGGCGGTCTCCGAGCGGTAGTGGACGCCGCGCAGCAGCTCGCCGTCGGTGATGCCGGTCGCGACGAAGAACACGTTCTCGCCGCTGACCAGGTCGTCGGTGGTGAGGACCCGGTCGAGGTCGTGCCCGGCGTCGAGGGCCTTCTGCCGCTCGGCGTCGTCCTTGGGCCACAGGCGGCCCTGGATCACGCCGCCCATGCACTTCATCGCGCAGGCCGCGATGATGCCCTCGGGGGTGCCGCCGACGCCCATCAGCAGGTCGACGCCGGTGCCCTCGCGGGCGGCCATGATGGCGCCGGCCACGTCGCCGTCCGAGATGAACTTGATCCGGGCGCCCGCCTCGCGAATCTGGCGGACCAGACCGTCGTGGCGCGGGCGGTCGAGGACGACGACCGTGACGTCCTCGACGGCGCTGCCCTTGGCCTTGGCGACCCGGCGGATGTTGACGGCCGGCGGGGCGGTGATGTCGACGAAGTCGGCGGCCTCCGGCCCGGCGACCAGCTTGTCCATGTAGAACACGGCGCTGGGGTCGAACATCGTGCCGCGGTCGGCGACCGCGAGCACCGCGACGGCGTTGTTCATGCCCTTGGCGGTGAGCGTCGTGCCGTCGACCGGGTCGACCGCGACGTCGCACTCGGCGCCGGTGCCGTCGCCGACCCGCTCGCCGTTGTAGAGCATCGGGGCCTCGTCCTTCTCGCCCTCGCCGATGACGACCACGCCGTTCATCGAGACGGTCGAGACGAGGGTGCGCATGGCCTTGACGGCCGCGCCGTCGGCGCCGTTCTTGTCGCCGCGGCCGACCCACCGGCCGGCTGCCATCGCCGCCGCCTCGGTGACCCGGACGAGTTCGAGCGCGAGGTTCCGGTCGGGAGCCTCGGGCGCGACCTCAAGGGCACTGGGAAGGTGGTGCGGGTACTGCGTGGTCATCGTCGTTACCTCTCTGTACGCGACGGCCAGTGAGCGCCCGACTACTGCCTGGTCGAACGCCGTGGTGAGGGTCCTGCGATCGTATCTGCCTTAGAGATGACTGTCTGTGGCGCGGGTCGCCACGCTCGGCCCGGCTCCCTCCCGGTAACCACCGGTTCGTCCCGCTTCACCCGTACGCGGGCACCCCGGGTGACCTGTCCGGTGTGTGGATGAGTCACCATGTGGGGGTGGCAGGAGAGAGCAAGGGCATGAGGGGCCGGCAGACCGTGCGGGACATGGTCCTGTCGATGCTGGCGGTCGGCGGCGTGGTGTGGATCGGGTACCTGTTCCTCCCGCACGACGCGGACAGCGTGCCCCAGCACAAGGTCGAGTACCGGGTCGAGGCGGCCACCGCGAAGCGCGCCGCGCCGTACAAGCTGGTCGCCCCGGAGGGGCTGTCCGACAAGTGGCGCGCCACGTCGGTCAGCTACCAGTCGGCCGCGCAGAGCAACGGCAAGGGCAACGCCTGGCACCTGGGCTTCGTCACGCCGTCCGGGCAGTACGCGGCGGTCGAGCAGAGCGACGTCCCGCGCGAGTCGCTGGTGTCGGACAAGGTCGACGGCGCCAAGCCGGACGGCACCGCGGAGGTGGCCGGCCGCACGTGGGACCGCGTGCAGGGCGCCAAGGCCCGCGCGCTGACCTCGCAGGACGGCGGCGGCACGACGCTCCTGACCGGCACCGCCTCGTACGACGAGCTCGCCGAGCTGGCGCAGGCGCTCAAGTAGGCCGTAGGCCGTTCGGGCCGCGCGCCGCAGAGGCCGTACGCCGCAGGGGCCGTACGCCGAAGGGCCCGCACCGGATGATCCGGTGCGGGCCCTTCCGCATGGCCGGGCGCGTCAGACGGTGGTGACGACCTCGTCGTAGGCCAGGCGCGGCGAACGCGGGAACCAGGCGTCCTCGCCCGGCTTGCCGATGTTCACCACGGCCAGCACCGAGTGCTCGCCGTCACCGAAGAACTCCTTGTTGATGCCCTCGGCGTCGAAGCCGGTCATCGGGCCGGCGGCCAGGCCCGCGGCGCGGACGCCGATGATGAAGTAGCCGGCCTGCAGGGCGCCGTTCAGGCGGGCGGAGCCCTCGCGGGCCGGGCGCTCCGAGAAGAACACGTCCTTGGCCTGCGGGAAGTGCGGGAACTGGGTCGGCAGCTCCTCGTGGAACTCGTTGTCCACGGCCAGGATGGCGACCAGCGGGGCGGCGGCGGTCTTGGCCTTGTTGCCGTCCGCCAGGTGCTGGACCAGGCGCTCGCGGCCCTCGGCCGAGCGGACCAGGACGACGCGCAGCGGCTGCTGGTTGAAGGCGGTCGGGCCGTACTTGACCAGGTCGTAGATGGCCTGGACCTGCTCCTCGGAGACCGGCTCGTCGGTGAAGGTGTTCGCCGTGCGCGCCTCGCGGAACAGCAGGTCCTGAGCGGCGGCGTCGAGTACCAGGGCGTCGGTGGTCATGCTTCTGCACCTCATGCGGGAGGGGGGTCGTCGGTGTGGCCGACCGCGGTCGGTCACTGCTTCCAACATAGGTGAAGTTTCAACTATTCCCAAGTGGTATGTGGCGCACATCACTTCGAAAGTGACACCGGCGCCCCCCGGGGCCGGTCACTCCCCGGCCCCGGTGCCCTCCTCGGCGGCCAGCGCGGCGTCCAGCCGGGCACGGGCACCGTCCAGCCAGCGCTGGCAGACCTTCGCCAGCTGCTCGCCGCGCTCCCAGAGCGCCAGCGACTCCTCCAGCGACGTGCCGCCGTTCTCCAGCTGCCGGACGACCTCCAGCAGCGCGTCCCGCGCGTGCTCGTAGCCGAGGGCGTCGTCCGCGCCCTGCGGCACCTCGCCGGGGCGCTCCTGCTCCTGCTGCTCTGCCATGCGAGCCAGACTAGGGGCTCACGCCGACAGAGCCGGCACAACGGCCGCGCCGGGTGGAATTCGGGTGCGCACGGCCGCTCCCCGGCACTACCCTCCGCCGCATGATCGACGTCCGCCCCGCCGCCCCGGCCGACGCGCCCGAGCTGGTCCGGCTGCGCAACCTGATGTTCGAAGCGATGCCGGGCATGGCCGCCCAGGCCGGCCCCGGCCCCTGGCAGGCCACCGCCGAGCGGGTGCTGCGCGAGCGCCTCGCCGTCCCGGCCGGCGCGCTCACCATGCCGTCCTTCGTCGTCGACGACCCCGCGCGGCCCGGCCGGCTCGCCGCCTGCGCCGTCGGCACGCTGGAGGAGCGGCTGCCCGCGCCCGGCAACCCGGAGGGCCGCTTCGGCTTCGTCTTCAACATCTGCACCGACCCCGGCCACCGGCTGCGCGGCTACGCCCGGGCCTGCACCGAGGCGCTGCTGCAGTGGTTCGACGACCACCGGGTCGGCCGGATCGACCTGCACGCGAGCAGTGGCGGCGAGGCGCTCTACCGCAGCCTCGGCTTCGGCGAGCACTCGACGGCGCTCTCCCGCCAGCGCTCGTTCTAGCCCGCGGAAGCCCCCTCCTCGGCCACCGTCACGCCGAACCCGCCGCCCGCCACCCGGGCGTGCAGCGCCTCCCCGGAGGCGACCTGGCCCGGATCCGTCACCACCGTGCCGTCCGCCCGCTGGAGCACCGCGTAGCCGCGCTCCAGGGTGGCCGCGGGGGAGAGCGCGACCACCCGGGCCAGCGTGTGCCCGAGGTCGCTCTGCGCGTGGTCCAGCCGGTGCCGCAGGGTGCGCCGGGCCCGCTCCAGCAGCCCGTCCACCTCCTGGCCCCGCCCGTCCAGCATCCGGTGCGGCGCGGCCAGCACCGGGCGGCTGCGCACGCCGTCCAGCCCGTGCTGCTCGCGCTCGACCCGCCCGTGGACGTACCGCCGGGCCCGGTCCCGCAGGTGGAGCACCTTGGCGAGTTCCTCGCCGACGTCCGGCACCACCCGTTTGGCGGCGTCGGTCGGAGTGGACGCGCGCAGGTCGGCGACGAAGTCCAGCAGCGGCTGGTCCGGCTCGTGCCCGATCGCGCTGACCACCGGCGTCCGCGCCGCCGCGACCAGCCGCACCAGCCCCTCGTCCGAGAACGGCAGCAGGTCCTCGACGCTGCCGCCGCCCCGGGCCACGATGATCACGTCCACCTCGGGGTGCTCGTCCAGCTCCCGGACGGCCGCGCTCACCCGCTCCACCGCACTGACGCCCTGCACCGGCACGTTCCGCACCTCGAAGCGGACGGCCGGCCAGCGCCGCCGGGCGTTCTCCAGGACGTCCCGCTCGGCCGCCGAGCCGCGCCCGGTGACCAGTCCGACGCACTGCGGCAGGAACGGCAGCGGCCGCTTCCGCTCGGCCGCGAACAGCCCCTCCCCGGCGAGCCGCCGCTTCAGCTGCTCCAGCCGGGCCAGCAGCTCGCCGAGCCCGACCGGCCGGATCTCCGAGGCCCGCAGCGACAGCTGCCCGCGCGCCGCGTACCACTCCGGCTTGGCGTGCACGACGACCCGCGCGCCCTCCTGCACGACGTCGGCGACCTGGTCGAAGACCGACCGGAAGCACGTCACCGTGAGCGACACGTCGGCCTGCGGGTCGCGCAGGGTCAGGAACACCACGCCCGCCCCGGGCCGCCGGCTGAGCTGGGTGATCTGCCCCTCCACCCACACCGCGCCGAGCCGGTCGATCCAGCCGCCGATCAGCGCGGAGACCTTGCCGACCGGGAGCGGGGCTTCGGGAGAGCTGCTGTTGGCCATGCGTACGAGGTTAGGGCCCGTCGTCAAACTCCCGTCTGCGTGGCGGCGCTGGGGCACGCGCCTCGCCGCGTTGTCGTCGGTCGCCGATGCTCCGCATGGACTCCCTCCTCCGCCTTGCGATGCACGCACCCCAACGCCGCCACGCCCGCCCTCCGGGCGGACGACGGGAGTTCGACGACGAGCCCTAACGGCGCCCGCCGACAGCGTCTCCGCCCGCGCCGCCCGTGCCGCCCGTGCCGACCGAACCCTGCACGGCCAGCACCACCAGCCCGACCGCCAGCCACGCCACCCCGACGATCTGCGCCGTCGTCGAGGCCTCGTACACCACCGCCCCGATCACCGCGATCCCCAGCACCGGCACCACCACGTGCCGCAGCCGGTCGCGCGAGCCGTGCCGCACCGCGTACCAGCCGACGACGGAGGCGTGCAGGAGCGCGAAGGCGGTCAGCGCGCCCACGTTCACCACCGAGGTGAGCCGGTCGAGGCCGTCGTCCCGGTTCGCCGCCCAGACCGCCGCCGCCAGCGTGATCACCGCCGCCGCGAGCAGCGCCCGGCGTGGCACCGCCGAGACCGGGTCGACCGAGCCGAGCAGCCGCGGCAGCCGCCCCTCGCGGCCCATCGCGAAGACCAGCCGACCGGCCGCCGCCTGCCCGGCCAGCGCCGCGAAGGCCGCGCCGATCGCCTTGCTCGCCGCCACCAGCACGTGCAGCCAGTGCCCGACGCCGGCCTCCACGGTGTCGTAGAACGCCGAACCCTGCGCCACCGGGTCGGCCGCCAGCTGCGCCGGGGTGAGCGGCTCCAGCAGCGCCGCCAGGTACGTCTGCGCGACGAACAGCACCCCGGCCAGCGCCAGGCACCACAGCACCGCCCGCGCCACCGCCGCCGACGCCCCCACCGCCTCCTCGACGAACGTCGCGATCGCGTCGAAGCCCAGGTAGGAGAGCACCGCGACGGACACCGCCGAGATCACCGCCGTCAGCGAGAAGGGGCCGACGGCGGTGAACGGCGTGTCCCAGGCGCGCCGGGCGCCGTCCTGGACCAGCACCACCACGGCCGCGACGACGAACACCGCGAGCACCGCGATCTCCATGGCGAGCACCGCGAAGCCGACCGAGGCCGCGGTCCGGACCCCGACCAGGTTGAGCGCCGTGGTCACCACGACCGCGAGCGCCGTCCACACCCAGCGCGAGACGCCCGGCACCAGCGAGTGCAGCGCGATCCCCGAGAAGAGGTACGCGACCGCGGGGATCAGCAGGTAGTCGAGCATCGCCATCCACCCGGCGACGAACCCGGGCCCCTCGCCGAGCCCGGCCCGTGCGTACGCGAACACCGACCCGGTCCGCGGCACCGCGCGCACCATCTGCGCGTACGAGAACGCCGTGAAGCCCATCGCGACCGTCGCCGCCAGGTACACCGTGGCGACGGCGCCGCGGCTCTTGGCGTCCAGCACGCCGAACACGCCGACCGGGGCCATCGGGGCGATGAACAGCAGCCCGTAGACCATCAGGTCGCGCACGCCCAGGCTGCGTCGCAGGCCGCCCGCGCCGCCCTGGGCGTCCTGCGCGATTCGCTCACTCATGAGCACCACATTTGAGCACCGGCGACCGGATCCGTCCGGATTGCGCCTCCCGTCGGCGCGGCTCCCCGCCGCCCGTACGATGGACCCATGTCCAACACCGCGCAGCGCCGTGTCCTGCTCGCCGCCCCCCGGGGCTACTGCGCGGGAGTCGACCGCGCCGTGATCGCCGTGGAGAAGGCCCTGGAGCAGTACGGGGCCCCCGTCTACGTCCGCAAGCAGATCGTCCACAACAAGTACGTGGTGCAGACCCTGGAGAAGAAGGGCGCGGTCTTCGTCGAGGAGACGGAGCAGGTGCCCGAGGGCTCGATCGTGGTCTTCTCCGCGCACGGGGTCGCCCCGTCCGTCCACGACGAGGCGAAGGCCGGCAAGCTGGCCACCATCGACGCCACCTGCCCCCTGGTCACCAAGGTGCACAAGGAGGCCGTCCGCTTCGCCGACGAGGACTACGACATCCTGCTGGTGGGCCACGAGGGCCACGAGGAGGTCATCGGCACGATGGGCGAGGCCCCGGAGCGGATCCACCTGGTGGACGGCGCCGAGGACGTGGCCAACGTGCAGGTCCGGGACGAGTCCAAGGTCGTCTGGCTGTCCCAGACCACCCTCTCGGTGGACGAGACCATGGCGACCGTCGGCGAGCTGAAGAAGCGCTTCCCGCTCCTGGTCAGCCCGCCCAGCGACGACATCTGCTACGCGACCCAGAACCGCCAGGTCGCCGTCAAGCAGCTCGCCCCCGAGACCGACCTGCTGATCGTCGTCGGCTCCAAGAACTCCTCCAACTCGGTCCGCCTGGTCGAGGTCGGCCTGGAGTACGGCGCCAAGGCCGCCCACCTGGTGGACTTCGCCGAGGAGATCCGCGAGGAGTGGCTGGAGGGCGTCACGACCGTCGGCCTCACCAGCGGCGCCTCGGTGCCGGAGATCCTCGTCGACGGCGTGCTGGAGTTCCTGGCCGCCCGCGGCTACGACACGGTCGAGACCGTCAAGACCGCCGAGGAGCACCTGACCTTCTCGCTGCCCAAGGAGCTGCGCCGCGACCTGCGTGCCGAGGCCGCGGGCAAGCTGTAACGCCGTGCCGCGAGGCCCGGTGCCCCACCCGGGGCACCGGGCCTTTCTGCTGTGCGCGGCCGCGCGGCCTCTCGTAGTTTTGTGCACAGGCTGTGGACGACGGTCCGCGGCATCCGGCGGAGGGCGGTCGTGATGACGGCGGTATTCGGAGTGGACATCGGCGGTTCGGGCATCAAGGGCGCCCCGGTCGACCTGGGCCGCGGCGCCCTGGCCGAGGAACGCCACAAGGTGCTCACCCCGCAGCCGTCCGCCCCCGAGGCCGTGGTCGCCGCCGTCCGGGAGGTGGTCCGGCACTTCGGCCACGAGGGCCCGGTCGGGCTGACCTTCCCCGGCGTGGTGGTCGACGGCCGGACCAGGACGGCCGCCAACGTCGACAAGGGCTGGATCGGCCTGGACGCCGAGGCGCTGTTCCGCGAGGCGCTGGACCTGCCCGCGACCGTCCTCAACGACGCCGACGCGGCCGGCCTCGCCGAGACCGCGCACGGCGCCGGCCGGGAGCAGTCCGGCGTGGTCCTGGTGCTCACCTTCGGCACCGGCATCGGCAGCGCGCTCTTCGTGGACGGCGTGCTGGTGCCCAACACCGAGCTGGGCCACCTGGAGCTGCGCGGCAAGGACGCCGAGCGCCGGGCCTCCTCGGCCGCGAAGGAGCGGCACGACCTGAGCTGGGAGCAGTGGGCCGGGCGGGTCGACGAGTACCTGGACCTGGTGGACATGCTGTTCTCGCCGCAGCTGATCGTGATCGGCGGCGGGGTGAGCCGCAAGCACCAGAAGTTCCTGCCGCTGCTGCGCGAGCGCGGGGCCCGGGTCGTGCCCGCGGAGCTGCGCAACGACGCGGGCATCGTCGGCGCCGCCATGGCCGCGGCCCGCGCGGCCGGCTGAGGCCGCCCGCGGGGGCGCCGCTCAGCGCGAGCGCTGGATCCGGCGCTGGGCGACGAACCGGGCGAGGACGATCAGCGCGGCCAGCCCGGTGCCGGTGAAGAGCCAGCCGGCCCGCAGCGCGAGCCCGGTCGCCAGCGCCACCACCTGGGCGGTCACGCCCGGGGAGTTGACCGGCGCGAGCAGCGACAGCGCGAGCGCGAAGGCGATCGGGCCGCTGATCGGCGCGGCGAGCAGGTCGACGTAGCGCACCCGGACGGCCAGCTGGAAGCAGACGACCACGTAGCCGAGGCCGAACAGCCAGCCGAGGCCGTCGAACAGC
The DNA here is from genome assembly GCF_042751525.1 of Kitasatospora sp. NPDC059408. Classification (NCBI taxonomy): domain Bacteria; kingdom Bacillati; phylum Actinomycetota; class Actinomycetes; order Kitasatosporales; family Streptomycetaceae; genus Kitasatospora; species Kitasatospora sp. NPDC059408. The sequence continues at coordinate 66,826 of NZ_JBHYWI010000043.1, forward strand.
AGCCGGTCGGCCCCGGCCACCGCGAGGGTCGCCAGCACGCCGACCACGCCGGTGCCGACGGCGGTCAGTCGGGTGGGCCGCCCGGTGCGGCGGCGTCCGTAGAGCCGGGCGTCGCCGCGCCCGCGCAGCGGCAGCCGCAGCCGCAGTTTCGGGGTGGCCGGGCGGACGCTCGCGGGGGCCCCGGCCACCGGCCGCAGCCGGGAGGAGGGGGCCCCGGCGGCCTCGGGGCCGCGCCCGGGACCGGGGACGGCGGCGCCCTTGCCGTTCGGCGGACGGCGTCTGGGCCCTGGCGGCTGGGTACGGATGCTCTGCTCCACCCACCCAACGTACGGTCCGATCATCGCCACACTGTGTAATGGACCGTTCAGGCCTCGCTCCGTGTCTCCGGACGGAGTACTGATGTGATCGTCGTTCAGGCCCGCCGGCCTGCCCGGCCGACGCCGCTTCCACTCCGGCGACGGGCTGGGCAACCGGCCGGAGTTCCTGGAGCCCCTGCCGGTGGCGACCGGGGCGTGAGGAGCTGCCCGTAGACTTGGGGGTCGGCCCGCACGGTGCCGGTCCAACTCCTCCAAGCCCCGGGACTGCGCTTCATGTCGCTCACGATCGGAATCGTCGGCCTGCCGAACGTCGGCAAGTCGACCCTGTTCAACGCCCTGACCAAGAACGACGTGCTGGCGGCCAACTACCCGTTCGCCACCATCGAGCCGAACGTCGGCGTCGTCGGCGTCCCGGACACGCGGCTGGCCAAGCTCGCCGAGATCTTCGGCTCGCAGCGGATCCTCCCGGCCACCGTCGACTTCGTCGACATCGCCGGCATCGTGCGCGGCGCCTCCGAGGGCGAGGGCCTGGGCAACAAGTTCCTCGCTAACATCCGCGAGTCGGACGCGATCTGCCAGGTCGTGCGGGCCTTCACCGATCCCGACGTGGTGCACGTGGACGGCAAGGTGTCGCCCAAGGACGACATCGAGACCATCCACACCGAGCTGATCCTGGCCGACCTCCAGACCGTCGAGAAGGTCCTGCCGCGGCTCCAGAAGGAGGCGCGCCTCAAGAAGGACACCGCCCCCGTGCTGGCCGCCGCCGAGGCCGCGCAGGCGATCCTGGAGACCGGCAAGACCCTCTTCGAGGCCGGCTTCGACACCGCCCCGATCCGCGAGCTCCACCTGCTGACCGCCAAGCCCTTCCTCTACGTCTTCAACGTGGACGAGGACGAGCTGGCCGACGAGGACTTCAAGAACGCCCAGCGCGAGCTGGTCGCCCCGGCCGAGGCGATCTTCCTGAACGCCAAGATCGAGTCCGAGCTGATCGAGCTCGACGACGAGGAGGCGCTCGAACTCCTCCAGTCGATGGGCCAGGAGGAGCCCGGCCTCGCCACCCTCGCCCGCGTCGGCTTCGACACCCTCGGCCTGCAGACCTACCTGACGGCCGGCCCCAAGGAGACCCGCGCCTGGACCATCAAGAAGGGCGCCACGGCCCCCGAGGCGGCCGGTGTGATCCACACCGACTTCCAGAAGGGCTTCATCAAGGCCGAGGTCATCTCCTTCGCCGACCTGGTCGAGACCGGCTCCATCGCCGAGGCCCGCAGCAAGGGCAAGGCCCGCATCGAGGGCAAGGAGTACGTCATGCAGGACGGCGACGTCGTGGAGTTCCGCTTCAACGTCTGATCATTTGATTGCTTTGAGATAGATCGATCTGTCAAATGTGCAGGTCGGACGGGGCCCGCCTCCCTTGAGGCGGGCCCCGGTCCGTTTTCCGTGCTGACTCGGTGCTGACTTCTTCGGCCCGTCGCATGCACTTGAGTGGTACGTTATGTGGTACCGGTCATGGAAGGAGTTCAGTCGATGTCGATCACAGCCAGCGAGGCGCGCAAGGCTCTCTTCCCGTTGATCAAGAAGGTCAACGACGATCACGAGGCCATTGAGATCGTCTCCAAGCACGGGAATGCCGTGCTCGTCTCGGCCGAGGACTATGCCGCCTTGCGTGAAGGCTCCTACCTCTTGCGCTCGCCGGTGAACGCGCGCCGCTTGCTCAAGGCGTACGAGAACGCCCTTGGCGGCACAGGGCTTTCCGAGCGGGAGCTCATCGATCCTGATGCGGCGGGTGTCGAGAAGGGCGCCGCGTGAGGCTCGTCTTCGAAGAGGCCGGCTGGGAGGACTGCACGTCCTGGCTCAAGAGCGACCGCAAGATGCTCGCTCGGATCAACAAGCTCATCGAGGACGTCCTGCGCGACCCGTTCACCGGGATCGGCAAGCCCGAGCCGCTGAGGTACCACTTGCCCGGTGCCTGGTCGCGGCGGATCGATGACGAGCACCGTCTCGTCTATCTGGTCACGGACCGGGAGATCATCATCCTGGCAGCCCGCTACCACTACTGATCGTCAGCAGCGGGTTCACGCCACCGTGCTGGTTCTGTGCTGACTTCGTTCGTCGGCAGGGGCGTTCTCGCAGGTTGCAGTGGTGTGATGGCAATTCCGCTTCAACGTCTGACCGCCGCCCGGTGCGGTGGACCGCCCGGTTCCGTGTTCGCACGGGGCCGGGCGGTTCGGCGTTCGTGGGGGGAGTTCAGCGGATGGTGACGGTCGCCGTGCCGTCGGGCTCGGTGGTGACGGTGACGGCTTCGAGGGTGTCGGCGTGGGCGTCGGGGCGGTGGGCGGCGGCGCGGGGGCTGATGCCGACGACGCGCAGGCCGGCCGCGCGGGCGGCGGCGATGCCGGCCCCCGAGTCCTCGAAGGCGAGGCAGTCGGCCGGGGGGAAGCCGAGTGCGGCGGCGCCCTTGAGGAAGCCCTCCGGGTCGGGCTTGCTCGCGCCGACCGACTCGGCGGTGACCAGGACGCCCGGCAGCAGTAGTCCGGCGGCGGCCATCCGGACCCGGGCGAGCGGCTCGTCGGCGGAGGTCACCAGGGCGTGCGGGAGGCCGGCCAGCGCGGCGAGGAAGGCGGGTGCGCCGGGGACGGGGACGACGCCGTCGGTGTCGGCGCGCTCGGCGGCGAGCATCCGCCGGTTGTCGGCGAGGTTCTCCCCGACCGGGCGGCCGGGCAGCAGCTCGGCCATCGTCGCGTGGCCCTGGCGGCCGTGCGCGACGGCGAGGACGGCGGCCGGGTCGAGGCCGTGCACGGCCGCCCAGCGCCGCCAGCAGCGCTCGACGACGGCGTCGGAGTCGACGAGGGTGCCGTCCATGTCGAGCAGGAGGGCGCGGGCGGTCAGCCGGACGGGGGCGGCGGGCATGGGTCGGGCTCCTCGCGGTGCGGGCCGGCGGGTGCCGGCGGGCGGCGGTGGACCCGGCGAAGACGAGCCCTTTGTTCAATGATGATACAAAAGATCATCCGAGCAGGTGGGCGTTGACCGCCCGGGCCTCCGCCGCCAGCTCCGCCAGCTCGACCACCTCGACCCCGGCCGCCTCCAGCAGCGCCGTGCCCTGGCAGTCGGTCACGAACAGGTCCGGCTCGCGCCAGGCCACCACCACCCGCGGCACACCCGCCGCGATGATCAGCCGGGCGCACGGCACCGGGCGCGAGGCCCGCTGCCCGCACGGCTCCAGCGAGCTGTAGACCGTCGCGCCGCGCAGCCGCGGGTCGCCGGCCGGGAGCTTGCCGAGCGCGGCCTCCTCCGCGTGGTCGTGGGCGTCCGTCTCGCGGCTGTACCCCTCGGCGAGCACCTCGCCGTCGGCGCCGACGACCACCGCGCCGACCGAGAAGGCGGTCCCGGACGGCGGGCAGAGACGGGAGAGTTCGACGGCCCGGCGCAGGTGGTCGAGGTCGGTGGTCACGGGGCGGGCTCCTTCGGGGCGTACCTGAGCAGGACGACATCGCCCACCGTACGTGCCTCCAGCAGGCGCATCCGCCGCGCCGGTCCGCCCGGGAAGGCGGCCGGGTGGACGAACCGCGGCGCCTGCGCCTGGCCGACCAGCAGCGGGGCCACGGCCAGTTGGAGCTCGTCGGCCAGGCCCTGCGCGAGGAACTGGGTGTGCACGCTGCCGCCGCCCTCGACCATCAGGCGGCGCACGCCGCGGGCGCCCAGGTCGTCCAGCACCGCGCCGAGGTCCACCGCGCCGCCGAGCGCGACCACGTCGGCCAGCCCGTCCAGCGCCGGTCGCAGGGCCGCCGCGCCGGCGTCCGTCGTGTACGCGACCTTGCCGCCGCCGGTGTGCCAGAACCGCAGCGCCGGGTCAAGTGCGCCGCTCGCGCTGAGCGTCACCTTCAGCGGGTACGCCGGCCGCCCGGCCGCGACCCGGGCGGCCCTCCGGTCGGCGTCGTTGACCAACAGGCGCGGGTTGTCGGCGCGCAGGGTGTTGCCGCCGACCAGGATCGCGTCGGCGGCGGCGCGCTCCTCGTCGACCCGGTCGAAGTCGGCGGCGTTGGAGAGCAGCAGCCGCTCGGGGGAGGCGTCGTCGAGGTGGCCGTCGAGCGACACGGCGGCGCTCAGCAGGACGAAGGGGCGCGGGCCGGGCATGGGGCGGGACCGTTCTGTCGGGGGGCCTCCACGGTACGGCGGGCGACGGGGCGGGCGCCGCCGGGTGGCCATCATGTGAGACGAATCTTCTCGCGATGCGAGAACAGGAGTAGCGTCGGGGGAAGCCGAACACGATCGAGGGGGATCCGATGAGCGGAACGTCCACCGTTTACACGCACGGCCACCAGGAGGCCGTGCTGCGCTCGCACCGCTCGCGCGGCGCCGCCGACTCCGCCGCCTACCTGCTGCCCGAACTGCGCCCCGGGCAGGCCCTGTTGGACGTCGGCTGCGGGCCGGGCACGATCACCGCCGACCTGGCCGAGCTGGTCGGTCCGAGCGGGCGGGTGGTGGCCGTGGACACCTCCGCCGAGGTGCTGGAGCAGGCGGCCGAGTACGTCGCCGGGCGGGGGCTGTCGAACGTCGTCTTCGAGGTCGCCGACGTCCACCGACTGTCCTACCGTGACGGCGAGTTCGACGTGGTGCACGCCCACCAGGTGCTCCAGCACGTGGCCGACCCGGTGGGCGCGCTGCGCGAGATGCGCCGGGTGCTGGCGCCGGGCGGCGTGGTCGCGGCCCGGGACGTCGACTACGCCTCGATGACCTGGTACCCCGAGGCGCCCGCGCTGGACGACTGGCTGGCGCTCTACCGGCGGACCGCGCGCGCCAACGGCGGCGAGCCGGACGCCGGGCGGCGGCTGCTGTCCTGGGCCCGGGCGGCCGGCTTCGCCGAGGTCGCCGCCACCGCCACCACCTGGACGTTCGCGACGCCCGAGCGGTGCGCGTGGTGGGGCGGCATGTGGGCGGACCGGACGGTCGACTCGGCGTTCGCCCGCACGGCGGTGGCCGCGGGCTTCGCCGACCGGGCGGAGCTGGAGCGGATCGCGGCCGGCTGGCGGGAGTGGAGCGGCGCCGGGGACGGCTGGTTCTCGATGCTCCACGGCGAGGTCCTGGCGCGCGGCTGAGGGGCGGGGAACAAAGGGCGGGCAGGCGTTCGAAAAGATCGGGTAAAGTCGCGCGACCGTTCGTTGTCGGGCCCGTTCGGGTCCGAGCGGTGTGCCGAAGGCCGCCGAGCGGCGCAGAACGCCGAGCTGACGCCCGCACCGCCGGGCCGGGGGAGTCCACGTGTCCAAGCCCGATCCCGACGCGCCCGTCCCCGGGCCGGAGAACCCCGCGCCCGCCGAGAACCCGGCGGACCGGGTGGACCGGGTGGACCTCGGGAAGGAAGCGGCCCCGCCTGCTGCCGCCCCGGCCCCCGCCGACCCGTGGGCCGCCCCCGCCGGGGCCCCGCCCCTGGCGCCGCCCCCGCCGCCGCCCGTCGGGGCAGCCGGGGCCACCGGGCCCGCCGGGGGCTGGGCGTCGGTGCCGCCCGCCGCGTACTCCGGCTTCCAGCCCGGTTACCCGTACGGCTATCCCCAGCCCCCCAAGCAGGTCAACGGCTTCGCCATCGGAGCCCTCGTGACCGGCCTCGTCTGCGCGTGGCCGGTCGCCCTCGTGCTGTCGATCGTCGCGATGGTCCAGATCAGGAAGCGCGCCGAGCGCGGCATGGGCATGGCCGTGACGGGCCTGGTGTTCGGCGTGTTCGGCGTCATGGTCACGGTGTTCGGCGTCCTCGGCGCCGTGCTGGGCCCGGTCGACCGTGCCGACTCCGGCGCGCCGCCCAAGGCCCCGGCCGGCTCGGTCCGCTGGTCCGCCCTCAAGTCCGGGGACTGCTACAGCTCCCCGGACGGGGGCAGCCGGGTCGACCCGGAGGGCGGCGACGAGACGGTGTACTGGGTTCGCAAGGTGCCCTGCTCCGCCCCGCACCACGGCGAGGTGGCCGGCACCGCCAGGACCCCGGCCGGCGACAGCCGGACCTACCCGGGCGAGTCGGCGATCCGCGAGCGCGCCGCGGAGCTCTGCCGCCCCGTGCTCGACAACTACGCCCTCGACCAGTGGGCGATCCCGGACGGCATGGACGAGATCTACCTCTACCCGACCGCCGGCAACTGGAAGTACGGGGAGCGGTACATCACCTGCGCCTTCGAGGACCGCGACGCCGAGCACGTGGGCACCGTCCGCACCGACCGCGGCAGCCTGACCTCCGCCCAGCTCGCCTACCTGGAGGCCGTCCGCGGCTTCAACACGGCCTACGCGAACCAGCCCAAGGGCGAGGTCGCGACGGCCGGCTCCGAGTACGTGACCTGGGCCGGGCGGATGGCGGCCGCCTCCCGCGCCGAGGCCGAGCAGCTGTCCCGCACGACGACGTCCTGGCCGGACGCCGCGAAGCCGAAGGTCGCCGCGCTGGCCGCCGCCCAGCGGGACGCCGCCACCGCCTGGGAGTCCGCAGCGCGGACGACCGATCCGACCGCGCTGGAGGGCGAGATCCGGCGGGCGAAGCTGCTGACGGCCAAGACCACCCCGCTCAGCGTGGACGCCCGCCGCGAGCTGGGCCTGTCCACCGGTGAGCAGGTGCCCGACCTCCGGGTCTGACGCGCCGTCTTACCCGGAGTTAACCCGGCCCGTACCTGCCGGTAGCGAGCCGCCCGTACGGTTCGGGACAGGTATCCCCGGCCCGACCCCCACGCAGGCCGGGGATACGCTCCCGCCATGAGCACCTTTCGGGTGATGCGGCAGGACGACAACGGCAACCGCTTCGTCGTCGCGCGGGGACTGGCGAAGGACGAGGCCGAGCGCCTCGCGGCCGAGTTCGAGGCCCGCGGCCACAAGCAGCTCTACTGGACCGAGGCCGAGCGAGCGGCCGGGGACGCCTAGGCTCGTGCCATGAATCCCGCAACCGTGAACATCGAGGAGCAGGCCGCCGTCCGGATCGTGATCGGCGGCGTGATCGTCCGGGCGGGGCGGGTGCTGGCCGCGCGCCGCAACACCCCCGCGGAGGTGGCCGGGCGCTGGGAGTTCCCGGGCGGCAAGGCCGAGCCCGGCGAGACGGAGTCCGAGGCGCTGGAGCGCGAGCTGCTGGAGGAGCTCGGCGTGCACGCCCGGGCGCTGGAGCGGCTGCCCGGCGCGTGGGCCGTCCGGCCGGGCCTGGAGCTGCACTTCTGGGCCGCGGAGCTGCTCGACGGCGACCCCCGTCCGCTCCTGGAGCACGACGAGCTGCGCTGGCTCGGCCCGGACGAGCTGGACTCGGTCGACTGGCTCGACCACGACCGGGACGTCCTCCCGCACGTCGCCGGCCTCCTGGGCACCTGAGCCCCCACCTGTCGGCGCGAGCCCGGCGCCGCGCCAGGTAGGTCAATCGGACAAGACGACCCGGCAGCCGGGATAGCCTGGGTTCTGCTGGGTATGTCACTTTTCGGCACGTTTCGTCACCATCGGTGAGCCGCCCCAGCCGGCGCCGCCGATCCCGACCAGAGCCGGAGGCCCCGTCGGTGTCGAATACCGGTAACGGCGGCGGGGGAGCACGGCGGACAGGCACCGCGGGGAGCGCCGCCGCCCGCGCCCGGCTGCGCCGCGGCGCCCGCCCGGCGGCCCCGCAGCCGGCCGCCGTCCGCCGC